>CALLBL010000012.1 GCA_937999345.1 uncultured Candidatus Altimarinota bacterium | reverse complement strand
TATAAATATTAAGCTTACTGATAATAATCAGGATATCACATATGTAGACCTCTATCCACACATGTATATAAGACTCAATCCAAATAGATTGAAATTTTTAAAAAATGCAGATTTAGTAAGAATCTCTTCAGTATTTGATCTTTGATCTCATACTTGATCTATCGGTGAAGATATATCATCGTTTCTAGTTGGTGTTTGAATTAGGTCATCAGATTTTTTTGATAGTTATTTAGTCTATCTGGATCAAAAACTTCAAGATAATAATAAATTATTTCAAGAAATTCTTTCTATTTCTGGAGCTGAATTTCCATGAGTAAAATCTTTAAAAAAATACTTTTATTTGTTTCTCAATGACACAAAGAAAAGGGCATACTATAAAAACACTATTTTTAACGACCTCACTAGATTGGTCCAAAGTGATAAAAAAGAAACAAGAATAGTTGAAGATATAGTTTCTGGATTATCCACACTAAAAAGTCATGCTGATGATTATGATGACATATGAGAACTCATTGAGTATTTTTACTCTATAGTAGCCTTCAATTCTGATTATGAATATATATTTGCCAATATCAATATGCAAGCTCTCATGCTTGCGATAAAAGAAAAGAGGTTGTCTTGAAATCAGGAAACACTTTTGTCGCTTTCAAATTTGTATCAGAATTACAATACAAATGAAAATTATTCATATGAAAATCTGAGTTCTTTTTCACAAGATTATATAGTAAAATCATGACTTAATAATGATAATTTAACTGCGAGTCAGAAACAGCGTTTTGATTATTTTTCTTTTTTCCTGAGTGAATTATTTATATCGAGATTCTCATCGAGCGACGAGAATCTCAAAGATTTTTCAAGAAATGACAACTTCAACTCGCTTTTAAAGGTTATGAGTGATTACGCGAGTATAAATAGAGCTATATATAGCTCTGAAGATGAAAAAAGAGCTGTTACTGGTATATATGTTCATGCTGATGTGCTGAAAAAACTATGAGATTTTATCAGATCAGCACTATTTAGTGAAACAAGATGAGAAAATGGTGTGCTTATAAAAAGCAGGAGATTCCAGATAGATAACAAGGAAACGACTCTCTTTCAAAAAAATATAGATATGCTTTTGGATTTCTATGGGGAAAATAAAAGATTTTTATCATCTCAGAATCAAAATGATGTATCACTGAGTAATACCTACTGATTATTACAATCCCAATTTACTGAATATTTTTTAGCACTGAGTGATTATGAGAGCTATTTATTTAATTATGATGAAACAAAGAAAAATCTCTTTTGAATAGAGACATTTGGTCAAAATGACAATAAGATAATATTTTCCCAAGAAGCAGCACTTAATTATCTCAGGCAATTCTCTAAAGCATCTCTTTCGGATATAGATGTTAAGCTTAGAGAAGATTTCTATGAAATAGAAAATTTTGTCATAGATGGTAAAAACTTTTCTTTTCATCTTTCTCCATATGACAATCACCGTATAGACAACATAGTTATTAATAATATTCCAACATCTGTTTCATATAAACTAGATAGTGTTGCGTTTGATTGGAAAAAGCATCTTGAGTCAGCCAGAGATGAAGAAGATGAACAAAGGTATGATTTTTCAAGGTTTTTTCTCAATACATTTTCTGAGTCAAATGTAGATTCTACAGAGGAAATATTTGAAATTAACAGAAATGATAGTGGGAATAATGATAAATTTATAGTGGTTTTCAAGAGAGATAAACTCCTGGGTGATTCATGAGAATTTTCATCTTTGAAGTGATTCTTGGATATTAGTTTTTCAGATATTGATGTAGTTCAAAATCAGAATTTATATGATATATTTATCAATGATGCTGATTTAAACTTGAGTTATGAAGGTGAAAAATTATCTGCTGATTTTACCTCTGGTTATGTATTAGCTGATGATAAACATTACTTTAAAAATATTAAATTATCACCATACTCTTCTAATCTCGGTATCAGAAAACCAGATATATGAGATAACTCTATCCAAATCGTTGGAAATATTAACTTAGTAGACCTAAAAGATGAGATGACTATATTTACTCAAAATTATTCTCAAATAAAATATGTTTATAATAGTATATCTAAAAACTTATGAGAAAAAGAAATTGGTATTAGATATCTAAAATCTAGTCAAAAACTCAACTTTAGATTTGATTATCAGTGAGATTTTATTAGCATTCTGATATCATGAGACACTATAGAAAATATCTCTCAAGGTTGAGAAGTATTACTTAGGGATGCAAATTATAGAACTATAGATGATATTTTAACTACGATAAAAAAACAATAATGAAAAAAAGAAAGAAAAATATGTTTGCTCAAGTTATGGCTTGGCTCGCACTTTTTGCAATAGTGATATGAATAGTATGAACATGAATTTTGGTGCTATTTTCATCAGGACAAGATTCTGGTTATTGAGGAGAAACACAAACTTTAAACCAAGAAGAATTACAAAGAATTATAAACGAATCATCAGTAGAGGTAAATGTGGGTGAGGTAGACCAGCAACCAGAAGATGTTACGTCGACTTGAGCAGCACAATAATAAATATATAACTCTTTAATAAATCAACCTAAAAAAGGTTGATTTATTTTTATATAAAAATATAATAAGTAGGTTATGTATGAAAAGTACTACTTGTATAACTTAATAATTTATTTTATGGCATGAAATGATAAAAAACAAAAAGAGCATACTCTGAGAATCTGTGGGACCTGATCTATAGGATCAAAATGACAAATCGTTATCCCAAAAGATGTAAGAGATCTACTTGGAATGAAGCCATGAGATAGTATGAGTTTTCTCTTAAAGGATGAAAAATTTTTATGAATGGTTCCGAATAATTCTATTGATCTGATTATGCAATATATAGAGTCAGAAAAAAATGTAAGCTTAATTCAATAAACATAACTATGAAAAAAATAATAATACTGCTCGCATGCTTGCTCTGAATATGAGTCGTTGCGTACGGGATGACATGATGATTTACAAAACAAGACATACCAGAAGTAACAGAATCTACAGAATTATCAGAGGATGAAAAACAAGATTTTTTTGTAGAAACGAGTTCATATAACGAGCTCAAAAACGATGCTTCTATCATAAAGATAGGTAAGATCAACTCAAGTCAAGATATAGATCTCAAGGCAAATGCTGCTGGAAGAGTATGATTTATATCAGTGAAGCCAGGACAGAAAGTATATGTCTGACAGACACTTGCGACCCTGGAGGACAACATATGAAACTTTGGAATAAATATATCTAAAGCTTCAAATGGAATAGAAAGATCAAAAATAAACTATGATTCAAATAAAATCAGTTTAGATAAAGCAGTTTTTGATGCTGAACTTAACCTGTCACAGTTAGAGAGAAATCTAGAAAATTTCAAAAAAGATTCTAAGCAAAACCTTATTCAGGCTGAGGATAATCTAAACAATAGCCAATATTGAAATTTGGATTCTTCCTCATCTCTCAGGCTACAACAGCTCGATAGCTCAATAGCGAAAGCAAAACTCGACTATGAAATCAAACTCACTGCTGATGCTGAGACGATAAATACCTATAGAGCAACTCTCATAAAAGAATATAACTGACTACTGATACTGCTTGATGATGTAATAGAGTTTAGTGATAGGCTGCTTTGAGTAACCTACCAGAATAGAAATGAAAATGATGATTTTGATCAGTTTTTATGAGTCAGAGATACAGCTCAGAAAACTAGATCTGAGCAAAGATTAACAACTCTTATTAATTACAGAGATAGCTCTGCATTTCAAGATATAAATACTGATATTAACTCAGGAAATATTTCTGAAGCAAGAATCATTGAAATACTCAATGAGTTTGGTGATGGATACGAACAAATAAAAAATTTACTCAATAGTATTGAAATTACACTTAACAATTCTATTCAAAGTGTTGGAACTCTTGGGCAAGCTGAGATAAACGCATTTATCTCAACTGTCAATGGATATCAATCTCAACTTCAAGCAAATTATACATGATTTATTTCTTTTGATAGTACAGTAAAAAGTTTTCTGAGAACCTATAGAGATAATCAAGCGTCACTTCTCAAATCAATCGAACTCCAAGAGCAAGATAGAAATATCCAATTTAGAAATCTCACTAGTTCAGAGCTGAGCGCAGAGACATCGCTTGAGAGAACAAAGCTAAGCATAGAAGAAAATATAAAAAATCTAGAAGATCAGATAAAAACTGCAAGAAATAACCTACAAAATGCAATCAAAACGAGATCAGTAACTCTCAGAAGTCTCAATAATTCTATAGCTGAAGCACAGATAAATTACACTTCATCAGCAAAAGAATATAGTAAACTCACTATTACCTCTCCTATCAATGGAACAATATCAGAAGTACTTGTGGATGAGTGAGAAGAAGTCTTCTCAGGATGATCTCTCTTCAAGATTGTCAGTGATAGCACACCTGAGATTCAGCTATCATTCAGTGCTCCTGAAAGAGATCTGATAGAAGTTAGCCAAAAAGTATATGTGGATTTAGGGAGAGAAAGGCTCACTGGAAGTATTTACTCTATTTCTGATGTAGCAGATGAAAATCTCAATTATAAATCTACTATTATATTTACCTGAGATAAAAAACTCATCTGAAATCTAGTAAACGTAGAAGTGCCAATTCAAACGTCTCAGATGCTCGTACCGATAAACATACTGAAAACTCAATGAGATGACATAGCCTTAGTAAAGACTCTATCTGGTTCTACTTTTAGTGATGTGAGAGTGAGATTAGGGGATGTCTTTGGTAAGTATGTTGAGATAAAATCTTGTGCGAAAAACTGTACTGATCTACGTATCATCACCAATGATGTATCAAACTTCGATGAGAATAAATTTATAATAGTAGAAAAATAACATGGAAAAACTAAAAAAATGATTTTTCACTTTTTGGATAGAAAACTATAAAGTATCTTTCTTGTTTTTGTTTCTCATCGTGATTGTTGGTATGATATCACTTATATCTATTCCAAAAGAATCAAGTCCTGATATCAAGTTTGGTATTATATCTATTACGACTCCATATACCTGAGTAAATCCTGAGGATATAGATAGTCTGATTACTGAAAAGATAGAAAAGGAGATAGAGGATATTGATTGAATCAGTAAAATTACTTCAAACTCTTCTATTTGAATCAGTTCTGTAAGTGTCGAACTTGAAAATGGTGTGTCGACCAGAGATACTATGACAGATATAAAAGATAGAATCGATACTATAGTATTTCCAACCGATGCTGACGATCCTATAGTTCGTGAGATTTCTACGAGAAATGAGCTACTTTTTGAAGCGCTTATCTATAGTGAGAAAGAGCTATGAAACTTTGCTCTGACGCAAAAATGAAGAGAAATACAATCAGCAATAGAATGAAAAAATGGTATAGCTTCTATTGATATAGGATGAGTATGAGCCGGTCTTGATTGAGCTGCTTCTGATGCGTCTGATTATGATATAGAGGTATTGGTATCCAAAGCAAAACTCGAGCTTTTAGATATATCTATAGCTTCGGTTTCAAACACGCTCAGAGCTTACAATAAAAATACTCCTCTTGGAAACTTTACTATATGAAATCTCAACTATGATTTTCGTTTTGACTGAGAGTTTGAATCGATTTCTGATCTGGAAAATACTATCATAAAATGAAGCTGATCATCTATCGTTAGGCTTAAGGATATAGCAAAAATTCAATCTGCATATGATCAAGATAGTATCAAGAATCTATGATTTTATAATGCAAAATGATTTAACTATATAACACTATCTTTCAATAAAAAAGCAGGGGACAATATATTTAAAGTTTCGTCTGGTGCCAAAGAGGCACTAGAAGAATTCTTAGAGCAAACTCCAGGATTTGAAGATATCAGAGTAAAGTATTCACAGGATTTATGAGAAAATATAGTAGAGGATTATAAAAATCTTGGTACAACTGCGCTGCAAACTCTTGTGTTAGTATTTCTGACGATATTTGTCTTTGTTGGTCTCAGAGAGTCTATGATAGCGAGTATACTTCTACCTCTTGCATTTTTCATCACATTTATGGTGCTCAATGCTATGTGATTTTCACTCAACTTTCTGACAAATTTTTCACTCGTTCTTACCCTCTGAATCGCAATAGATACTATCATAGTTATAGTCGAGTGAGCAGCCGAGAGGCAAAGACTCGGATACAGTAGAAAAAATGCTGCTATACTCGCAGTAAGAGACCTGAAGAGTCCACTTATCAGTGGTACTATGACGACGCTCGTTGCCTTTCTTCCGATGATATTTCTTCCATGAATTCTCTGAAGATTTCTAGCGTATATACCTATTACAGTATTTATCACTCTTTTAGCTGCTCTTATACTCTCGCTCACACTTGCAACTGCACTTTTCTATAAACTCTCTTCGAAAAAGACTGAGTATCACAAGGATAAAAAGTTTGAGGAAACACTTTCGAAAGAAGAAGCTGCTTTTTTGAAAGCAGAAAGAACATGAAAGAAACCTATGAGAGATGACAACCGTGGACTCAGAGATAGATTCTTAGACTTTCTTTGAGGACATTACTATAATCTCCTCAATACCTTTTTGCACAGTAGAAAATCACGTCTCCTCTCTATATTTGTTCCATTTATATTACTGATATTTTCATTTGTATTTTTGGCTCCAAAGATAGGTTTTACTCTCTTTCCAGCTTCAGATGAATGAATAATCACTATGTCAGTTGAGTGACCAACATGAGCAAATAAAGAGTCACTTGAAAGATATGTACCACTGATAGAAGATGTGGTTTCATCATATGAAGAGATGAAAGTATACTATGTCACTCTTACTGGAAATCAGATAACAGTGTATATAGAACTCACTGATGCAAAAGTTCGCCAAAAGGCATGACAGATGACAGTATTTGATCTCGAAACTGCCGTACTGGATGAGCTGAGCTTTATGAAATCTGAATGATTACTCGTCGAAGTAGCAACCGTAGAAAACTGACCTCCAGCATGATCTCCTGTATGAGTCAAGCTCAATGCAAATAGTTCAAAAGATATAGGACTGCTCAAAGAGGTAGCTGATGATTTCAAGGAATTCTTGCAGTGACTACCAGGAACGAAAAATGTTTCTACTTCTTCTGCTGATAATCCAGGACAGTTTGTATTTACTTTTGATAGACAGAAGCTCGGATTTACGGGACTGACTCCAGATGATATACTCTCAGAAGTTCGTTTCTTTATAGCTGGTATAAACGCTGGCTCTATCCAATCTACCTACGAAGACAATGATATAGTTCTGAGTGTAGAAGAATTTGAAGATGAACTGAATCCAAAAGATATCAATGATCTCGTTATAAATACAAGAATTGGAAAAGTGAGAGTAGGAGACTACGCAACATTCTCATTTGAACCTGGTCTTTCATCTATTTCTCGTGAAGATGGAAAGATAACTATCTGAGCAAACTCCGATCTCGAACCATGAGTACTCCCGAGTGAAGTGCAACCAAAGCTCATCGAGTTTGCTGAATCCTATAGTTTTCCTGATGGTATCTCATATACTGCTTGATGAGAAAACCAAGAAAATGCTGAACTGATAACTGCAACTCTCCAATCATTTTTGATAGCATTATTCCTGATTTTTACCATACTCGTATTTCAGTTTAACTCATACTCACAACCACTTATCATACTCTACTCAGTAGTGCTCGCGCTTCTCTGAGTAAACATATGACTCTTTATCACAGGAAATCCGTATAGTATGACTTTTGCGATATGATTTATTGCATTGACATGAGTCGTGGTAAATGATGCAATTATACTCTTAGATAGAATCAACAGAAATATCGATAGGCTCGTAAGAAATGCAGGGGATAAAGTGCTTGAGCTCGAAGACTATGTAGAAGCTCTAGTAGCTGCTGGTCGTAGTAGACTGCAACCTATAATTGTTACTACCATCACTACACTTTTTTGAGTCCTTCCACTCGCGCTTCAGGATGCGTTCTGGGCATGACTCTGATATACTATTATCTTTGGACTCTTTGCTGGTTCATTCATGACACTGTTTATTATCCCAGCACTCTACTATAGTATATATCTGAAAAAGAAAATGAAAGTAACAAAACAAGACTAATTTTTGACAGAATTTTCAATATATGTTTTAATTATACTAGTGCCTATTACTAGTATAATTTTTTTATGGTAAAAAGAGCTATATCATCTTATTATGACCTTCTTGATCAGAGAATCAAAGAAGGAACTTTTATCATACTCATTATATCGTTTCTTATCTTCTCTGTATGAATCCTGTCAGCTGATATGAGTAACTATAAAGGAAGTATACTTGAAGCTCAAGATATCACGACTATATCAGAGAATAGTGTTATCACTATAAACGGGAAAAAATATAAAGTAGTACTAGAAGAGATTAAATAGTGACATAATAAAAAACCTTTCCAAATATTTGGAAAGGTTTTTTAGCGCTCATAAATTATTGAGCCAATATACTTTTTGCAATCTTGTATTGCATGTATTCTAATAGATCCATCATTTTTGTATTTGACGCATATTTAGTCTTGAGGTTTTCTAGTTTATCATAAACGACATAGAGTGTTTCCAGTCTTTTACTATCATCTTGTATATCTTGTATACGATTTATAAATCTTCATATAGCGAGCTTATACTTTTGACTTACTTGAGGAATAGCTGTTGGAGTAACAGAAATCTTATCTTCTATAAATTTCGCTTTTATGATCCATCTTCCATCTATTCATCAGATAGGGGTACAGGTAAACAGTGTAAGATTCTTTCATTCTCATGGAAGTAGTACTGATGTATCTTCATCATCAGTGTTATATGATGCGTTTACCTCATAAGCAAATCTCTCATATGTTCCGTTTGATTGTTTTTCATATACCCAAACCTCTTCACCTCTATCAAGTTCTATTATTTTTTGGAAGTGGGTTTTATATCTTCCTTCTTGCGCTGCAAAGTATGAACTATGAGCAAATACTACTTTATTTCAAACTTCTCAGTATCCTTTTGTGCTCGCACCTGGATATTCTAGAGCTCCAGTTCTCAGTGCTGGCATTATATTTCATTCTCTCCCATTTATCATAGTATCAAAGTCAGCAGAGTTTTCAGCAAATTCATTAATAGGCATTACGAGACCATTTGATGGTACTACCACATATTTATTTGCATTTCTATCCTCTTCTACTAACACTTGAGTCCAATGAGATATTTCTGTATTGGTATCACCAGCAAGACGGAATACAGAAGCATTAGGGAGCTCTGTATCTACTATAGGACTTGGATTGGTAGAAACTCTTTCAGAAATAGGAGTACCAGTTCTAGGAAGCACTTTTGGAAGTGCTTTCAGGAGAGATTCTCACTTTACATCTATATTTAATTCTTCAAGTAGTTTTATTTGTTCTTCATATGCCCTTACTCTTTCAGCTATATCTCTGTCATGTTTTGACTTAAGTGTATCTATAGTATCTGTATTTGGAGTTGTATCTATTTCTGTTTCCTCTTCAGCTACTTCTGATTCTTCTTCTGATGGTTCTTCAGTAGGAGTTTCAACTTCTGGGATAGACTCTTCCTCTACTTCTATTATTGGTTCAGGTTCTGGAATAATAACTTCTGGATCTGAAACAACAGGGTTTCATGAACTTGAACTACTAGATGAGCTTGATCATCCACCACCACCTCAACTTCATCCACCTCATGTAGATATAAGAGGTACAGTTCAGTTTGCGAGAGGGAAGGTTATATTACTAGAAGTATTTCCAGCTAAGTCTTCTCCAGATATAGTTATGAGATCACCATCAATTGGCTCAGGAGAGATGGTACACGTGTATGTACCATTAGCTCAAACAGTAGCAGTACAAGATCATCCATTATTTGTAGTTATATTTACGAATGTCCCTGGTTCTGCTGTACCAGATATTACTCAATCTGTTGTAGAAGTAATAACTGGAAGTTCAGGATCAACAGTATCAACTACAATAGGCAAGATTGCGCTCATCACCGATTCTCACAATCATGGGTATGATTCTGTAAATGTAATATTATAACTTCAATCTGGCAGAGGAGCATCAGGAGTTACAGTAAATGTTCCATCAGAACAAGTAGCCGTACCATTTGCAATACCATCTACATAAAGAGTGATAGTATTTGTTCCAGAACATGTACTCGTAAAGTCAGGAGTAGTATCTGAAGTGATATCATCACTATCAGAATTACCACTATCTGTATCATTCGTCATATCTAAATCATCAGGAGTTTCTGATAGTGATGTATTTACTGTGATAGGAAGTACAGGAGATGGAAAACTTCTACCGAATTCATTAGTATCTGTATATGTAATATCGTAATCTCAATCTGATAGAGGAGTATCAGGAGTTACAGTAAATGTTCCACCAGAACAAGTAGTCGTACCATTTGCAATACCATCTACATAAAGAGTGATAGAGTTACCATTTTCTTCACAAGTACCTGTAAAATCAGGAGTATTATCTGAAGTAATATCATCGGTGTCCGAATCTCCTGTATCGGTATCATCTGTCATATCTATTGGATTTACTGGAGTCATCGGCATATTGCACTCAGGTCTCCAAATTGTTTTGACTGCGATACTACTGCTCGCATTTGGCTTAGTAAAGTATATACTTCCAGCATTATCAGTACCAATACTATCATTAGTAATAGTTCACCCGAAATATCCATCACTATCTATGCTAACACCAGCAAAGTTAATCCATCATAGATTTGTATTCCAAGCTTGACCAGATAGTTGACCAATACAATTTCATTCTGTATCATATCAAACAGTATTAGTGAGTCATGCTGTAGTAGGAGATAGATATATCCAACCAAAATTGTGTGACCAAGCAGTACCAGTAACATCAGTATCGGTTACATCTATATTACTGTTAGTTGCGTTGAAGTTTATCCATCCGATTGATTCTCACCATGCCCATTTTTCAATGGTATCTATAGGTGCTGCATATAGCGAACCTATAGATAGTGTTAAAATGAAAAATCACAGGATGAAACTCAGTATTTTTGTATATAGTTTCATTATTGTGTATTTAGATTATTAAAGATTAAGTACTAAAAGTATTAATTAGCACATGTACCATCAGTATCTATATACATATTTCCGGCATCAGTTATACATACAGCACCTGCTAATGAACCAGGAGTAACAGCATCTGTTGTACCAGATGGAAGACCAACAACTGAGAGTTTAGAATCTGGTGCAATAGCACCTATACCTACGTTACCATTTTTCAGTACCGTCATAGCATTCGATCTAGCTGTATTACTAATACCATTTCATATTACAAATAGTGGATTAGTACCTATAAAACCAGCTGAGCTTCAAGCACTTGCTATATTATATCTCCCTATTACATATTCTGAACTAGAGTCTGCCAATACTCAGAATCAATTTGCATATGAGTATGTTCATGTAGCTATTGAATTTTGTCCATGAGCAAATGAATATAAACCAGTAGCTGTATTTCATCTCCCCAATACTGCTGAATAGTTACCAGTTGCAGTAGATTGATCACCAGCAGCAAGAGAGTAGAGGCCTGTTGTAGTGGTTCATCTCCCAAAAGCAGCTGAGTATCCTCCTACTGAATTTACATTATCTCCACTAGCAATACTGAAGATTCAGTTAGCTGTAGTGTTCCTACCGAAAGCAACTGAATCATTTCATGCTGCGCTTACATTTGAACCTGCCTCTAGAGCTCAAATACTAGTTGCTATAGTATTTATACTAAGTTGAGCACCCGGAGTTGTTTTACCTATAGATACCTTCCCTCTAGTATAAATATCTTCAGTATTCAGGGTCGCACCAGCATCATCATCATCACCAAACCAAGGTTGGAGAGATACGATAGCAGGAGAGAGATCAGAGCTATTTCCTCAGTCTATAGAGAGAGTAGTTCCAGATAGGCTGAGTGTTTGATCATCAGTATCTGTCATACTCGGAAGTGAAACACTATTTCCCCCTGAGATTTCAAGTGTACTTCCAGAAAGAGAAAGTGTTTGATTATCAGTACCACTATTTGCATAACTTGATAAATCTATAGTGTCTGAGCTTCCAGATAATGATAAAATATTATTAGTTAGATCGAGAGCTTGTATTTCATTTGTTGAATCACCGTCGAGCTCACCAGTCAGATATCCATTATTTGCTACAAAAGAATCTACTTGAGACTCTGTAAGTTGAGTGTCATCATCACCGTCAGCTATATCGGCTGGTATTCCTGTTATGTTTGACCAAAGAACTGAGAGCCCATTAAGAAGTACATTATTTCAACCCGTTATACTAAGCGTACTTCCAGAAAGACTTAGCGTTTGATTGTCAGTATTTGTTCATGCAAATGGAGAGAGATCGATAGTGGTACTAGATCCAGATAACGATAGAGTTGATCCAGATAGTATCAGATCTTGAAGTTCATTGGTTATATCTCCATCTATTTCAGTTGTAAGAAATGATAGCTCTACATCACAGTTTACATCACCAGGAGCACAAGTAGGATCACTGGTTTCTAAGGGAAGGTAATAAGAAGTAGGTGGAGCAGCTGTAACAGCTGCAACTGTAAATACAAGCATAGATATACTTGCTATGAGTAGGGAAGAACGATTTTTCATAAACAAATGGTTAAAAATATAATTACGCTAAATAAAAAAGTAGTTTTTAAACTACTCTCATTTTATCTAAAAAAAGTCTTTATAGAAGTAAAAGACTCTTAACTTTTCTATATATTCACGTGTTATATACTACAAATACTTAATTTCCATCTCATAAAACTTTATACCTATTTTTTTAAACTTACTCTCAATATGTTTTTTGATATCACTGTCGAGTAAAATCATCTCAGATTTCATAATAGACTTAGTAGCTTTAATCAAAATAGTTTTCTTTTTGATTTGTACTGATCATAGATAGGGAGTTATGTCTATATCTTTTTTTTCTTGAAAGACTTCTATCACACTATTCCAAACCAATGATTTTATTATGGTTGCTTGTCTCCAGGATTGTTTTACTGTATTTTCTAGATCCATCTTGTATTTAAAATAATACTATAAATTCTCCTTTTACTTTGCCAGGATTTTCTCAGAAGTATTCAATAGCCTCAGTCACGCTTCATCTGATGAATTCTTCAAACTTTTTTGTCAGCTCTCTTCCTATCACTATATGATGCTCTGGTCAGAAGTATGTTTCTATGTCACTTAGAGTTCTGAGGATTCTATGGACTGATTCATATATGACTATAGTTTCTGTTTTATTTTCACTGATACGCTTAAAGAGAGTTTGTCTTCATTTTTTTACTGGTAAAAATCATAGGTATAAAAAGTGATGACTCGGCATACCACTCGCGCATAGTCCTGTGATGACAGCCGATGCTCATGGTATAGGAGATATATCTATATTTTCCTTGAGGGCTTCTTGGATCAGTGCGTACCCAGGATCAGATATACCTGGAGTTCATGCATCTGAAATCAGAGCTACATCTTTTCACTCTTTTAGGATAGCTATAATCTTATCAAGTTTTGATTTTCATGAGTGAGAATGATAACTAATCTTATCAGTATCGATATCATAATGCTTTAAAAGGACACCAGATGTTCTGGTGTCCTCACATGCTATGATATCTACCTCACTGAGTATTCTCACAGCTCTATATGTCATATCTTCGAGATTTCCTATTGGAGTTGCTACTATATAGAGCATATATTATTTTTTATCTTCTATTCTTTTAATTTTGTCTATTTTTTCTTTGAGACCTTTTATTTGAAGCTCTAGATTTGATACGACTTTATCATTTTCTTTTTTGTAAGCTTCCATTTTTTTATTGCTGTTTTCGATAAATTTCACAAGAGTTTTATCAAAACTTTTTTCTATATCTTTTATGAGGCTTGATTGTCCATCGAGAAGTTTTGACTTGAGACCTCATACTTCTTTTTCTAATTTTTTACTCTTATGATGAGAGAAAAAGTTGGTAAACTTAAATATAAACCAGAGAAATAGTATGTAGAGTACAAAAAATATAGTGATAAGAGCTACTACTGGTACTTCAGGAGTTTTTCATAGTATATAGCTTACTTCTTGTTGAAACAGGAGAACATCTTTGTTGAAAAAGATAACTATCATATATATGATGATAGGGAGGAGTAAAAATACTTTCATATGTATAGGTCTTAAGAATAAATACGCTGAGTATTATATTCGCTCTTTTTCTCTTGTAAAGAAAAACTAAAACTCCATTTTTGTTATTTCTATGAGATCGTATATGATACAGTCTTTATCTTGAAAGTCACCTATGAGTAAATCTCTTACTTTTTTTGTTTCTTCTGGCTTTACCATTCATACATGTCTTTTCTTTCATAGTACTTCTGTGCGCATGAGGTTTCCAAGTTTGTCTATAAAACTCGTACTGAGAAGTATGTTTTTTGCAGCTGGATATTTATCTAGATATGCTCTGAATCATCTGCTATAGTTTTCTAAGTGTTCATTTTTTGTGATCATGCTAATGAGGTGATATAGTCTTCCTATGCTCATAGAATGATCTTCATTAACAACTCTGTGGAGAGATTTCTCTAATGGGTCATTTACCTTGAGCTCATCGTATCCATGTTTTTTTGCAAATTTTCTATATATTTTTGTGATATTTTTCTCTATGAGTATATCGATAGCTTTATGATATCAGATAATAACTGAGCTTCATCATATGGCTTCACCCTGCATCATATGATGGTAGTTTATCTCACTGGTTATGATATTTTGTATCACAGAAGTCGGGAGGTTTATGAGTACTATGTCTTCAAAAAAATTTTCTATTTTATCTTCGATGATATCTTTAATATTTTCTACTGTTGTAGATGTTCAAATATTTTTCATTTGATGTTCTACTTCTTGGCTCATCCAAAACTTTGCTACTTCTAGTTTTTTTCTCAGGAGCGCATTTTCTTTTTCGAGTTCTTCAAGTGTTTTCATATTTACATTCCTATTCTATATTCTATTTCTTTGCTCACAAAAGCTCTATCTCTTCAGTATTTGAGTCTACTGAGTTCTTTGAATGCTTTCGCTATTTTATGATCTCACTCTACGAGATATGGATTAGTAGGAATGATAGAGAATGGTGTGGTTGGTTGGTTGTCTACTGCAAGTTTCATAACGGCTTTAAACTTATCCATATTTATGAGGTCCTGCTCTGAAAAAGTAGGTTGATAATACTTCGCCATAAACTCACCATCTTCAGGTCAGATTTTATAACTCATGACTGTTCATACATTACCAAAGATAGCATTTTTGAGGTTGATATTTGATTTGGTAAGTGCGTCTGATTTTTCTAATTGACCGAGATACTGATGAGCGAGTACAAGTCCGAGACGATACTTACGAGCCTCAGAGAGGATAGATTCTATACTTGGAGTTATGTAGTTTTGAAATTCATCTATATAGAGGTAGAAGTCCTTTCTTTCTTCTTTTGCCATTCTTTGTCTACGCATCGCTGCCATCTGCATCTTGCTCACAAGTATCAGTCAGAGAAGCTCAGAGTTTATATCTCAGAGAAGTCATTTTGATAGATTGGCAAAGAGTATCTTTTGTTCTTGCATGATATTTCCTATATCAAAACTACTTTCTGTTTGTCCTATGATATTTCTCATAGTCGTGTTGGTAATAAACTGACCAAACTTTGCAGAGAAGTATGGGATGATTTCCTTTTTTTCTCTGTCACCCATGTTGGCAAAAGTCTTTTCCCACCACGCTTTTACGATTGGATTTTTTACATTTCTCACATGATCTTTTTGGAAATCTGGATCAGTAAAGAGTCTGATGATATCTGTGAGTGCTCATCAGCTTGGGTACTCCATGAGAGTGAGTGCACCATTACGGAAGTAGTCCTGCAGACGAGGACCAAAGATCTCATTTCAAAAGAGCTTTATCATGATGTTGAGCGCATCTTGTACTACCATATCTCTATCCTCAGGAGCAGCTTCCAGTATATTCATACCGATAGGACGCTGTATGTCACTCGGATCAAATATTATGACATCATCAGCTCTAGTTCTTGGTACAAAAGGTAAGAGATCTTTTACAAGATCACCATGAGGATCGATGATTGCCATTCATTCACCGTTATCAAGGTCTTGTCTAGCAAGTGACATCATAGTAGAGGTTTTACCCGTACCGGTTTGTCCGATGATATAAAAATGTCTAAATCTATCTTCTGTTTTTATTCTGACTTCTTTTTTTGTTCATCTATATGCATTATCTCCTATCAGAAGTCATTCTTTTGGCATATTGGTAGGAGCTTTTACTATTTTGAAGTTTTGCCATTTTATTTCAGCTACTTTATTGTATTTGATATGAGGAAAGTGAAATAGAGAAGCTATTTCTTCAGTATTAAGGAGCATTTTTTTAATCCAAAAGGGATTCTTGAAATATCTATATATATAGTCTTTTATTATTTTTTGCTTGTTATGTCTGAGGGTAGATGAAAACTTATTGAAATCAGGATATGAGAACTGAGAAAATGCGCTGATAATATTTTTGAGCTCTACTTTTACCATATGAGGATCATTTCCAGTAGTAATAATCCTAATCACAGCTTTGTATCACGTTTTATCTCATTTCTCGTCGACTGTTTTTGCTCTTTCTTGAGTCAGAGCACTAGTGTTATTATCTCCTGATGTATCTGGTTTATCATCAGAGTTTGAAAACATAGCATCAAAAAAACCTCCTATGAGCCTGAGTGGATTGAGCGTAAAGTATGGAGTTCTTCACTTCATGATTTTTGTACTGGCTTTTGCACACTTGTTTTGCCAGTCATCATCTATAGGTTTGAGGAGTATTTGCACGACTGCAGAAGCATCTTCTTCTAGTTTTGAAAGTGCATTGGTTATATTATTGATTGGGTCTGATTCGAGTTTTTGGTATGTTTTGATCGGATAGTAAAAAGGTTTTTTACTATAGAGGTAGGTTGATGCGTTATGTTGTCTTCATTCAAATATATTTATTTCTCTGGTTTCTTCTATAATTGCGTCGGTATAAAATCAATTGATTTGTTTTTCTATGAGTTTCTGATAATTTTTTGGACATACGATATAAAAGAGTATTTCTTGCTCGTGAGCTACATACTCAAAACTGATGAGATCTTGTCAGAGCAGTCTTTTGATGATCTTGTGAGAATACACACTCTTGAGAGAAGAGAGGAGTTGCTCCATGAGTGCTACCATTTCTTTAAAATCCTTGGTAGTTTCTTTTTTATCATCGAGATCACTGTTTTTCTTTGGGAGTGTTACGCGGAGAAATACCAAATCAAGTGTTCTCTTGTAGTTTGATTTTTTTCTCAGAAAAAAAATCACACCAGCTACAATAATGATAAGTATAAATAATGTGAAAAAGAGTCCCGGAATCATAAAAATATGCTTATTGGTAGTTATATATAACTTTATTATATAACAAAAGGGGAGAATAATAAATTTTCTTGATGATTTCTTCTCGGCTCTAGTATTGACATTTATCTGTTAATAATCATTAAGGTATTAATGTAATATTAATTTTTCATTGTTTTTTCCTCTCTTTGGCAAGGTGATTTTTTGACAGAGTTTCTCAAGTATAGTACCATATCTATGTATCTTACTTTTTCTAATATATACGCATGGCAAAAAAACAAGAACAAAAACAAATGTCTCAAGTGATACATTGGGCACTTTTTCTCGCAGTAGGACTTACTTCTGTGTTAAAAATTACTGAAGCTTCAGCAAAACATAGCTATGAGCTTATTCTCCTAAATCCACAACTTGCTGGATATTCTAATCTAGTTACTGGTTTATTTTAAGAAACTTGTAAAAAGATGGAAAAATGATATAACAGGAAGCAATTCTTGTTATATTTTTTTTGTGCTGAAAAATTGAAAAAATCTAAAGTTATCTTACTCGATTCTATACGCTCCATGCAAAACGTAGGAGCTATCTTTCGTAATGCGGATGGTTCAGGTTTTGAAAAACTCTATCTGACAGGATTTACTCCTCATCCTCCGAGATCAGATATATCTAAAACTGCTCTCTGAGCAGAGCAGACTACCGACTGGGAATACTCTAAAGATGCAATATCTTGTATAGAGGAGCTAAAATCACAGTGATACCAAATATATGCAGTCGAACTCACTGAGACAGCTGTTGATTACAAAGAGTTATTTACTGATAAATCAGAAAAAGTGTGTCTCATAATGGGGAATGAAGTCAGTGGAGTGAGTGATGAAGTACTTTCTATGGTTGATAAAACTGTGATTATTCCTATGCTTGGTCAGAAAGAATCTCTCAATGTCTCTGTAGCTGCTGGTATAGTTATGTATGCACTTGTTTAGGAATTTAAGTAGTTGAAAACCCAGCCGTGAGGCTGGGTTTTTATATTCGTATAATTCATTTAGGTTTTATTCCTGTTCCCATTTACAAAACCAACGTGAATTATCCATCTTTTTTGAAATCCATCTTTTGAATAGCCAATGTATTATTGCTATTGTTATGATAATCCCAATGACATAATGATACCACATATAATTCTCTCTTTACTCAATCAATATTATTTATTCCATGTATAAGCCATTCTACGATGCCACCGATTGTTAGCACTATAACTGCAACAATGATGGTTATCTTTGGTGAACCAAAGTCAGTTCTCATCCATATACCGTTAAGTATTACTCCGGTTCCGATAGCTGCGATTATAGATTTATATTTGGGAGACTTAATTACCGTTACGATAAATATGCAAGCAGCTAACACTGTAAGTAACCATGATATGTTGTTCCACGTTGATGATTCAAGAAAACTCTGAATATCCATTTTTCTTCTCCTTTCTCGAGAACCAGAACTCTGCGTTATTGCAGTTTATTCAATCCTCGTTTGTATTCCGAAGTAAGATTATTTTAATGACTGATAAGTATAGGTCAAGTATATTTCTAGACAAAAGCTTTATAATTTATGAAAATAGCTTATTATAGCTACATAAAGCTAAAAATAACTCTTTTCAAACTCAATGAAGAAAACACTTTTTCTCACATTATCATTCATCATTCTCATCTTTTCTTGAGTTTTTTCACTTTCAGCAAATGCTATTCAGATTGAAAATATATTTTCAGATATAGATACTGACTATAAATACTATACTGAGCTACAAACTTTTTATGAGAGATGAATGATATCTCCTGATTCTGATGGGAAGTTTAGTCCGTATTGACTCCTAGAGCGTGATGAGTTTGTATGAATAAGTATGGAAGTAGCTTGTGAAAGATGTATACAACCTCATACTGAGTATAAATTTATAGAAAAATACTGGCAGAAAGATGTGTATTTTGATGTTACTCCTGATAATAAGCATTTTTATTGTATTGCTGAAGCGGATGATAGGGATTTTGTAAAGTGATACGATGCAGGATTTACCTGTGAAAATGGAGTTTCAAGAAACTCTGAAAGACCATTTTGTCCACAAAATACTATCACACTTGAAGAATCTATAGCAGTGCTTTTAAGAAACTCTGGTGTATTTACGATAGAAGATAATCAGAGAGTGATGCAGGATATACTCGCAGGAAGAATAACTGAAAGTATATCTGATGATGTATCTCCGACCAACCCAGATGGATCTCCGTATACTTTTTATGGATATTTACAAAAAGCCCTTGAGTTTGAGCTCGTCGAGTATGATACAAATGGAAATGAAAAAATCTATAAGATGCTTGAACTCGTGGATGGAAAGATACGTCCAAAGAAATGAATAACAAAAGAAGAGTTTTTACTTCTTGCATATATTTCATTTAAATCAAATAGTTGCTCGGATATCAAATCAAATACTATTGCTCTTGATATGAGTATATTCCCATCTACTTGTACCTCTGATTCAAGCTGTAGCTCGTCAGATATATCAGATATAGATGATACCTATGATTTTGACTCAGATGTGAGATGATTTTGTGAAGAATGAATCGACGATCCAGATGGATACATATGGAGATTTCACAACAGAGATACTGGAACGAGGTTTTTTGAGTATTGACCATATATAGATAACTTGGTATTCACTCCAGCTGGAAACTGGGATGCATATCTCAGAGTGATTGATAACTGTGGAAATACCTGAGAAGTACGCTCGAGCTTTATATCTGATGCTTGAAATACAAGTAATTTATTGGTTGATATATCAGATGAAATAAATGATGATGAGACCGAGTTTACTGGTATCCCAACTGGATGAGTATGACCATATGTCTACGATTGGGATTTTTGAGATGGATCATCTGGGACAGGAGAAATAGTAACGCATAGATATACAACTCCTGGTAGTTATGAGGTAATCGTTGTAGTGACAGATTCAGAGTGAAGCACCTCAGCTGATAGAGTGGTAGTTATTGTCGATGATGATGGAAATACTACGACGAGCCCAGTTCGTGATAGTATAATAGTTGATATAGAAGTAGATACTCTCATCGGATTTGAGGATCTACTTGTATGAGTACAATGAGTGGTAACTGGATGAGTCTGACCATATACCTATGAGTGGGATTTCTGAGATGGAGATTCTGATGTGTGAGTAAATATTGATCATATATATGACAATCCCTGAGTATATGAGATAACTCTTTTGGTCACTGATTCAGAGTGAAATACCTGAGAATCTACCGTGCTTATACAGGTGCTCGTATGAGACTCATGTGATAAAGATAGTGATGGAGATGGTATAGTAGATTGTGAGGATAGGTGCCCATCTGTATCAGGGGCTTCCAATAATCTATGATGTCCAATTTTAGGAGATGAAAGCTCTGATCCTATAGATATATCTGCAGGTATACAAGAGAGCTGCGTATATGACAGTTCTTCGGCAAAGATTATCTGAAACGCTGTATGTAATAGCTGTCCATGTGGAAACTTTGTAGATTTTCTGGCAGATATTAGAGAGTGCGATATAATATTCCCAGCTATTACTTCTCCAGATGCGAGTACTATATACTCAAAATGAAAGTCTCTACAAATACGTTAATTTATTTTTAAAAAGATACTATGAAAAAATATTCAATGCTTATAGCTATTAGTCTCACTATCATAGGACTGGTTATGTTTTTCTATATTCTTTATATTGGAGCAGGGATTATTATTCCTTTTATTATAGCTGTGCTTCTTTCGTTTGCTATACTTTCACTCAGCTGATTTTTTCAGAAAAAATGAATTCCTAATGTGCTTTCATTTCTCCTTTCTCTTTTTACATATTTTCTTATTTTCTGGTTGATATCATGGATTATCAATTCAAATATTCAACAGATTATGGCTCTTGCTCCTGAATATCAAACCAAGCTTCAAAATATTGTAAATTCTTTTGAAACTACTTTCAATATAGATAAATGAGTCCTTTATGAGAGAGTATTCTCGTGAATTGATATCCCGTCTATTTTGACCAATACGGTTTCTGGAGTTACGTCTATATTTAAAAATACGGGTATTATATTCTTCTTTGTGATATTTATACTTCTTGAGAGTAGATTCTTCTTTGATAAACTCGATATAGCTCTCGGAAGAGAAAAGACCAGAGTGATGTGAATCATCAGGCAAATAGGAACAGATATTAAGTATTACTTTGTTATCAAGACTTGAGTAAGTCTGGTAGTATGAGCTGTAAGTTATATTATTCTTGTTGCTTTTGGGGTTGATTTTGCTCTCTTTTGGGCATTTTTAATATTCCTTCTCAACTACATACCAAACATAGGTTCTATCATCGCTGTATGTTTCCCGGTGCTTTTCTCTATGGTTCAGTTTGGTGAATGATCATATTATATCACCGCGTGACTTCTCGCATGTCTCACTACCGTACAAGTTCTGATGTGAAACTATGTAGAGCCTCAATTTATGGGAAATAAACTCAACCTTTCACCACTGGTAATACTGATATCACTACTCTTTTGGGGAACGATATGGTGAATACCTGGTATGTTATTATCAGTGCCACTTATGGTTATTATAAATATAGTTCTCGCTCATATCAAGATGACTCAGCCACTGGCAGTCGTACTTTCTGAGAAGGGAAATATAAACTTTGTAGATGCTATAGGGAAGAAAAAGAAAGGGAAGAAGATGATGAAGGACTTTAAAAAGAAATTGAAGATGTAAAAAAAGAAATAAAAAAGGAATGTGACACATTCCTTTTTTATTTTGTGTATTTTGCTATTTTTTATATAATTTCTTACGATATTTACTTAGTCGTTATGGGTTTATTTTAGCTTCTCAAGCTTTGAGATGTTAGTATAAATTCACAAATGACTCTAAATCATAAATATCAAAACAAGAATGTTACATTCTTGAATATTTTTTAATATAATTTTATGAAAGGACTTTCAGATAAAAATGCTACTCAGCTCACTCCACTTAAAAAGACATATAGCGTAGCAGATAAAAAAGTTACATGGGAATCAGGGAAGCTATGACTCCTGATAAATGGTACAGTAACCATGAGGGATGAAGGAGACAATATCCTCTTTGTAACTACAGGTATTAAAGAAGTATGACTCAATGAACAGGCAGGTTTTTTTCCACTGGTATGTGACTATCAAGAAAAATACTACGCAACAGGAAAAATATGAGGAAATAGATTTATGAAGAGAGAATGAAGACCAAGTGAATCAGCTACTCTTACAGCGAGAATGATAGACAGACCTATCAGACCTATGTTTCCAAAATGAATCATAAATGATACACAAGTAATTGCTACCGTATTTTCATCTGATGGTACAAAAGAGCTTGGTTTTTGGGGTATCACAGGAGCTTCTCTTGGGCTTCTCATGGCAGGAGCACCTTTTGAAGGACCAGTTTCAGCTGTAAAGATAGCTCTGACACAGGATGGAAGCTATATATATGATCCAACTGAGGTAGAAGAAGATGTAGCAAAACTCTCTCTCATCGTAGCAGGTACTATAGATGCTATCACTATGGTAGAGGCAGGAGCAAAAGAGATCTCAAACACTGAGATGGTAGATGCGCTCGCATATGCACATACACTCATCAAAACTCTCTGTGAAGCGCAACTTGATTATATAGCTGATTATAAAAAAGCATTCTGAGAATCAAAAGTCACTCCAAGTTTTAACCTCCCTGATAGTTCGCTCTACGCAGAAGTAGAAAAATTTCTTACGATGGAAAAACTAGAAGTACTCTATAATAAAGGAAAAAAAGAGTTTCAAAAAGCCCTGAATACTCTTGATGTAGAAGTAACTGAGTATTTACAAGAAAATAGCCTAGTTCCTGAGGAACTCCTAGAATCAGATCCAAAACTCAGTTTTGTATGAGATCTCGTGTATAAGAGGGTAAAAGTAGTGATGAGGAAAAATATACTCGAAAACGAAAGAAGACTCGATGGAAGAAAACTTGATGAAGTGAGAGAAGTAATAGGAGAAGTATGATTTCTTCCTCGTACACATGGATCAGCTATGTTTCAAAGAGGTATGACGCAAGTAGTAAATATCACGACTCTCGGATGACCAGGAGATGTGCAGCTCGTTGACGGCATGATGCCTGAGTCAGAAAAGAGATATATACACCACTATAACTTCCCACCATATAGTGTATGAGAAGTGAGGATGATGAGATGAGTAGGGAGAAGAGAAATAGGTCATGGAAGACTTGCAGAGAGAGCGCTTGAACCAGTACTTCCGAGCGCTGAAAACTTCCCATATATGATGAGATCAGTTTCTGAAGTTACGACGTGTAATGGATCAAGTTCTATGGCATCTGTGTGTGGGAGCTCAATGAGTCTCATGCATGCATGAGTGCCACTCACAGCTCCAGTAGCTGGAGTTGCGATGGGGATGATCTACGATGACGAAACAGGTGCGTACAAGATACTTTCAGATATCCAAGCGCAAGAGGATTTCCTCTGAGACATGGATTTCAAGGTAGCGAGAACTCCAAAAGGTATCACTGCTATGCAGCTCGATGTAAAAGTAAAAGGACTAGCTATGAATGTCTTCAAAGAAGCCTTTGCTCAATGAGAAACAGCAACGAGTTATATCCTAGAACAGATGTGAAAAGTAGTATCAAAACCATCTGAAAAACTCTCTCCGTATGCTCCACTTATTATGAGTATGGTAGTGCCACAATGAAAGATTAGAGAAATAATCGGGAAATGATGAGAAAATATTCAAAGAATTCAAAAAGAATATGGAGTAGATATAAGTATAGAAGATGATGGTACAACTACTATCACAGCTGAAACTCAAGCATGAGGAGAAAAAGCTATAGCAGAGATAAACGAAATCCTTTGGACTCCAGAAGTCGGTTACAAAGATACAGGTAAAGTGGTAAAGATAATCGAGTGAGTAGGAGCTATAGTAGAGTTCAAATGAAAAAATAGTGGGATGATACATATCTCAAAGCTCTCAACTGAAAGAGTGACCAATATAGAAGATGTAGTAAAAAAAGATGATAGTGTAGAGTTTGAAATCATACAAGTAGATCTTATGAAGGGGAGAATAGGTATGAAACTTATAAAGAAATTATAATTTGTATACAAAAATAGAATATACATATAGCTCTGATTAGCTGTACAAAGGGGATAAAAATAATTTGTATTTATTATATAAACTATTATTATCATAGTGATTATTTTCTAATTATTATATTTATGAGTGGAAAATTAAAGGTAGAACAATATCAAAAATTTAAATCAAAGAATTTTACAAAAACTAGTTCTAGTATGCAGAAAAAACTTAAGGAGGCATTTAGTAAGATAGGTTAATGTATAAATTTGATTTTGTTAATAAGCCTGAACTTCAAGAAAAACTTAGAGAAACTCATAATTATATTGAGTTTCTTTTGGATTTAAAATCAAATCCACTTGATCCTGATATATGAATTTCTATTAATAGAGATATTATTATTCATACTGTATCAATATTAGAAGGACTTATTACTTTTTTGCTATTGACAGTACAAAAGAAATGAACTCAAAGACAAAAACAGATTATTTCAAAAACATGCTCTAAAGATGAATATAAGTTGATTAAGGTTTCAAAAGATATTTCAATTCAAAAATGAGATACAAAAGTGGTATTCTGTACTGTTAAAAATTCAACTTGGAAAGTAAATTGAAAATGGTGATTCTGATCATTAATTGATTTGCTTACTAAATTAAAAGTATTCGATGATTCTTTGATTTCTCATTTGAAAGATATTAGGGATATCAGAAATGATATACATCCTCAAAGAATATTAGATAAAGAATTATCTGAGATAACAGATAAAAAAATGTTAGAACTTTTTAATTTAATATTAGAAGTTGAGTCTGAAATAGAGGACTATTTAAAAACTATCTAAAAGTTTAATCAAAAAACACTCACGATTCGTGAGTGTTTTTTAAAGATTATTTTAATGCACCTTTTTTCATACTACATGTACCATCTTTATTACATTTGAGCTCTGGTGAGTCTTTGAGTTTTGGCCATTCAGGAGCATGCTCCTGAAGCGTTTCTAATACTTTTTTTGTAACGCAATATACCTTATACCATTTGTTATCTGTAGGGACGATATTCCATGGAGCATGCTTCGTATGAGTTTCATCAAATATCTTTTCATACGTAGCTATGTATTTATCCCAATTCTTTCTTGCTTTTGCATCTGACGCGTCGTATTTCCAGAATTTTCTCTCAAGAGTGATTCTCTCTAGGAGTCTTTCTTTTTGCTTTTCTTTACTCATATGGAGATAAAACTTGAGGATGATAGTTCCTTCATCAGCCAGCATTTCTTCGAAATTATTTATATGTTTATATCTCTTTTCGATTGTTTTCTCATCGAGATATCCCTCAACTGTTGGTACTAATATATCTTCATAATAACTTCTGTTAAATACTCTGATCATACCTTTTCTAGGAGCTTCTTTATGTAGCCTCCAGAGGAAGTCATGAGCCATTTCCTCATCACTTGGTTTTCCAAATGCTGATACTCTGATACCAAGAGGGTTTACTCCTGAGAATACTTTTTTTACCGTTCCATCTTTACCAGATGCATCCATACCTTGGAGCACTATAAGTATGCTGTTTTTTCCTCCAGCATAAAATCTTCTTTGAAGTTCTATGATTTCTTCTTTCATTTCTTCTATTTCTACGAGAGCTTCTTCTTTCGTCATCCCTTTTGGAGCTTTGTAGTCTATTTTTTTGAGATCTATCTTTTTCATACTTATCTTTGATAAAAGTGTAAAATTATCTATAATCAACTATATATAATTCTATCATATAGGCTTTATACTGTCAAAAACTATATATTGCTTTTCTTACTTATTCTATTTAAAAATATAACTTATAATGCCAAAACTCGATAAATTATCACAAGATCAACAAGTTGAATTAGGGAAGATTTTTGGTAGAGCAGCAAAAACGGTGTCACCAACTATGGAAGATGTAATAACACAAATTATAGAAATATTTCATAGTTCTACAGAAGAATACTTGAATGCAAAACAAGTTCTATTATCAGATATATGTGACTTCTTAGAGGCAAACCCTAATCTAGAGATTAACTGAAAGATGATCAAGAAGATTCTTAAAATCCAAAGAGATGAATTTAGAAGAGTAATTCATCATATAGAAGATACATATATCAAAGATGATGACAATATATCGCTTGGTGAACAAAAAATAGGTGAATATGGTATAAAGGTATTCTCAAGTTATTTTCGTGATGATCTTATTAGAAGATTCTATAATGTGTTTCTTGATAGATATCCTGATATTAAAACAGATAATCTAGTAGAGGTGCCAGCATCTACACAAAAGGTTATATATGATATACTCAGAGATAGTCCTTTAACCATGCTTCTTATTATGTTAAAAGAGAGAGGACTTATTACGATAAGTGATAACCTTATAAATACATATGAATTTGAAGAAGAAGTAAAACTTATAAATATCAATAAAAAAGATATTATTAAGAGACTTAAACAGAAAGCAGAAAGAGATGATGCAAAATTAGAATGTGTTTTCAAATGAACAGTACAAGATACATATTATGATTATCCTGATACTGATAGAACTTTAATTAAATCTTGATGAGTAAAAAGTACCTTTAGAATTAGAAAGAGAATGCATGATGATGGAAGAGTAGAGTATTTTTATACTATCAAAAGAAAACTCAGTCCTGATGAAGAAAAGTTTTTTATTGATCAAGGAGTATTAGAACCCCAGGATATAAAAACTCGTCGTTGTCATGAAAAAGAATTAAAGATAGAAGTTAATGATCTAGGTTCATTTAAACAGGCAATACTAGATTTCTGATTAGTGCAAGTCCGTGGTTGACCTATATCTAAGAAAAGAGAATCATATATCTTAACCAGCATACCGTGACTAAAATTTGATTTTGATAATTATGAATGACATCAAGATATGCTTGAGCTCGAAGCATCAAAGAATAACATTATCGCAGATGTCCTTAAAGATGAAGATCTAGGTTTAGGAGCTTTTGAGAGAATGGTATGCTGAAAAACAAAATATTTAAATAATGAAAAAACAAAAATATAACAATGATAGAAAAAGAAATAAAAATACTCGATGTAGATGTAGAAAATATTCGTACACAGCTAGAAGATCTCTGAGCAGAGAAGATCTTTGATGGCTTCATACACGATATATACTATGATTTTGATGGAGAACCAGTTGATGGAGAAAAGAGGCTTTTTCGTGTGAGGAAGAAGTGAGAGACACACCTCTATACGATAAAGAAAAAGAGAAAAAATAAAAAGATAAGAGTTTCAGATGAGCATGAAATGAAGATAACTGATGTAGAGAGTTTCTCAAAGGTACTAGAAAAATATGGAATGAGTAAAATTAGAGAAAAGAAAAAGTATAGAATTTCTTATAAGCTCTGAGATATAGAATTTGATATTGATGATTACTACATAGGGGATAATAAAAATATTATTCCACCACTACTGGAAATAGAAGCCCCAAACAAAAAGGATATAAAAGCATGGATCAAAAAACTAGAGTTAGAAAGTCATGAGACAAAATGATTCTGATCAAGATGACTTTTCAAGTATTACTGACAAGACTATAGTTATTTTGAATAACGTAAAAAAGACTCTCACTTGAGAGTCTTTTTTTGTATACAATTTTTATTTTACAGCAAGTTCATCTGCCTTTTTCATAGTATTTTCGAACACTCCTCTGGTTCTCATGACACCAGTGTAGAGGAGACTCATGCAGTATTTACTACATCCTTTTGCTTGCTCGATTCCATGTTTTGCCATTATTTTGTGACTGAGACAATCCTTAGAAGTAGCTTTACTTTCTACGATAACCATATTTTCGAGTTTCTTTTTTCCTGATCCTCTGAGATTTTCTAATTCTATATTGAAATCGATAGTCACTCTTTCTGAATTATCTTTACTACAGAGAGTGAGTCTGTTGTAATGTGTTCTTGATGAAGGGGTGAGAGTTGGAGCTTTTTCTCATTCATAGAAGCTCATATAGAGTCCCTCAAAAAATTTCTCTGATTCTTTATCTATCTTTCCATGATTCTCTAAATCAAACTGGTATCTAAACTTTCTAATAGATTTTCCTTGTTTTTGTTTATATTCGAAAAATGCAATCCCAGCATCTACGTATTCTCTTGTTCTTACTTTCGTTCTTGTTTTTATGCTTTTTTCTTGATGCTGATTATAAAAGAGGTAATCTTCAGTATCCATATAGATGCTATCATATTCAAATACTGATTTTCCACCGATATCGAGTACATAAAAATCTTTTTTAAGTTCTTCAATAAGGAAGATGAGTTCATCTTCACTCACTACAAACTTTGTATCGATTCTATCGAGAAAAGCAGCTTGAGCATTGAGCTGAGTAAGAGTAATAGGAGCAAAAAGTTCTTTTAGTCTACCGTTAAAGTTGCTTCACATTTTTCTTTTTGTTTTAGAGAGTAATATTTGTATATCTAAATATTATCACACAAAAAAAATGCTGTCAAAAAAATGAATGCTTTTTCTTCACAAAATCTTTAGATTAATTCTATATTAATTGTTAGTTTTTTTAAAAATTGATACAAACAACTGTCAATAATTTTTAGGATTTATTCTTTTAAAATAGCTATTTTTCAGTATTCTCAAACATAATCTATTATGTTTAAATTTACCATTATGAAATTATTTAAAAATATATCTAGGACTCTTTTGTTTGTACTTTTATTTCAGCTATTATCCCCATTTATTATTTCTTTTCATGTTTATGCAACTTCTACATCTCCTGTGTATTCAAGTACAGCTGTAAATGTAGCTTGACCAAATGCAGCATCGTGGACGAACTTACCAAATGCAACAGGAGACACAACAACTACTTCTTCTGTTGTAAATTTTTCCGGAAATGCAAAAGTAACAGATTCTATTGTCTTAAATAATTTTGATTTTGCCTCTCAATGAATAACAACAGGTTCTGTCATTAATGGGATAGAGATTCAAATTGAGTTTAGTAGTAATGCAAAGGTTGCTGATAATACTATACAACTCACTAAAGATAGTGCTGTATGAATCTGAACCAATGTTGCTACTAATACACCTAATAATTCAAAATCTTTACGTAGTTATTGAAGTAGTACTGATTTATGGTGAACCACATGGACTGGTACTGAGATTCTTTCTTCAAACTTTTGAATATTTATCAACTTTACTTCAACCGGAGGATGAGGATCACATAGAGCTGATGTATTTCGTTGAAATATTACTATTCATCATACTACTACTGCTAATAATCCTCCAACAGATATAGCTCTATCAAATAATTCAATAGATGAGAATCAGCCCTCTGGTACAACTATCTGATCTCTTTCCTCAACTGACCTAGATGCTTGAGACACTCATACATATTCGCTAACTTGTTCTACTTCGTGAGCTGATGATGGTAGTTTTGCTATATCATGAACGAGCCTCAATTCGGCTGCTGTTTTTGATTTTGAAACAAAATCGACATATAATATCTGTATCAAAACAGATGATGGAAATGGATGAACGTATGATGAAAATTTTACTATAAATATAAATAATCTTGATGAAATTGCTCCGGTCATAACACTTTCATGATCAACTCCAATCTCTCTCTTGGTAGGGGATACTTATACTGATGCCTGAGCTACTTGTATAGATGATGTAGATTCAACATGTACTGTGAATGTATGATGAGCAACTGTTGATACAAGCACCCTTTGAACATATGTCATTACTTATGATGCTGTTGATACAGTATGAAATAATGCAATTCAAGTAACCAGAACGGTAAATGTGGTAGCTGGTTACGTACCAGTTATTACTCTTGTATGAAATGTATCAGAAACAGTAGAGGTATTATCTACTTATAATGATGCATGATCAACAGCCAATGATACTGAGGATGGGGATATTACATCAGATATAGTGACAGTAAATCCAGTAAATACATCTGCAACATGAAGTTATACAGTTACATATAATGTAGATGATAGTTCAAATAATTCAGCTATAGAGGTGACGAGAACGGTGACTGTAGTTGATAGCACTCCACCTGTACTCACACTCCTCTGATCTACTCCAATAAATATAATAAAAAATGCAACATATACCGATGCGTGAGCAACTGCAAATGATAGCTTTGAAGGAGATATTACATCAGATATAGTAGTAGTCAATCCAGTAGACACTACTACTCTTGGTACATATACAGTTACGTATAATGTATCTGACTGATCTTGAAATGCAGCTACTCAAGTTACCAGAACGGTAAATGTGATAGCAGGAGATATACCAGTTATAGCTCTCGTATGATCCAATCCAATCACTCACGAAGTAAATACGACCTATACAGATGCATGAGCTACAGCCTCAGATGCCGAAGATGGAAATGTAACGACAGACATAGTGACAGTCAATCCAGTAGATACAACAACACTTGGAACATATACAGTAACATATGATGTAGATGATAGCTCTGACAACTCTGCAAATCAATCAACCAGGACCGTAAATGTAGTTGATACTACCTCTCCAGTTATAACACTCACAGGATCAAATCCTATAAATCTAACTCAATGAGATAGTTTCTCAGATCCATGAGCAACCTGCAGCGATAACTTCGATACGAATTGTAGCGTGATAGCATGATGAGATACGGTTGATACTACGAGAGTTGGAACATATATAATCAAATATGATGCCATCGATACATCAAGTAATAGTGCTATTTTAGTCACAAGAACTGTAAATGTAGTAGCAGCAGCTCTCCTCATAAATGAAGTTGAGTATGATACTCCATGAAATGAAGCAGAAGCTGAATGGTTTGAAATATACAATCCAACTTCAGGAATAGTAAATATAGAAAATTGGACTATAACAGAAGCAGTATGAGCTTCTTCTTCTAAAACATATACATTCTGAGACGTAGATATCCCAGCTGGTTGATATGTGATAGTTACCAATGAAACAGCTGATTTTCAACTCGTATATCCATGAATTACTCCAGATGTGGATCTACCATGAACACAGTACTTTAATCTAAAAAACACTCCAAGTGATGAGCTTGAACTCAAAGACCCAAGTGGTGCTAGTATAGATTTTGTGAGATGGGAAGACACTGCATGATGATGGGATCTTGAAGCTATAAATTTGCCAATATGTAGGTTATTAGTTGCTGATACAGATACTGACGTAGATTGGTCAGATGAGTGTATTCCAACTCCTGGTGCTCAGAATGATTTTAATGCAGTTCCAACTGATATTGCTCTGAGTAACGATAATATAGATGAAAATAATAGTGTGTCGGCAACTATAGGTTCTCTTACAACAACAGATGCAGATTCGTGAGATACTCACAGCTACAGTTTAGTTGCTGGGGCATGAGATACTGACAATTGAAGTTTTACTATATCTTGAACTTCTCTTGGTATTACACCGGTAACTGACTATGAAACAAAACAAAGATACGCTATACGTATCGCAACTAATGATGGGAATGGATGAATCTATGAAGAAGAATTTATCATAAATATAAACGATATAAATCTAGCTCCAACAGATATAGCTCTGACTAATAATACTATAGATGAAAACAATAGTATATGAGATACTATTTGAGTGCTTTCAGGAACAGATGATGGAGAAGATACAAATACACTTACATACGCTCTAGCTTGTAACACACCTTGAGCTGATGATGCTGATTTTTCTATATCATGAATCAATCTCAATGCAGCAGCAGTCTATGATTTTGAGGCGCAAAACACATATAATATCTGTATCAGAATTTCAGATGGAGTACTGAGCTATGATGAGAATTTCACTATAAATATTAATGATCTTGATGAAGTAGCTCCGGTAGTGGTTATTACACCAGTTACCAAGCTTCAAAATAGCTCGATTACTGATACTACCATACAAATAACTGATGATGTAGCTGTAAATGTTGCTGATGTAACTATCGATGCATCGAGTACTGTGACTGCATCTGCACTCAATTGTACTCAAACTTCTGCCATTCAAGTAGACTGTACTATTTCAGTAGACACTTCTGGGGATTTAGTTATTTCTACGCTTGATACGAGTGGAAATCCTGGATCTGACACTGAGCTTAACTATGTGGTTGATACTATTGCACCAAATATTCCGAGTGTTTCAGTAGATACACTTTGATCATTTAGTATTGATTCACCAGAACTTACTTTTTCATCCCTTGATAATGTTTGAGTTGATTATTATACCGTAACATATTCTCTAGATGATGGTTCACCAACAGGTACAGGAACTCTTACAACAATAAATCCAGCAACAAGCCCAATAGTACTGAATCTCGATCCTCAAGAACCAGTTGTTCACACTATAGTCGTGACAGTATATGATACGGCAGGAAATAGTTCTAGTACGACCATCAAATTCCCACCAATAATTACCATCAATGCTCCTACTACTCTGAGCAATACCACAATTACTGACTCTACTGTTACTATTTCTGCTCCAACTTGAAATGCTATCACAAACATACAACTAGCACCAGGAACTACATGAGTAAGTCTATGAGTTTGTACTGGTACAGGATGATGAACAGTAGACCCATATATATCACCAGTTACATGTGATATAAATAATATATCAGATTCATGAACGATAACCGTGACAGCAGATGATAATATAATTCTAGCCTCAGGAATAAACTCACAATCATATATCATAGATACAACTCCACCAGTTGTGAGTATTACTGCACCAACGAAACTTGATAATGCAGCTATCACAGACACAACCATAGTTGTTACAGACGATACAGCCATAGATGTCGCTGATGTATCTGTAGCATGATCATCAACAGTGACATCATCATCTTTTTCTTGCAGCCAAAAATCTCCTTCTCGAGTTGATTGTACTATTCAAATAGATGATTCATGAGATTTCTCTATCTCAGCAGATGATCTGGCAGGGAATAATGATACAGAAACAGAACCAAACTATATCGTGGATACGACTCCACCAGTGATTTCTCTTATCGCTCCAAGTCCAGAAATAGTAGAATACCTGAGTTCATACACTGATGGTTTAGCTGAGTTTAGTGACAACGTCGATGGTACTGGCTCAATTGTATGAGCTTGATCGGTAAATACAGGAATACTATGAGCATATGTGCTTAGCTATGATTATACTGATACAGCTTGAAATCCTGCGACTCAGGTGACGAGAACGGTAAATGTAGTAGATACGACTCCACCTGTTATTACTCTTACGTGAAATGCAGTTGAGAACGTAGAGGTAAATACCAGCTACACAGATGCATGAGCTACAGCTGTAGATAACTTTGATGGAAACTTGACTTCAGCTATCGTTACAGCAGATAATATAGATATAACAACTGTTGGATCATATACAGTAACTTATGATGTAACAGATACCAATACAAATGTAGCAACTCAGGTGACAAGAACAGTAAATGTAGTAGATACCACTCCACCAGTTATATCACTCACAGGATTAAACGAAGTAGTGCTCGAAGTAGGAACACCTTACACAGAACCATGAGCTACAGCCACTGACAACTTTGATACTATTGCTCCAGCAACTATCACAATAGATGGTAGCGCAGTCGATGTAAATACTGTTGGTTCTTATGATGTGACTTACAACGTATCAGATAGTTCAGGAAATGCTGCTATAGAAGTAGTAAGAACCGTGACTATTGAGGATACCACTATCCCGGTTATTACTCTCACAGGAAATGCTGTAGAAATAGTTGAGGTAAATACCAGCTACACCGATGCATGAGCTACAGCAAATGATAATTTTGATGGAATTATTTCATGAAATATAACAACTGTGAATCCAGTGGATATCACTACTCTTTGAACATATACTATTACCTATGATGTGATAGATAGTTCGAGTAATCCAGCTACTCAGGTGACGAGAACGGTAAATGTAGTAGATACCACTATTCCAGTTATTACGCTGACAGGGAATGCTATAGAAACAGTAGAGGTGAATACAAGCTACATTGATGCATGAGCTACCTGTAGTGATAACTATGACATTTCATGTACTACGACTGATGTAAACCCAGTAGATATAACAACAATTGGTTCATATCAAGTCACGTACAACGTAATTGATACAGCTGGAAATCCAGCTACCGAGGTTACCAGAACGGTAAATGTTGTGGATACGACACCACCGGTTATTAATCTGATAGGATCAACTCCACTAACTATTTATAAAAACGCTACCTATACAGAATTTGGAGCAACATGTACAGATAATTACGATGCATCATGTAGTGTAATTGTGTGATGAGATGAAGTAGATACGAGTGTTCTTGGAACATATACAGTGAGCTATGATGTAACTGATGCAAATACAAACTCAGCTACTCAAGTAACCAGAACGGTAAATGTAGTAGCATGAGATATTCCATTGATTAGTTTGACATGAAATGCTATTGAGACTGTTCAAGTGAACGGAAGTTATTTTGATGCATGAGCGACAGCTTCTGATACAGAGGATGGAAATATTACTTCAAATATAGTGACAGTAAATCCAGTAGATACGACAACCCTTGGTTCATACACAGTGACTTATGATGTAACTGACTCTTCATGAAATACTGCAATTCAAGTAACTAGGACGGTACATGTAGTAGATACGACTCCACCAGTAATCAACCTTACTGGATTGAGTCCACTTAATATTTTTAAGAATACTACTTATACAGAGTTTGGTGCTACATGTGTGGATAATTATGATACTAGCTGTACAGTGATTGTATGATGAGATGCTGTAGATACTAGTACTCTTGGAACCTATACAGTGAGCTATAATGTAACGGATGCGAGTTGAAACACAGCTACAGAGGTCACAAGAATAATAAATGTATTAGCAGGAGATTTACCAGTAATTACTCTTATATGATCATGAACGATCACTCATGATGTAAATACGACTTATACAGATCCTGGAGCAACTGCAAATGATGTAGAGGATTGAATTATCACATCAAGTATTGTTCTAGTTAATAATGTAGATACTTCTACACTTTGAGCATATACGGTTACATATAATGTTATTGATTCCGCTTGAAATGCTGCTACTGAAATAGTGAGAGACGTAAATATAATTGATACTATATCTCCTATGATTACACTCTCTGGTAACCCAACAGAAACTATCAACCTATGAGATACATATCTTGATGCTGGAGCTACTTGTACGGATAACTATGATTCTACATGTACTGTAACTACAACTAATACAGTTGATTCTAATACATTATGATCTTATATTATCGTTTACAATTCAGTAGATGGATCTGGAAATACTAGTATACCTGTATCAAGACTGGTAAATGTAGTATCAGGTTGAACACCGGTGATTACGCTCTCTGGTAATCCAACAGAAACCATTATTATTGGAAGTACTTATATTGATGCATGAGCAACAGCATCTGATACTGAGGATGGAGATATTACTTCTGATGTAGTTACTGTAAATCCAGTAAATACTTCTACACTTTGAACATATACGGTTACTTACAATGTAATAGATAGTAATAGTAATTCAGCTATTACTCTAACACGTACAGTAATAGTAAGTAGTTGAGATATGCCAACTATTGCCTTAAATGGAAGCAGTACTAGTACTATTTATGTATGATGAAATACCTACACAGAACTTTGAGCAACAGCATCTGATACTGAGGACGAAGATATTACCTCTGATATAGTGATTTCATGATCTGTAAATACATCTTCACCATGAACATATATCATATCATATGATGTTGTTGATTCAGATGGGAATATTGCTACTACGGTAGAGAGAACGGTGTTAGTTAAGTCTAGATCTAAAGATAGTGATAATGACGGATTGCCAGATTTTGCTGAAGAAAGAATCTGAACAAATCCAAGTATTACTGATACTGATGGTGATGGTAACGATGATAGTAATAATGATTTGGATAACGTTTCACCTCTAGTAGAACTTTGAGCCATTAATGATGGTGATGGTAATAATGATGGACAATTAGATGCTGTACAAAATTCAGTATCGAGTCTCCCAAATGTTGAGAATGCTGGATATAATACACTTGAGATTTCTAATCCATGAGATAGTTGTGATCAAATTCAATTCTTTGCGAGTAAGGAAGAATCTACTCTCGCTACTCAAGATCCAGACTTCCTCTATGATTTATGACTTTGGGACTTTGAGATAGGATGTGACACTCCATGATCTACAGCAAATATCCAAATCTACCTAGACACTACCTATGATACATCAGCGTGGACATATAGAAAATATAATGAGGTATCAGAGACGTACACAGATATTTCGAGTATAGTGAGTTATACAACTGAAACAGTTGGCTCTACATCAGTTACGGTTATTAACTATTCTATAACTGATGGAAGTATTTATGATGAAGACTGACTTGCTAATGGAATTATTATAGATCCTAGTGGACCATCTATTCCTTGAAATCTTAGTACAGCTGGATGATGAACTGGTACCACTTACTGTAGGGACCCAGAAGCTTTAAACTATAGAATTGCTGGGAAAGCTGATAATAAAAAATGTATCTATGAAGAAGATGATACTGATGAAGAAGTAGAAGGAAATCTCGTGATCCTTGAAGATCCTATAATAGAAAATATTGATTTAGATACGACTCAAGGAATTACACCTGTGATTCCAGCTCCTTTACCTACTGAGGTAATAGAGGTTGTAGTTAAAAAAGATCAAGATTATACTCTTAAGAATGATTTCGATTCATGTCCTATTATTAGAGATATCAATGATCCTTGGTATGCTTATCAACATCATGGAGTATTTACAGATGAATATCAATTTAAATATAGAGATAACATAATGAAGTTCAGACAGATAGGTATAGTGGATGGATATGAAGATAATAGTTTTAGACCAGCAAGGCAAATGACCAGAACAGAGTTCCTCAAAGTCGCTCTTATCTCTCACTGTTATACATATAGGCAGTTATGAGCAACAACTGAGTATACAGATGTAGATTCAGGTACTTGGCAAGCAAGAGTGATAGAAAAAGCAGAATCACTCTGAATGATAAACGGAGATATCTCTGAAACATGAGCAAAGATATTCAGACCAAATGATATCATCACCAAAGCAGAAGCTGTAAAGATACTGATGAGACTCTCTCTCATACAAGCAACCAATCCAGAAGCTCTAGGCTACACAGATATCACGGTTGACTGGCATGAAAAGTATATCCAGACAGGTCAAACACTCTGACTCTTCACTCCAGCTGAAACAAATAATAGATTTAACCCAGATGGATGAGTCAGCAGAGAAGATATGGTAGACCTCATCTCCAACCTCGTTGATCTCTATCAGTAACACTTCATTTTACATAATAAAACCTCCCAAACTTGGGAGGTTTTATTATGTATTTATTTTTTAGATTATTCTACTTACTCATAGATATACTACAGAAGCAATAATTCATGATATAGGGAGCGTGATAATCCAAGCCAGCGCGATAGTCTTGATAATGCTTTTTTGTATATATTCTTTATCTTTTCAGTTATGTCTTTTTCTATATTCTCTGAGTAATCCTACACCAAATACTCAACCAATAGCTATATGTGTAGAACTTACTGGAAGTCAGAGCTGACTCGCTATGATAACTGTGATAGCAGCAGCGAGAGCGACTGAGAATGCTCTAATTTGATTCAGTTTTGTGATTTCGCTTCCTACAGTTTTAATCAGTCTCGAACCAAATATAGCGAGTCATAGAGAGATACCAATAGCTCCGATAAGCATAACCCAGAGAGGAATAGATGCGTCACCTCAGATCGTTCATCCATTTTTAAATACATCGTTTATCGCAGCCAGTGGTCCGATAGCATTAGCTACATCATTGGCTCCATGAGCAAAACTGAGAAGAGCTGCAGAAAATACGAGAGGAATATTGAACATTTTATTGATAGATTTTTTTGAATTTTTTAGGAGTCACTCGTGTCATTTTATATAATACTTAGACAGTACATACATAATACATGCTGCGATAAAACCAAGTATAAATGCTGTGATAAAATCAAGATAGATAATCTTTTTCAATCACTTTAGAAGTATATAAGTAGCAAATGTCCATGTCATAAGTCCGATGAAAATAGGTACCCATGCTTTGGCTGCTTCACATCTATCTTTTTTTTCTACGATAGTTTTTCTGATAGATAGGAGTATCGTGGCTGCAATGATTCATCCCATAACAGGAGATATCACCCATGATGCCATAATCTGAAGTACTTTATCCCATGTCACAATATCAAGTCCGTGTGCTGTGATTCATGCTCATATAAGTCATCAGATTACAGAGTGTGTTGCTGACACAGGAGCTTTTATCACAGTTGCTATATTGATCCAGAGTGCAGCTCAGAGAAGCGTAGCTATCATGATAGCTACAAAATCAGATCAATCTGTGATGAGATCTGGGTTAATTATTCATCATTTGATAGTATTAACCACATCTCATCCAGCTATGATAGCTCCAGATGCTTCACATATAGCAGCTATAATGATGGCTCACACGAGCGTCATAGCTTTTGCTCCTACTGCTGGTCACATATTGTTCGCTACGTCATTTGCTCATATATTTACAGCCATATAAAAACCAAGTACCGTAGCTATGATGAGCCATATATTTGCACCAATAAACATCATCCCAACAGCGATACAGATCGCTATGAGAAAGGGAATAGTAAAGTAAAACTTTCCAAAACTATTTGAAATAGCTATGTTTTCTTCTGCGAGTTTTATATCTTCTTTCTTCTTTTTTTTCATGAGTAAGCATATCTTTATTAATATATACTATATATTAACATGCTTTTTTATGAGATACAAAAAAAGAGCTGGACTATTATCCAAGCTCTTTTTCTATTTTTTCGAGACTATCAAAGAAGCCAGTTAGATTAAGTTCTGATTTTCTATGCCCTTTATATTTTTGCAAGAGTCTAAATATATCTAGATTTAGACTACTACTCGTTTCATCGAGAATATCACTTCCATATTTTTCGTTGAAATATTCAGCATTATGTATTTGATGTCATCCAGCCTGCGTAATAGGAACGATAATAGCATGAATACCGAAGTAATAAAATTCCCAGAGTGCTGTTGCTGATCATCTTGTGATGGCTATGTCAGTTTGTTTTAGCACTTCTCAGAGTCTGGTTTGCGTGATAAAATCATATGTTTTTACATTTGAGAATTCTTTAAAGTCTGTTGCAAAGTGAGTGTTTTGACTCCCTAGAATTACAGTAAAATTTATATCTTTCGTATCAGGAAGTATTTTGAGTAGATTTTCAAACATAGTCGTAGAACCCTGACTTCCTGCCATGACTACTACCTTGAGTTTTGAATTTTCTTCTACATGAATATTTTTCAGTCATTCTATGAGTTCTTGATTGAGTATTTGCCCTACATGTATATGTTTTCCTCAATTTACTTTATCATTTTCAAATGTATAGAAAACTTTCGTAGCAAATTTTCAGATAACCTTATTGGCAAGTCCTCAGCTGACATCTGACTCATGTATATATACTTTTTTCCCAAGGATTCTAGCAGCTATACAGAGGGGAATAGAAACATATCCACCTTTTGAGAAAACTATATCTATTTTGTATCTGAGTACGTAGTAGAGTCATTGAAACAATCCAGTCAGGTTTTTGAGTGGCTCATAAAAGTTCTTTACATCAAAATACCTTCTGATCTTCCCAGCTGCAATATCGTGAAAATCTATATCATTTGCACTTGCTATACGCTCTTCGAGACCTCATTGTTCTCATACCCAAAGAAACTCAAAGTCTCCATCATCTTTTATATAGTTGTAGAGTGATATAAGTGGAAATATATGACCACCACTTCATCATCATGTGAGTGCCATGACTTGTTTTTCAGTCTTTTTTTTGGCTTTCTTTTTTGGGAGAAGAGCTTTGATATCTGCGAACGTTTTCATGTCTACAATTTTATGTATCTAAGTAGCTTTATTATGAAGAGATTGAATCTTTTTACAAGTTTATTTTTTTTGATGTATTTGAATGTAATATAGCTCGCTACTATCCCTACTATAGTACCAGCAATGATATCAAAAGGCCAGTGTACTCACGCTATGATTCTCGATAGATTCATCACCACTACAAAAGGAAGAAATATAAGTCAGATACGCTTGTAGTTAGCTAAAAAGAGAGAAGTAAGAAATGCTACACTCACAGTTGCATGATCACTAGGAAATGACGCGTCAGGTACATGACTCATCAGCAATTTTCCAGTTGCTTCTAAGTATGACTCTGGTCTATCAAAGTCAAAAAACTGTTTCACGATAAATGAGAGAATAAATCAAACAACACAAGCGTAAAATATAAACATGAGATTATGTCTCTTTTCTTGATCTTTGTTAATATGAGTATGATAGAGCCACATAGCTACTAGGAAAACAGGAAGAAAAAGTATAGGACCATCAGCAAATATGTATACAAAATTTTCTACTATAGGGTAGTTAGCTAAATCATTAAACCAAGTGAGCCAGCTTTCATTGATGTTTTGCATACGTATTTTGATGATAAATAATTTAGATAAAAATGTAGTGAGAAATAGTAAAAAGTAAAGATTATTGCAGATTTTTTCCTATGAATAAAACTTTGAAAAAGCTATCTTTATTATATACTTATTAGTGATACATTTTATTCAATTATACCTGAAATAATTTATGGAGACGGAAATGCCAGAAAATACAAACACGCTCAAAGATATATATCCAGATGATCACATATACCTTACATTTTTAAAAAAAGTATTTCGTCACCAGTTTCGTAAGAGTTGATTTAGGAGAATTACTCCATGTCATATAGAGGATCTTGCTACTTTTGAAAAAGCATATGCGTGAGACCAAGACTTACTTTCTCATCTCATCAAGACAGATGAATGAACCGTTTTTTCTTCAGATCCATCGGTGAGTATCATGAGATCATATATAGAGCATGATATGACTGAGGCTATTCAGCCACTGTATTTTTACTATATGGAAAAAGTATTTTCAAAAGCAAGTGAAAAGAGAGAGCTCTTTAATATATGAGTAGAAATCATAGGGGAAAAAGACCCAATTCTTGATTCTCAGATTATATTTATAGCCTATACTATACTGCAAAAAATTGGTCTCTGAGATGATCTCAGACTCAGGGTAAATACATACGGAAATGAAAAAGAAATCATAAAATATACAGAACAAATTCATGATTTTTATGAAAATAAAAAACATATGCTCAGTCCAGACGCGCTTGAAAAGTTTGAAGCAGATCCATTTTCAGTCTTTCATTCAGATGATGAAGATGAACAAATCCTGGCAAAGAGTATGCTTCCAATCACAAAGTTTCTAAAAAAAGACTCAAAAGCTCACTATGCATCTTTTAAAGAATATCTCGATCTCTTGGAGGTGCCATACGAAGAAGACCATACGTTATTTTTACCAGAAAACTATTACTCTCACACTATGTGGACGATAGAGGATGCTCACTGAAATATTCTCATAAAAGGATGAAGACATGATAAACTCTCTGAGAGACTGATAGGAGAAAAAGTCACTCATCCTGCATGTGGATTTTCACTAGACGCTGAAGCTCTCATATCTCTTCTCAAGGAAAAATGAATCTCTATCAGAAATAAAGACAAAATAGATCTCTACTTTGCTCAGCTCTGAGACGAAGCAAAAAAAGTCATACTTCCACTTACGCTCGAAGCAAGATCAGCAGGTATCAACACTATGGTGTCTCTTGGTACTCCTTCTATCAAAGAGCAAATGATTAAATCTCAAAGAATCGGAGCAAAATTTGTAGTCATCGTATGAATCATGGAGGCTAGATCATGAGTCTTTCAAGTCAGAGATATAGAGGCAGGGACTCAAGAAGAAGTAAAAAAAGAAGAGCTTATAGAGTATATAATAGGAAAAATCGGGAAAGAAAATCTAGATTTTTATGCTCCAGAGAGAGATTTACTTACAAAATAATTGACAAATATTTAAAAGTTATATAATTTATTTAATTATATAACTTTTTTAAAATAAAATGACAAAAAGTAGACCAAATGAAAACCCATCTGGATGAGATATTACAAAATTCGCTTCTGATTTATATAAACGTATGACTAAAGAAGTATCTGTTCATAAATGATACTTTAGTAGATTTGAAATTTGAGATAGATTAGAAGATGATCAAGCCAAAGAACTTCTATGAGTGTCTTTGATTTATTTCATCTCGAAATGATGAGAAGATGATATTATCGATGATATTATTGAATACTCTATCCAAGGTGGTTGTAACAAGTGATTTGATCTAAATGGTAAATTCTATCATTATAATCGAGATGCTTTTGCTTTACCAGAAGTAATTATCCGTTGAAATTATAAACTCTTCCAAAAACTTCTTGATCTTAAAATTAATTTTTTGCAATTTAATTCGCTTCGTTCGCTAAATATCTGATCGAATAAAGAAACTTGAAAGATGCTGAAAGATTTATTGGATTTAGGCTTGCTCGTAAATGAACAAGATATTCTTAATGCAATAGAGAGAGGAGATTATTTCACTTTAGAAGTTATTTATAATCATGAATCCCATCAATGAGAAAATAAGGTATTCACTTTAAAGTTTTTACAAAATATTTTAGATGTAAATTTTGAAAAAAGTAATTATAATAGTGCAAAGTACTCTTTAAAAAATAATAAAGATGGCAATACAAAGAATTTTCTTACACAAGTATATTACAAACTTCAAATCGAATCTAAATTATCACAAAAAGATGCTTGAGAAGTAACAGATACAGCAGTAGAAATTATTTGAGAAGAATTAGAGGATAAAATTCGAGATAGAATCTGAGCTCCTGAATTTATAGCTAGTATAGTAGCTGGCATCTTAGAAGAACAGTGAGATGATTTAACAGAGAAAATAGTTGCGTGATTAAAAGAAGAAGTAAGAGCAAAAGTTATAGCTAGATCACCTGAAATAGTTGAAGTTTTAATCTGATCAACAAAAGAAAGATAATTAAAAAAGAATCCCAATTGGGATTCTTTTTTAATATACTCTTATCTTATTTCTTCTCTCATTGTTTTTCAGCTATTATTGAATCATGTGTGATGTGAGTCAGTAGCACCTGTGCCAGCTTTCATTTTGATTTCTCAAATTTCAAAACTTCTCAATATACTCTTAGATAACTCTATTTTTTGTTTATCACTTAAGCCTTTAATGACTGCTTCTATATTTGCAATAGTTGCCTTAATTGTTTCTGGCTTATGATGTCATGTGAATGATAGCCACATGTATAGTTCTCAATGATCTTTTATATTTGCTTGATATGCTTCATGTAATCAATCAGAGTGTCACGTGAGAGCACATTCAACTATATTTCTTACTAAGCTTGGGTCTTTGCTGATATGTATTCAAACGATAGCTGTTAATAGATCGTTTCTTACTTGTGATAAATCAGCTTGTCCGATAGCATTCTCTATTGATTGAGAAGTTTTATCTCCATGAGCTATAATATTGCTATCTAATACTTCTATAGGATTTTCACTACTTCAGTCGTGTATATTTACCATAATCATATGCATTATCAAATAATATATCAATTATAACATAATTATATATAATATCAAATTTACACTCTTATTTTTGTAACTTTCTGCGCTGCTCTGAGTCATTTTTTCGTAATGAACTTCCCAGTTACACCTGATATGATTGCTACTATTCAGAGGAGTAGTAGTACTGTATCAAAACCGAGAGTTGCTGTCTCTTTCATATAGTTCATACCGAAAAGTAGATCTACTCATACAAGTATGTGAAGTATTCTTGCGTATTTAGATTTGAGGAGATTGATGTTGAGTGCTCATGTGATTACGATCAAGGCTCACATAGCTATATAACCGTATGTGTACCACATAGCAGTGTTTGGTATAAACTCATCAAACATCAGATTATCCTTCCACTCTGCTCATGCCATCATAAAACTATAGTATGTTCACGCAGCAAGTATGAGTCAAAAGACGATTTTTAAGAGTCTTATATTGGTGTCAGTTGGTCTTTTTGTAAGTATTTTCAAAAATCAAAGCATAGTCCAGTTAAATTTATGTAGTAAAGCTATTTGTACAGCTATAATAACGAGAAGATTCAGAAAGCAAAATAGTTTTGACTTTTTTTCTATTTTTATATAATACTCAAGCTTCTTTGAAAAGAGCTTACTTTGGGATGTCGCCAAGTGGTAAGGCAACGGACTTTGACTCCGTCATTCGGGGGTTCGAATCCCTCCATCCCAGCCATTTTAGATTAACATTAAAAAATAAAAAATTAGGGTTTTGTTTTTTGATTCTTAGTTTAAAAACTATACGAGACATCAGCATTGCAGTGAAGATTCTCAATACTTATATATATATAATTTATGACACCATGTTAGCAGTAGTAGAAATCGGAGGAAATCAATTTATCGTAAAAAAAGGTGATATCATCGATGTAAAAAAACAAGACGTAGCAGTAAAGAAAAAAATGAGCGTACCAGCTCTTCTTATTTCTGATGAAGAAGGAAAAGAAACAAAAATAGGAAACCCAACAGTTAAGGATTCAAAAGTTGAGTTTAAAGTACTCGAACAATTCAAAGGAGAAAAAGTAAGAGTATTTAAAATGAAGGCAAAAAAGAGATATACGAGAAATAAAGGTTTTAGACCACATCTAACTAAACTTGAGGTATTGTCAATAGCATAATAGGTCATTTTCTTTTCTATTTCTTACTTTGGTATGTTATAATACTAAAGTTATGAAAAGATAAGAGATTTTATCTTCTAAAAAATTATTTTGGGATCCAAAATTAATGTAAAGGCTCGTATTAACAGACACTCTAGAATTCTAAAAAACGATTTCTCTTCAGGAACTCATTTTTCACCTAAAAAATCATATCACTGATACAATATAGTATTGATTGCTATTGTATTTTTGATGCCTATTTATCCTGTTTTTTCTTCATTTATTCACAACAATACTGCTGCAGAATTTAATAGAGATGGGGTAATAGACGAAGACTCTATTATCACTTCTTTTTATAAATCATGAGACTCAGTTTGAGAATCTGATTTTGTAGTTGAATCTAAGGATTCATTTCTTTCTATCAACACTACACTTGAATGAGCGAGAAACTCTTTTTGAAGTGATATAGTAGAATATGAAGTAAAAACATGAGAAACGGTTGCAATTATTTCTGAAAAATTTAAAGTTTCAAAAGAAACTATTTACTGGGCAAATGATCTCGAAGATTGAGCTACAGTGAAGCCATGAGATACGCTAAAAATTCCACCAGTTTCTGGTATGGTTCACACGGTAGCTTCTGGTGATACTATTTCGAGTATAGCGCAAAAGTATAAAATTGATGAGAGCAAGATACTCACTCAGAATCTCATGAACTCAAATGATACTCTCAGTAAATGAAGAACACTCATTGTTCCTGGTGCAGTAAAGCCTAAGCCAAAGCCAAAACCAGTTTATACTGCTCCTACAACTGTAGCTAGTACTTCATCTTCAGGATGAGGATACTCGTTTGCTGCTGCAGCTCAGAGTCAGTATGTAAATACTGCCGGAAGATACAAGCTCACTCCAAAACCAAGTTATCATACATTTTATTGGGGGAACTGTACATGGTACGTAGCTAAGTATAAAACAGTAAACTGGTGAGGAAACGCAAATGCGTGGCTGAGAAACGCAAGAGCAAAAGGTCACCCAACATGAAATACTCCAACTCTTGGTTCTATAGTAGTATTCAACGGAAGAGGGTACAATCCTAGATATGGACATGTAGCTATCGTAATGGATATCAAGTCAGATCATCTCATCGTTTCTGATATGAACTACCGTAGACTCTGAGAAGTTACAACTAGAAAAATACCAAAAAATGACAGAGCAATCATGTGATATATATATGTAGAATAAATTTAAAATAATAAAAAATAGTATCCAGACTGGATACTATTTTTTATTATTTTATCTGATCATAGCATTTATGATTTTATATCAGACTTGCGCTATTGGCATCAGTGATTCGTGAAAGGATCTTCTCAGGAGTACAAAATCTTCTCTAATTATTTCAAGTAAAAAGTGGAGAGGATAATTGTTTTCATATTCTGCGTAAGCTTGAAATGCTATCGGAAATATCTTATAAGTATGCTCGATTTCATTATCTATTTCTGTATCAACTGATTGGATTAATCTAGAGATTTCAGATGTAGTGTATGCTTTTTGTACCTCTTGTACATCTGCTACTCTATTTTCATCTCAGTCTTCTTGATCAGAAGAGTCTAACCCAAGTATATTTGGGATATTTCCATAATACTCTCTCAAATACTCTAAATAAGACACATAACTACAAACCTCATGAGTAGTTTGTTTGTTTATATTTTGCTTGTTGTAAATAACTTCAGTATTGGTTCTATTACATTCGAGCTTTGTTGCTGCTGCATTTAATTTTTTGGTTCTTATATCTGTTCTATTTTTTATTACTCAGCTAAGTTTACCAGTTTCTTCAGCTTTTAGTAGATTATCTTCTATGAGACTCTCAAGTGTATTGAGCTGAGTTTGTATCATAGCGCAACTATATATGGTATTCATGTTGGTACGATACTCTGATTTGACTTCATCTAGGACTATAAAGGCTCAGTTTTCTCTCGTATCTAGGATATTGAGATACTCTGAAGCTTCTTTATATGAATCACTGGTAAATACTGGCTCTTTATTTTCATAGGGATCACAAATCTTTTCTTGTCTACATTCATAGAGTTCGTATCCTGATTTGGTCTCGCATCAAATCTCATCAGCATATACATGTGTACATGCTAATACGCTTATTCAGAGTATGACGAGCTGTTTTTTCATCAGTATTGCAAAGACATAAATTATGTATTTTATCTTAATAAAAAAAGAATAATTTACAAGCGTCGCTGTGATAGAAATAGTGCCATTATTTGACAAACAGAGCTATCTCATTAATATTTTTTTGTATTTCTTAATATATCTACTTATGAGAAAACTTTTAGTCCTATTAATTTTAGTGCTCAGCGCGCTGTGGCTTTATATTTCGTGGCACTGGTATACTTGTGTTATCAAATGATTTTGTGGAAGCGCTACTGAAATCGTGAGTGAAACAGATGATGATATATGATTTGTTCAGAGTGAACCACCTGCAGAAGATGTAGTGGTTGAAGAAGCTCAAGAAGATGCTATGGAAAAAGAGGTAGCAGAAGAACCTAAACAGGAAATAGCTACAGAAGAAAAAAATGAAGAACCTGCAGAAGTGGTTGCAGTTTCTGAGAAAAAATGTGAAACTCTCATAGTTACTCCTATCAGACTTGGAAATCAAAACGATGTCTGAGATGTAAAAGATTTAGAGGACTTCCTCAATGCATTTGAGTGAGAATCTCTAGAGGTAAATGGAGTATATGACCAAGCTGATTTTGAGGCTGTAAAGAGATTCCAGACAAAGTATGCATCTGAGATACTTACTCCATGGGGAATAAAAAATCCTACTTGATATGTATTTAAAACAACTACAGAGAAAATAAATGAAATTTATTGTTCTAAATAATTCTTAACCTTTTATATTATGTTTGAAAATGTTACTAAAGCATATGATTTATCAGATGCAACTATAGAGATACTTACTATGGTGATTGTAGCTTGGATACTTTGATTTATACTTGGATGGCTTCTCAAAAGATGTAAGCACACAGGTCATGTAGTAGCAGCACATAAGCCAAAAAAAGTTGATAATCTCAAAGTAGTAGAATGAATCGGTCCAAAAATAGAAAAACTTCTTAATAAAGCTGATATTCATTCATTTAAAGATCTTGCAAACGCGCATCACAAAGATCTCAAAGCTATCCTAGACGATGCTGGATCTATGTTTCAAATGCATAATCCAAAGACTTGGCCTGATCAAGCAAAACTTGCTGATGCTGGACACTGGGGTGAGCTCAAAGAATACCAAGACTTACTTAGTGCTGGTAGAGATTCATAGTTTGCTTTTCTTTCGAAAAATACCTCACAAAGTGAGGTATTTTTTAAGCATTATTTTTTCTGAGTTTTTTCAGAATCGAGCTTTTAAACTTACCTGGTTCTAGCGCTCAGAGTCTGATAATATTTGATACAATATTATTTTCTTTGAGGTATGATTCTATCTTGTCAGCAAATCAAGCCTGATCGTATCAGAGACATATAGAGAGAGGTCTATAGGTATCTATCCACTTCATAGGATTGTCTTCATTTCATATGATAACCTTATCAGATATTTCTACAGATTCTAGTATCTTTTTTCTTTCTTCCTGACTATGGTCTGGAGCTTTTCCTTTGAGTTTTTCGATATTTTTATCTGTACCGACTATAGTTATGAGGAAGTCTCAGTATTTTTTTGCATTACTGAGGTAGTGCTCATGTCCGAGATGCAAGAGATCAAAAGCTCAAAATGTTAGCACATAATCAGTTTTATTTTTTGCTGTTTCTATATCAGTTTTTATCTGAGCTACGAGATCATCTAGACTATCAAACTTTTTATTGTCTCTAATTTTATAGAGCAAGATAACTTCTAGATTTCTATCATATATATCCATATCAAAATCAAATATATGTGATTCAAAAAGTCATTTTTCTTCTATATATGTTCATACTCCAGAATATATTTCTCCACCAAGAGAGAGCCTAATCTTGTAAACTCATTCATCTATTGTGCCTGACTCTACTTTTATATTTGCTGTTTTATATCAGATTTTTCTTCATAGTTTTTTTCCATGAATAACGGTTCATTTTATAGATACTATCATAGGTTATGTTTGAGGACTTCACTGAGTAAATTGAGACCTGAAATAGTCGTATTTCTGTTTATTCTTTCTTTGACTTGCTCCTCGTTTTCACAGGTAAGTATACTGTTTATCACTGGAGTTGGATATTTGAGAGTTACATCAGTTATTCATCTTGCTGATTCGTTTGCTACCATTTCGTAGTGAGTAGTTGCTCATCTGATAACCACACCAAAACAGTATACCAGGTCAAATTTTTTATTTGCAAGAACTCTCTCAAGCATAGCTGGTATCTCAAAAGCCCCTGGCACATAAAACTTTGTGATATTTTTAAAATAGTTCTCCGTGAGATAATCCTCCGACACCTTTTCCATTTCACTGGTAAACTCTTTGTTGAAATCAGCCGTGATAAATGCTATCTCAATATTTTTTGGAATAGCTGTTATATTTCTAGGCTCTATGTTGTAGTCTGACATTATTTTAGGTTGTTATTTTTTACTATATATTTTCCGAGTATATCAAATTCGATATTGATTATATCTCAAGGTTTGGTATTTCCAAGATTGGTTTCCGAAAGGGTAATGGGTATCAGAGATACTTCTATATATCCAGGTTCGTCTTTTGAAATCGTGAGACTGGTTCCATTGAGTGCTATTGATCATTTATGGACCGTATATTTTGAGAACTCATTATCAAACTGTACTCATAATACCCATGATTCGTCCTCTAGCTGCTCAAATCTCGTTACTTCTCAGGTCGTATCTATATGTCCAGTCACGATATGTCCATCGAGCCTATCTCAGGCTCTGACGCACCTCTCTATGTTGAACTCATCTCAAACCTGCTTGTTTCCAAAGTTTGTTTTACTCAGACTCTCTTGCATCATGTAAAAAGTATATGACTG
>CALLBL010000011.1 GCA_937999345.1 uncultured Candidatus Altimarinota bacterium | reverse complement strand
ATATTTTTGATGATCAGTATTACTCATTAGCTCACCCAAACAATATAGATTTGCTTTCATCTTATCTATTTGCGTAGATATCTCAGCAAGTGGTACTTCATACATGAATGGAAATACAGCAGCATTTGAAAGTGCTTCTGTGTATCATGCGTATTTCTTTGCAGCGAGTATAATCTGGTTTTCTATTCTATCCGAATCATCAAATACAATAGTTTTCATATCATCTTTGAGATACTCAGGAGCATCAAATCCAAAGAGGAAATCAAAGGATTTTTTATGTATTTTTCCAAATATATCTGGATCTATTTTTTTTATGTATTCTTTAGTTCATGAGTTGATATCTGAGAGGATGAGGTCACGAAATGAGTGAAAAATGACTTTTTTCATAATATATAATTCATCGAGTTGTTTCCCTGACTTTTCTGACTGGATATACGCGAGAAAGAGCGCAGTGTGTAATACAAATCCTACATTATCCAAGTGATTTATTTCAACAGCTCTTGGGAAATTATTCCACCTACTGATTGAGAGTCCTCTCGTAAAGAGAAGTCTTAAAATATTTCATACCATATTTGTGAATGTTAGCAATTAGTAGTTGTATCTAGATAGCCATTATAATAATAAATTTAAATATTTGAAAAAAAAGTTTTTTAGAGTATTTTAAGGGAAGAAATTAGTAGATAAAAACAAAAATATATATCCATGAAAATATGACTGGACATACGTAGTCTCAGTGAAAAAAATCACTACGGCTCGATGATGCTCAAAATAATCAAAAAACTGGTCGAAGTGGATAATAAAAATGAGTATATTATCTACACTCACCATACCATCTGATTTAAAAAGCAAGAAAGAATTACCAGCATCAAACTCGGAGATGCGCTGGGAGACATCAAGATATCAAAAGAATTCAAAAAGGAAAACTTTGCTCTTATGGTCTTTTTTGATCATAGAGTTCCTCTCTTTTACAAAGAAGATTTTATCGTGATGATTCCCTCTCTCAAAGAATCATTTTTCATGGGAAAAGACTTTCTTGCGAGAGAAATCTATAACTACTACATGAAAAAAACTATTTCCAGAGCTAAAAAGATTATCTGCTTTGAAAAATACACTGCCTGAGAGCTCAATGAAAGACTCAATGTAAATGAGACAAAAATAGCTATTATGAAGCCTTTTTTTGATATACAAAAGAAGCATAATATCTCAAATACTGTGAAAATAGATATCAAATCTAAGTATAATCTCCAAAATGATTATCTGATCTACGATGGATGAAACGGAGCCAATAAAAATATAGAAAATCTCCTAAAAAGCTTCAGTAAACTCAACTGAATATGATCGAACATGCATCTGTTTATCATATGAGAAGAAACTTCAAAAGATACAGACCTGCGTGACATAGTTATAGCAAGAAAGCTCCAAGATAGAGTCGAGTTTATATCGCATATCAACCCAGCAGAAGAAGCGTATTATTACTCACAAGCAAAAGGAGTAGTGTTCCCAAGTATTTATGAATCATTTCCTTTTGACCTCAAAAAACCAGTTCAGTACTGAGTGCCAATTTTATCAAGTGATCTGTGATCAATACGAGAGTTTATGTGAAATCATATAGACTATTTCAATCCAAAATCTACCTACGATATGTGAGAAGCACTCGAAAAGTTTTTAAGAAAAAAGAAAAAACCAGATTACACAGATATATTATCAAATCTCACTCTTCCAAAAACTATCAAAGAATTTTACTCTATTATTATGAAAGCGTAGCTATTGAATAGCAAAAAATTTTATATATAATAGTGATGATATTATTAAATATATGTAAAATGGCTCTCACTCAGAGAAATATAGACATCCTCAAAATAATCGTAGAAGAGTATATAGAGACTTGAGAGCTTTTATGAAGTAAACTTTTGCTCAAAAAGTACGACCTCTGAGTCAGTCCAGCTACCGTGAGAAACGATATGGCTACTCTTGAGAAGCTCGAGCTCATCCATCAACCATATAACTCAGCTGGGAGACTTCCTACAGCCAAGTGACTCAGAGCTTTTGTAAACTATCTCATGGAACAGACTCCAGAGCATCTCCTCTGAGAGGTCAGTGTCAGCTCTGGAAAGGACGACATCAGAAAACTCTCTGATTTCATACACAAGCTTGTATTTGAGCTCGCAAAAAATACTCAGGAAATAGCATTTTTTGTTATACCAGAGAGACACGTATGCGAATACTCGTGAGTAGCAAGATTTCTAGAGGACAATAGTGAAAGAATGTGAAAAGAAATATATTCACTCATAAAAATGCTCGAAGACAAGTTTAATTTCATGAAGTTTATTGAAAACTTCCCTATTAATCCTGGGATAAATATATTTATCTGAGAGGAAAACATACTCCCCTTTTTCAAGGACTATACTATCATCCTCAAACCAGTAAAAATCGATAATGAAATCTGATACATCGGTATTATCTGATCTCTCAAAATGAACTATAGTTTCAATATATCAGCTGTGAAAGGGATAATTTAATATTTGCTTTTATGTGTTTTTTATTTATTATAAAATATAATAGCCATTAATTATACCTATGTCTCCAGAAAAATCTGAGATTAGTGATCCAGAACTACAGAAAATTGTAGATTCTTTTCATGCTTCTATTAGGAAAAGAAAAGTAAATTTTTCTATACGTCTGAACGAAATTATGGTTAATGCAAGAAAAGAATTTGATGATTTGCATGGATTTTTATCTACAATGCAGGAATTACGAAATACAAAACCAAAAGATAAAGTAAGAGGAGACATAGAAAGAAAACTGTTAGATTTTTTCGTAAAATATCAAGATAAAGACAATTTTTCTATGTATATTGATGAATTTATATCAAACATTCGTGAATGAAAGACAATTTTTTTCTACTATCACAATCAAGACTCAAACCTAATGAATATATATACAATTGATATAGACAAAAAAAGAATTAATAAGAAAATAGAAGATAAGCCTCTCGCTTATAGCTGAAGAGGTCATCGAGATTATCATCATAGAACAAGAAACTAAAAAAGACTTCCCTACTCGGGAAGTCTTTTCTTATCTATTTTCTTATACGTGTTTTTCGATAACAGCTTTCAACTGATCAGCTTGTTGTACTCAAATCATTTGCTCTACTGCTTTTCCATCTTTAAAGACGATAAGCGTAGGTATACTCATAACTCTGTACGCAGCAGCTGTACTCGGACAGTTATCTACATTTACCTTTGCTACTTTTACTTTATCTCACATCTCTTCAGCAAAAGCTCCAAGTATAGGAAGCATTTGTTGACATGGACCACACCATTCTGCCCAAAAATCTACAAGCACTACTCCTGAAGCTATTTCCTCAGCAAAATTATCATCTGTTAGTTCTATCACTCATTGCATATTCTGTATTTTTATAAATTAAATCAATATGTAAATTTTAATTAAAAATAAGCGATTGCAAATATTTTTTCTGCGTATTTGTATTTTTATTTTTCTCAGTATAATTTTACATATTCATAGCTATTTTTTGAGGACACGATGAACTATTTTCTGCAAACATTTCAAAATTATAAAAATATCTTTATCAACCATAAAGAGCTTTTATTCAATCTTATTAACTACCAAGTTTTCCTGAGACTCATTGGTTTTATTGTACTGTTCTCTGTGGCTATACTCCTGAAAAATGCCATGCTAGATGAGTCGAGTTTTCTCCTTAACTACGATACCTTTGGCCCACTCCTCTCACTTCCAGTCATATTTTACTGAATACTCTATATGTTTTTATTTGGCCTATTTATACTACTTGAAAAAATCGGACTCAATCTCATCCTCTTTCAAAATGAAAAAAATCCAGAGTTTCTTCTGGGAAATATATACAAAGAAGTGCTCAAAAATCTCAAAAAAATCATCTACGTACTATTTCTAGAAGTCGCTATCGTCTCACTACTTATATGAGGATTCTTATTTTTTAGTCTAGGAGCTTATATATTTGTCGGTATTGGTCAGCTGTTTTGGATGTTTGAGTTTCTTCTGCTGGTCATATTTGGATACAGTTTCATAAAAGCATATTTATTTTTCATCTTTGTAAATTTTGAAATCTTTTACGTAAAGAAAAATGTATTTGAAGCTTTTAGTCTGTCTATTCGTGGTATCAATAAGAGAAAAACTATTTCTCATCTGACACTCAACTATGCTATCATCATATGAGGAATATTTATACTGAATTTTTTCGTTACTTCGTGAAGTATATTTATTGGGAGTCTGATGCTCTCAAGCGTAAATATACTGACGATATGAATAGTATCTCTTCTGATGAGTTTTACATTTTTACTGATTATACTTAGTAGTTTTTTACTCCTCAGTCTCCTTTCTATTATTGAGTTCCAGATTTATAAAAAAGAAATCAGATCAGAAAAACCAGAGCTGAGCATACAACCACCAGACGAGCTCAATATAAATAAAACACTTTTATTATTTGTATTTATATTATTCACTGCTCTGATATCTGTGCCACTCTTTTTCACTCTTTCTGACTATGATAAAACTCCCCAGATAGTAGCGCACAGTTGAGCTCCGCTAGAGGCCCCAGCCAATACTCTCAGCAGCATCAAAGAAGCTATTAATCAATGAGCTGATGTAATAGAAATAGATGTGCAAGAAACTTTAGACTGAGAAATAGTATTGTTTCATGATAAAAACCTCAGAGATGATACTGGCTTCAATGGAAATCTCTACCAAACAGACTATGAAACTATACAAACCCTAGAAGTATGAACTCGCTTTAGCGAAGAATTTGCGTGAGAAAAGATAGTTACTCTAGAGGAAGTTCTAAACTTTATGCAGAGCAATGA
>CALLBL010000010.1 GCA_937999345.1 uncultured Candidatus Altimarinota bacterium | reverse complement strand
TACTGGCTTCAATGGAAATCTCTACCAAACAGACTATGAAACTATACAAACCCTAGAAGTATGAACTCGCTTTAGCGAAGAATTTGCGTGAGAAAAGATAGTTACTCTAGAGGAAGTTCTAAACTTTATGCAGAGCAATGAGATTGATCTCAACATAGAACTCAAAGTATACAGACAAGGACAGGACTATAGTAAAACAGTATCAGATCTCATAGCTTCGTCAAGTATGCAAGATAGAGTGATCATCACTTCGCTGGATACCAACATATTAGAACAATTTGCTCAACATAACAATACAATAAAAAGATGACTGATAGTGAGTCTCGCTGTTGGAAATATATTTGAAAATGATTTTGATTTCATCAGTATAAACTCAAAGATAGTTTCACTCCCTATGCTCATCAGAGCGAAAATAGCGAAAAAAGATATGCATATATGGATATATAATCCAAACGATAGTATTCCTGATATGCTAGCACTCAGCCCTGATGCGCTGATCGTAGATGACATAGATGTAGCTGTGCAGGAAAGAGCTGTATTTCAAAACTATTCAGACAGAAAAAAACTCAGAATAAAAATAGAAAATATTATCGAGTATTTCTCAGGGAAAATTAGATAATAAAAAGAGCCCATGGGCTCTTTTTATTATTCATAAGAAACTACATGAGAAATACTATATTCAGAAAGTTCTGTTCTACTAGGAATATTTGCTAATTCTTTATCACTCAGAGCAATCACAAATGCCACCTGCATAACTTCAGCTCCGAGCATTTCAACCAACTTTATAGCAGCTCCTGCTGTACCTCCAGTAGCAAGTAAATCATCGAGAATAGCTACTTTCTGCCCAGCTGTAATTCATTTTTTTTGTACCTCTATGTTATTACTTCCATATTCAAGATCGTATCATGTCCCTATGCATTCTCATGGGAGTTTTCATTTTTTACGAATCATTTCAAATGGAACTCAAAGTATCTCAGCGACTTTAGGGCCAAAGAGAAATCCTCTGGCATCAAGCCCAGCTATTATATCAGCTCACGCACAAGCATTTGCTAGCTCAAAACATACATATCTAAATGCCTCTGGACTACGAAGCACTGGGCTAATATCCTTGAACTCTATTCCCTCTATTGGAAAATCTCTGTAGGAATCTATATAATCTGCTATATCTATATCTGGTTTGTATGCTTTTAATCTAGAGCCAAACTTTTCTATGTTATCCCACAGTATAGAATCAATACTTTTATTTTCACGAACATACTTCATGACTTCAGATACAAACTCAGAAGAATTGTCAGAAAGCTCATCTAAACTTACTTCTTCTCTACTATATCTATTTCTAAAACCTTGCACTTTTTCATTCCAATCTCAAAGCATCATCATCAGCTGGACAGGAGATTTTCTTTCATCTCGAGAATCTTTTATATCTAAATCACATCAGAGTTCAGTTGCAACCGATAGGATATTTACTATCACATCTCATGCCTCTTTTTGTGTCTCAGTTATATCACCAGATATATCAGCTTCCAGCATCTCTGCTATCTCTTGTGTTACCTTATGCATGGCATCATCTATAGTTGCATGCACATGGAGCTCTAGAGCTTTATATGATCTCATAAACGAGTTTGTTTTATTCATAGTTATGTATTAAGTTTTAAATTTTATTCTTGTTGTTCAGGTATAGCTTTCGTTATACCCTGGGAAATCTGATGTTACGCTGATTTTTTTACCTCCAAGTAGTCATATAAAATTACGAATATTCTCATCACTATCCCTACACTCATCTGCAGTTAGTTTTATATCTACATTTCTATTTCATCATTGCTGAGCTATAAGTATTTTTTGGGTAAGAATCTCAGCCACATTTTCAGCGATGAGTCATTTTGATAACTCAATACGCTCTTCACTCGAAAGTCTTTCTCATTCAAGTGACTTAACCAACATAGATGCTGTATTCATAAAAAGTAATATTAAAAAATAAAGCCTCTGTAGTATAAGAGGCTTCTGAAAAAAATGTTTATTACATAACAAATATGTAACAATACAAATAATTTATTCTTGAAATATGTTTATTTTAAAGTAAATTATACATGATATAAATATATAACTAATCTGTTACATATATGGAAAAATACATAGGAATACTACAAGCTATCTGAGTCCATGAACATGGAGCTATGATATACCTATCACTCCTAGAAAGAGGTGAAAAGAGTATCGCAGAGCTGACCAAGATAACTAGTCTCTACAGAGTTGAGATATATAGACAGCTCCCCTTTCTCATAGAAGCTGGACTCGTACTCGAGATACCGAGAGGCAAGAGAAAAGCATATATAGCAGCAAGCCCTCTCAAGATACAGGGTATGTATAGTGAGCAACAACAAGAGGTAGCCACTCATGTAGATCAGCTCGTAAAGCAATACTCACATGCTGATAAAAAACCAACAGTCATCTACCAAGAGTGAAAAAAAGCACTTATGTATGTGTTTTCAGATATAGTGAATTCGCTTGAAGACTGAGATGTGTTTTATAGAATCAGTAGCGAAAAGGATGTAAATCTAGCCAATACCTACCTCCCAAAAAACTATAGAGAGATTCGTGACAGGAAGCAGCTCGAGCGCTACGTCATCATGTCAGAATCAGGAGCAACAAAAAAGAAGCCAAGACTCGAGAGAGAATTGGTAACGATTCCAGCAGAGCTCGATGACTTTGAGGACAATGTATCCCTCACTATCTACTGAGACAAGATAGCCTACATAGATTTCAGCACTGAGACCAGTATAATCATAGAGCATAAAGTGCTCGTAGATTTTCACAAGAAGATGTTCAGGATTATGTATATGAGTCTTAGAAAATAACTCTTAAGCCTCTTTGATAGAAAGCTGAATCTTTCCGTTTTCCATGGAGAGTATCTTTACTTGCACTTTTTCTCATACAGTGAGCTCATCAGCTGGGTTGGATACAAATCTGTTAGCGATTTGAGATACATGTACGAGCCCATCACTCTTGAGTCAGATATCTACAAAAGCTCCAAATGCGACTACATTTCTCACGGTTCCTTCTAGCACCATCCCCTCTTTTATATCATCTGGATTCAGCTTCGCACTTGCCTTTTTATGCGTTGAGTAAACTCTCTTTTCGAGTCCGATATCTGCGTATGCCTCAGAGATAAACTCGAGCGTAGAAGCATTCGCGTCAGTATATAGCTCTGTGAGTTTTGATTCATAGTTTTCAAAGAAGTCTTTCGCGCTCATATCTCACTTATTTTCGATGAAGAACTTAGCCAGTTCATATTGCTCTGGATGTATATCAGTATTATCGAGTTTTTCATCACTTTCAGGCACTCTGAGGAATCCTATGGCTTGCTCGTATACTTTGTCTGACAATACCTTTTTAAGCTCAACTCTGGACGCATATGGACGCTTTGAGAATATTTTTTTGGCTGTACGTTTATCGATACCTGAAATATGGTTCAGTACATAGCTTGAAGCAGTATTGACTGGGATACCGACTCTATTTACCACATCCTCTACGGTGTACCCAAGCTTTTCCTCAAGTTTTTTCACTGGCATATCATGCTGATACATACCTACTCCTATACTTTCGACTGGGACTTTTACGAGTTCAGAGAGTGGATCTATATATCTCCTCCCTATCGAGATAGTACCTCTGTCGAGACTATCGAGGTCTGGAAACTCTTCTTTTCAGATCTTAGAAACACTATATACAGAAGCACCAGATTCATTGACGATATAGATATCGATACCGGTAATTTCTTGGATGATATCCTGAGTCTCATTTACTCATGTACCATTACCCAGTACTATGACATCTGGAGAGGTTTTATTTATGATGTTTTTCAGGATCTGTTTTGCCTCTGATTTTTGGTGAAGATATATCTTATCAAAGAGCACTGGAGTCCCAAGCGTATCGAGAACTACTATCTTGCATCCAGCTCTAAATCCTGGATCGACAGCGAGAATAGTCTGACCATAGACTGGTTTAGTCATCAGGAGCGCATCTAGGTTGGTCCTAAAACTCTCCATAGCATCATCCTCAGCGAGCTCAGAGAGATCAGATCTGATTTCATTATCGAGCGATTTAAACAGCGCAGTAAAACCGTCTGAAAAAGCATCTTCCAGCAGAGATGTCTTTTTTGTATTTTTTATGCTATGCAAGTACCCACCAAAAGTATCATCATAAAATTCATCTGTTTTTTCGAGTTTTACGTTCAGTATTCCAAGTTTTTCTCCACGAGAGAGTGCGAGGACTTGGTATGGTTTGAGCTTCCAGAGTGGAGCACTAAAATCAGCATATATATCAAACTTCTTGATTTGAGCTGTATCCTTTTCATTGAGTTTTGCGAGCATCTTTGGCCCCTTGAGTTTTGAGAGGATGTTTCACTTTTTACTGAGAGTGAGTTTGAGATCATGACGGATATGAGTATCTGATGAAACTTCAGCTGAGATGATATGACTCGCTCCTTCGAGGATTTCTTCTTCTGAGTATTCTTTTTTTAGCTCAGTAAAATCACTCCCAAACTCTACAGGCTCTTTTCCCTCTTTTATCATATCAGCTATAGGTTGAAATCATTTTTCTATAGCTATCATAGCCTTGGTCTTTTTCTTGAGTTTGTATGGTTTGTATATCTCTTCGACTTGTTTCGTGGTCTCAGCTGAGGTGATTTTCTCCATCAGTTCTGGAGTCATCTGTCCCTGTTCCTCTATCCCGTTTATCGCTGTAAGTTTTGCCTTGAAGAGATTTTCAGCCTTGGTCTGTTCTGCGATGATTTGACGTATCATATCCTCATCGAGATTCCCTGTTCTCTCTTTTCTATATCTCGCGATAAATGGGACTGTTGATCACTCTGCTGTGAGTTCGAGTACGATCTGTACTTGTGAAGTTTTGAGATTTAATAATGTTGCAATAAGCTGAGTGTAGTTTGGTTCTTGGAGCATAAGTATTTTTAATTTTTAGTTAATCAAATAAAGTATATTTGTAATACAGGATATTTAAAAAAATAAGTAATTATTTCTCAAAACTAGATTTCTCTGGAAATAATTTTTCTAAAATTTGAGTTATATTTAGTAGTCATACATCATCACTATTATTATCAGAGGTATCGTTAATACAGAAAAAAGGAAGTGCACCAAATTGCTCTAAAAGACTATCATATCATCATTGAGAAGTTGATACATATAATCATTTATGTCAGCCATTTATTCATTTCTTATGATGAATCATCCAGCGTCAATATAAATCTGATAAAAAAGCAGTACTCTCTCTTTCTCTAAAAATTTGATGAGATAATTTATCGAAATAAGTAAAAAACTCTGCTTGGATGTTTTTATATTTAGTTTTATTAATTATTTTCGGTGTATGGCTTGGTATAGAGTCTATATGCTTATATTGAGGATAGACTTCTTTTAATATTTTTCAGGTGTAGTCACTATATGATAGAGATTCAGTGAAATGTTTATCCTTCTCTGAGGAAAAATAATATATAGTTTTTTCTTCAACTTGAAAGTCGTCAAGAGAAAAGTATGGTCATAAAAACACGTCATCATTAAATAAAAAAAAATCTTCTGAAATCATTTCTATAAAAGGAATAAATGCGTTTATTTTCCTAGAACTAAAAGTAGGAAGAAGGTGATTTGGAATAAAATCATTATGAAAAATAATTGTAATACCAGAATCTTCTTTTAAAAAATCTGGAATTTGATTATCAGTTATTAGGAAAATGTTTCCGTGATGTGGGAAGTATTTTTCTAAAGACCTTAAGCTATATTTAAGCTCTTGATTATCCCTAAATCTCCCATCTACATTAGCATAATCTGACAAATCAGAGGTATTATCAAGGTTATTATATGCTTTTATTCGTTTTTTTTGCCATTCAGAATCAGATCAATCAACCCAAGTATATACGATGTCTATTTTTTTATTCATTTAGTGATTCCTAATCATCTATACTGAGCTTCCTCCTCTTCTTCCTCCTAACCTTCTCACTCTTCTGCTCCTGAATATTTCTCACATAGATGAGCTTGTATCTAGATTTTGAATTGTCCCTTTGCTCGATTTCAAACTTCCCTGTTGCCTTGATGAGTGGAGTCAGCTTATCAAAGCCATAGTTTCTTGAATCAAAACTCGGTTGTTTTTTCTGTATGAGTCCTCATACGTCTCCGAGAAAAGCCCATCCGTCATCGTCTGAGATATCGTTGATAGCTGATGATATGAGAGAGATGACTTTTGGTCCGAGTTTTTCTACACTGGGTGAAGTATCTTTTGAAGTCTTGCTTTGCTTCTTGAGTATTTCTATAAATATAAACTTATCACAAGCCACTACGAAAGGATTTGGAGTCTTTTTCTCTCCGATTCAAATCACGAGCTTGCCTGCCTCTCTGAGTCTGGTTGCAAGCCTAGTGAAGTCACTATCACTCGACACGATACAAAACCCGTGTACTTTTTCGCTATAGAGTATATCCATAGCATCGATAATCATGGCTGAATCAGTAGCGTTTTTCCCTGTCGTATATCCGTACTGCTGTATTGGTGTGATAGCATTTTCTAGGAGTAGATCCTTCCACTTCTTGAGTCCAGGACGAGTCCAGTCTCAGTAGATTCTTTTGATAGTTGGGTTTCAGTATTTGGTTATCTCTTCCATCATCTCACCGATATAAGCAGATGGTATGTTGTCCCCGTCGATGAGGACTGCGATATTTAGATTGGTATCCATATGTATTGATTTTTAAATATTAGAACGTATATATCTATTATCGAGTTTTTTGCTCTAAAATCAACTTTAGTCCTACAAAGAAAAACTTATATAGTATCTAAAAATCTCTCCAGATACCTGGAGAGATTTTTATGATTCGAGCTGAGTACTACTGGTAGAGATCAACGAGGTTGGAGATGAGGTCTACCATATCTTCTCTGCTAACTCATCCATCTGGGTTAAATCTATTATTTGTTTCAGCTGGAGTGAAGAGTCAGAGTGTTTGTCCTGTCTGGATATACTTTTCATGCCAGTCAACCGTGATATCTATGTAGCCTAGAGCTTCTGGATCAGTTGCCTGTATGAGAGAGAGTCTCATCAGTATCTTTACAGCTTCAGCTTTGGTGATGATATCATTTGGTCTGAATATCTTTGCTCATGTTTCAGAGATATCTCCGTTTATCATTCAGAGTGATTCTGCTTTTTCTATCACTCTTGCTTGCCATGTACCATCTGTCATGTCAGTATAGTCAGTAGTACCATCCAGTTCTCTGTAAGTATAACAGTGTGAGATGAGAGCGACTTTGAGGAACTCTGTTCTGGTCATCTCTTGGAATGGTTTGAAGGTATTATCATCATATCCATCTACTATTCATATCTCAGCAAACTTGAGGATAGTATTTTGGTGTATACTCGTTGCTTCATCGGTAAATACTCCTGAAGGTGTGTATGTATAGTTTTCATCATTTATATCTCTGATGATAGAACATGAGTCAAAGTCATTTTCCAGAGTATAGTCTGTTCATTTCTCCATTTCTGAGTTAGTTTCAGTTTCTGGTTCTGTTAGAGTTTCTACTGGTATCTCTACTATCTCTTCTTCTTCATTCTCAATTGGTTCTATTGGAGTTTCTTCTTGTGGTTTCGGTTCTGGCTCTAGAGAAGATTCTTTATAGATACACTTTCTATTGTCTGCTTCTCAGGCTTCTCTATAGTTTTCTGCCTTTGGATCCCTACAGTACTTTGTACCAGTTCATCATCCAGATGTAGAAAAGAATCCATTTACACCAAAAATTCAAAAAGTTGAAAAATGATCCGTCTTACACGTGACGGTATTTGTATCAGTGTTTAGGTTACAATTATCAAGAACATTCCATTGATTTTGTACTTCATCAAACCTATAAATTCTCAGAGTTTCTTCATTGATATTTGCTATATCTGACTCTGAATATGTCATGGTAACATTTAAATCTTTATCAAACTCTTCTATCTGTTCATCTACATCACAGTAGGCTGATAGTTCATAGACTCTCAGTGTAAGAGCGTCAGTAAGTGGGGTTCAGAGCTCTGACACTACAGAAGCTTCTTGTAATTGTTTAAACTGAAAATATACTCCATTTCCAGCACATGAACCAGAACCAGTATCAAAATATCAAACTGGAACTTCAACATCAACGAGATTCTCTCCTAATCAAAGCGAGAGAGTGTTAGCTCCAGTAGCTCAACTTCAGGTAGGAATAATATCTGTTGAATCTTGGTCTATAATAGAAGCATTTCATGGGCAACCAAGAGTAGTAAAATTATATATACCATCTGTAGCGACATTTCCAGATGCGTCTGTAGAAATAGTTTGATAGTAGTACGTAGTACAAGCTTCTAGGTCAGTGAGTGAAAGGCTATGGTTCGTAACTTTTGGTGACACATTGAGCTCTCATGTAGTTTGGTCTACCACTGATGTGAGCCCATACACTATCTCTGAACTTGATGGTTCATCTGTAGTCCAAGTAATAGTTACTCATGTACTCGTTATTGCAGTCGTTGGAACTGATGGTACCGGTGCGGTATCGTCAATAACTAATATCGGAGAACTTACATTACTATTAGTATTCCCTACTGGATCAGTAACGGTAATAGTATTATTGGTTCCATCTAGGAGTCAGCCTGTAGCTGTGGCTGTACAATCTACGAGTCCATTTGCTGGAGTAGGAGTAGGAGCACATACCATTCATGGAACGGTCACAGTAGTTCCAGGTTCTACATTTGAAAGCGAGAGTGTTATTGGTGTTCATGTTTGTGCTGGACTTGGACTCAGACTTACTACTGTTGGATCAGTTGGAGCTGTAATATCTATTATCACAGGTCAAAGTCCTATTGTAGGAGTTGGTCAGTTACCAATAGCATCATAACAATCTAGATTGATAGTATAGGTCCCTTCATTCCAATCTGGATTGAGTATTTCAAAGCTTCCTGTTGAACTAAGAGTAATTCCTGTAGCATATTGATTATTAAATCCATTTTCTGCTGTAGTTGTTACTATCACTCTTCCATTTGCTGCATCTATTCCACAGGCTCATGCGAGAGTTGCTCAAGTATTGTTTGTTGGAGTTGATGGAGTCGGAGCGCTGAGAGCCCCAGATGATGTTGGAGCTATAGTATCAAGTACATTCACGGTTCTCGTTACCTGTGTTGCAACATTTCCTTGTGAGTCTGTAAAGTCATAGGTAAGAGTGAAAGCTCATGTCCCAGTAGTGGTAACTGGTCACCCAGCTGCGAGGAGAGATCATGTCCCATCCTCAGTATCACTATACTCTGCTCACGCATCAGTGTAACTATCTCAAGTTTCAAGTATTATAGTTCCTGAGCCATTGAGTGTAATTATTGGAGTATCTCAAGATACTACACTTATCGTTCTCGTTTGCGTGATAGCAGTATTTCATGCTGCATCAGTAGCGTTATAATCTATATAGTAGGTTCCCAGAGTAAATCCATCAACTATTCCACTTGCTGTAACGCTACAGGTAGTGTCTACATCGTCAGTACAGGTAGCATTAGCGTCTATATAGAAACTATTTACTAAGTGATTTACGGTAGTATCTCCGGTTATGGTGATTACTGGTGCAACTTCATCAAGGTCGTTAATATCTATAGTGAATATTTCTTGGTATGTTCCTCCGTTTCCGTCATCAGTTTGGAGTCTGATAGTGGCTCATGTTTGTGTTTCATAGTCAAATCTCGTAGTCGAGAGAAGCTCTGATCCACTGAGGGTAAAGCTCGAGTTATCAGTATCTCAGCTACCAGTTGCAAAAGTATATGTATGAGTATCTCACAGATCTAGATCTGTCGTAGTCAGATTTCAAATAGTGGAACCTATAGCAGAATTTTCATCTATATTTCCACTTCATGAGAGAGTGATATCTGTAGGTGTACTATTGAAGACCCCTGATACTATAGTCACTGAGTTATCAATACTATTAGAAAGAGTATTCCCATTTCAAGCAAGATCTGTTACCACTCATGCTTGAATAAGTGTTAATACCTCTCATGCAGTAGTGGCTGTAATCTCCACATTAAATACATTCCCTCCTGAGACTTCTGTGATATCAGTACAAGTAGCAGTTGCTGTCCCTGAAGTTGATATATCACTACAGGTGAAGCTAGTTATATCTATAGCTTCAGAAAACCTTGCTGTAAAGTTTACCACTCCTGTACTTGTTTCTGGGTCAGCTTGTGTTGCTGCTTGATTCAATGTAACATCAGGTCCTGTTGTATCAGTAGTTGCTAGAGTAAAGAATTCACCATCATTCAGAGTAAGAGCTATAGCTCCACTTGCTGAGAGTGCTCATTTATTTATGGCTCCTGATGAGAAGTCTCCATCTATATCTGTAAGGAGTACATAGTTATCATCAAATCCATCAAAGCTGAGATTTACCGTTCATACGGAGTTTGTATTTTCTACTCTCCATTCTCTTGAAAGTCTATCAGCATATATAGCTGTATCGAGCTCACCTGTTTGAGTAGTTATTACTCATCCATTATTTCAAATCACGAGATATTGTCCATCTGTGAGTATATCTGCGTGCGCTGTATTTATAGACTTAAAATCATTATCGGTTGAAAGAGTCAAAATAGCTCAACTATTGACTGAATTAGATATTCTTTGGTCAAGTGCTTGAGTGTCGTCTTTTGCGATACCAAAGATATCATGGTTATAATTGCTTATAAATTCTATTTCAGCTATATGCGTACGAAGATTATCAGACTGATTAAGTGTGGTAGCTATACGATAGTGAGTATATGGATTAGTATTAGAGAAAGTGTATATTCTTTTTTCATTGGCTGTCCAACCTATTTCTCATACAAGAGTTTCTAAAATGTTCCAATCAACTCCATTATTTGATCCCTGAATAGTAAAATCTCTCGGTGATCTATTTGGTAATAGCTCGCTGGCTGTGAGTGACATTGTATTTATTATCTGAGCTGCTGGAAACTGATATCCTATCGTTCTTGGAAACGGAGCATTTATAGTAGTTGCAAATTCATTTAAAGCATTGGATCAAATGAGATCATCAAATACTCGATACGCAGGAACATTAGGATTTGAGGTAAAAGCTGTTCCACTTGGAGACGTATCTGAAATCATAGTCGGTACTGCATCTGCATTCCAAACAATACTTTCATCACTTGCGAGGTAATTCGTTGGGGTCGTTTGATCAAGAGTGATACCGTACTTGAGTGCAAGGTATGATTCTACTTTTTGACGATCTGTATTAGAATGTGTTGAAGCGTATCAAACAATTTCTGCAATATCTCCATGCCAATAACGATTAAGCATAGTATCTCACAATTCAATCCCATTAGCCATAGTCGTTACATTACCAGCCTCAACAGTTAAAATATGAGGAGCATTATTGTGAGCTGGATTAATAGCAGACACTCAATTAAACCATCATTGTCCTCCATTACTAAATCATGCAGTATTACCTGGAATGTGCCACTGAGCACCTCAAGAAATACACACCCTAATATTATCATCATCAGATGCTCTTTCACCAAAAGGACCATCACAAGAACCAGGATTATCAGGTATAGTAATTATACTTACTGTTTGAAGACTAATAGCTTCATTTCTCGCAAGCCTTCTGTTTGTACCATCTGGATTTTGAATAGTAGGATTAAAGTTTAATCAGTTCTCTATATAGAGATATGGGGATGCTCCTGCATCAATCAAATCATATTCATTCCCTGATTGATCAAGCCAACCTGTTGCTGTAGACCCTGTAGGTATTCCATGGTTAGCTTTCAGCCAGAGTCATAGGTTTCAGCCAACTCCCCCTGGAGCTGAATCTAAAACATTCACAATATTATCAACGCTCGTACTTGCTACATTATTATTTCATACTATATCATGTACTGCAGCATCAGGAATTGAAGCTATAACCGTACCAGCAGTTGTAGCTGTGAGCTCTATATCAAAGGTCGTACCATCAAGTGCTCCAGTTTGAGTGATACTATTACAAGATGATGATGCTGATCCACTAAGAGTAATATCCTCACAAGTAAAAGAAGATACAGTAATTGGTTCAGAAAATACTGCTGTGAATTTTACAGTATTATTAATAATAGTTGGGTCAGACTGGGTTGATGATTGATCAATAGTAACAGTAGGCTTTACCACCTCAGTATCATATGTTTCTATACGAGCTGCACCACGAGCTCCAGTTCCACCATTTCTATTTCTTTGACCAGAGAATAACCCTCAACCTCAACCTCATGCAATTTTACCAGCCGATCAACCTCCTGATGTCCCACCAGGAGTAAGAGCTCCAGCATACCCGACAGCTGCAAGATTTCATGCGGCTCAACTGGTGGCATTGCTCGTACCTCCACCTGGACGTAGTACATGGGCTGTACCAGTAGTTCATCCAGCATTAAATCCTTCATATCACTGTCATCTTCCGGCACCTCATTGAGCCGAAACGATAGTGGATCATGCTGAGCTTACACTACTCGTACCAGCGCGTCACGAACCTGCTGATCCTCCAGAACGACCAGCTCAAATAGTTACAGAGAGTACATCTCCTGGGGCTACTTGAGCAACAGTTATCCCAGCTGCTCAACCACCTCCACCAGTTGTAATTTTATTATTATTTGGTTTTTTTGATCCATTACCTCATCCACCAATAACAGAAGCTCTTACATGTGTCACACCACTTGTTGGCACTGTATAGGCTGATGCATTACTACTACTAAAGTTTTGATTTCACCCTATTTTTAGTGCTGTACAGTCTTTTGGTGTCACGGTTACAGGATCACTGATATTTGAAGGATTAGCTGTTTCACGCACCTGAATCGTGAAAGGAGTGAGACTAGAATTATTTCTACGTATGTATGTAGCTGGTGATGAAGTAGTGGTAAGTCCAGAATTAAAACCAGCAACATTAATAGTTTGCTGAGCCGTTGAGCCTATAACCACTTGTACATCAGTGACAGCTCATGAACTATCATCCCAATATACATCATAACGAAAATCAGCTCCAGCGCAGTATCCATGGAGATTAGTGAGAACATTTTTATTTACATTGTTATCTACTATATCGAGTGTACTCATTGCATATGTTTGCAAATGAGCGAAAGGAGAGATAAATTGAAATAATAAAAAAACAAGAGTAAGTTTTGCAACAATTTTTGTTAGTACCATAAACAAATATTAAGAAAATACATTACCATAGTACTCACGTATACGCTGTATAACAAATACATAACTACAAGAAAGATTTACATATATTTAGTATATATTATAAAAAATTTTTAATAGTTAATATAGATTTAATGGGAAATAGTAGAATTCTCACTTTTTATATATCTGTTTTTAAGTGGAATACATTAAAAAAACTTTTTACAAAAAATACATTCGTATTTCCTATAAAAAGTTTTTTTGGTGGGTCATCCGGGGCTCGAACCCAGGACCTTCTCCTTAAAAGGGAGCTGCTCTACCAACTGAGCTAATGACCCATTATTTTAAAGCTTGGGTATTGTATAAAAAAAACTTTATATGGCAAGTTTTTTTACTGGAATTAATTCGCTTCAATTATATCGTACCACATTGGTAATAAAATCTCAATTTTTTACCAAATAATCTTTATCTAATTCCATATCAAATTCCCCCGTAGTAACGAGTCCATCACCAAGTCTACGAATCATGTTATCATCAAACTGAATCATCTTTTGAGCTCCAAATAAATTCTCTGGAGTTACTACCTCTGTCGCGTCAAAATCATCTAGTATTTGAGCATCAGATACACTGAGTTTTCACACCTGAGTCCTCCTCAGCGTCTTGATATATCATCCAGATCAAATAATAGATCATAAATCTGCAGCGATAGACCTGATATATGTTCCTGCACTGACAGAAATTTCAAGCTCTATATCTGGAAATGAAAATGATAAAATTTTTATACTATGCACTGTTGCCTTTCTCTTTTTCATGGTGACTTCTTTTCATTCTCTCACTAAATCTATAGCTTTCTTCCCTCAGATTTTCAGCGCTGAGTATTTTGGTGGTATTTGTTCTATTTCTCAGAGGAAATTTTCTTCTAGTATTTTCTGAAGTTTTTCTTGGCTCAGAGTGTTTTTGAGCTCTGTTTTTTGCTCATCAGAAATATACCTCACTGGAGTATCTATGTCGTATGAGTCTGACTCTCCATCGAGTCAAATAGTGCAGGTATAGGTTTTGGTATCCTTTTCAAAATACGGAATGAGACGCGTATAAGATCAAACAGCAACTAAAAGTAAACCAGTCGCAAGTGGATCGAGCGTACCGGTATGTCACATCTTTTTAATGCCGAGCTTTTTCCTGAGCTCTCTGAGTACTCCAAAGCTCGTGATTCACTCAGGTTTATCTATGAGGTAAAACGCGTGCATGAGAGAGTTTTACTGAGTAAATTGATAATCATCGTATTCTCATGGTGATGAAAACCATTTTGGTGTGGTATCGATTCATGAAATTGTTGGATGACTAAAGCTCAGATTTCATAGCTTAAACGGATAGATAGATTCTACTAGATTAAAGTATCCGAGATCCACTCATACCTTTCAGATGATATTATCTTTAGTTATAAAGCTCGTGCGACTCGAACAGCTAGAAAAACATGTTCTTGCATCTGTTGAAGCATTTCTATTGTCTCACATCACAAAATAACCATCATCTGGTATTTCAAATACTTTTTTTCATTGTGATCATCTCACGTACGTCTTTTTATCATTGTTGTCATCGAGATAATCTCATTCTTGTATTTCTAGATATTCCCCTGACTCATCATCGAGTAAATACACTCTTCCATTTTCTATTTTTATCGTTTCTCATGGGAGTCATATCACTCTCTTGATAAAATACTCTTTATCCTTGTCTATACCAGGACGAAATACGACTACGTCTCCCCTGTCTGGGAATGATTCTTTTCATACAAGAGGTATATCGAGATACGAAAATCTATCTACGATAATAAACTGTTTGTCATAGTATGAATCATACATTGATTGGCCATTTATCTGAAACGGCATAAATAAATACGAACGTACAAAAATAACAATCAAAATGATAATGATGAGGTCACGAACAAAATCAAATGTCTCTTTTAAAAACGGCTTCATTTCTTTGGTAGCCATAACTTGATAACTATTTAGTGAAATATGATATTTGCGAGTATTATATTGGGAAAACCCTAAAATCAAAATATAAGAAAAAACTATCTCAGGGATATATTCTGAGATAGTTTTTTAGGTGTCTATTTCTAGCTCTTAAGCCAATCTGGTACTTCCATGCCATCATCCCATAGCTCTGATCCATCTTTATTGTCTGCTTTTTTTGTATCAGTTTCTGGTTTTGGTTTTTTTACTTCTTTTGTATCTGTCGCAGCTACTACCTTTGGCTGAGCTGATTTTTTTGAAGCTGATTTTTTTGGCTGAGCATCAGTTTTTGGAGCTGGGGCAGATACTGTTTTATCCTCTACGAAGCTATCTGCGAGCCAATCTGGTAAATCAGGGTCTGCTTTTTTTGCTTCTTTTTTTGTCTCAGTAGCAACAGTATTTTTTGGAGATTTTTTCTTGGTATCTGTTTTTTTTGTAGTCTTTTTCTTTGTAGATGAAGCTGGTTTCTTTTTAGATTCTACTCAGTCTATTTTTGAAAAATCTTGCTTCAGCCAAGAAGGAACTTCTGAGTCATCGAGAGAGGTTGCAGCCTCTAGTTCATCATCTTGTATCAGTCTTTCTTCAGGAGCTGATTCTTTTGATTTTTTATCTGCTTTCTTTTCCTTGTTTACTTGCTTTGGTTTTTCTTCTGTCTTCTCTTCTTTTTTTGGTGCTGATTTTTCTTCTGGTTTTTCCTCTTTTTTATCTGCTTTTTCGTCACTGAGTTCATCTACTCATTTGAGCCAGTCTGGTACTTCAGATGTGTCTGCAGGTTTTGTATCTTGTACAACTTCTTCTTTTGGTGCTGGTGCAGATTTTGGAGTTTCAGTTTTTGTATCTGTTTCTCCAGTAAGCCATGATGGAGCTTCTGATTTTGGTTCTGGTTTTGATTCTACTTTTGGCTCTGGTTTTTTTGGTTCTGGTTTCACTTCAGCTTTTACTTCTGGCTCATTATCAAAATTACCAGCTAACCAATCAGGAACTCATGTATCATCTTTTGGAGTATCTGATGTTTTTGTAGACGCTTCCGGCATTGCTCAGAGTACATCTGAGTTATTATCAGAAGATGCAGTTGTATCAGTTACTCATCAGAGTTCAGAGAGGATATCATTATCACTTGAAGCAGATTCTCATTCATCAGCTCAGGTCTTTTTCTTGATAAAATCTGTAAACTCTACATCTTCATCTTTATTTGAAAGCTTATAGTAGATAAAGTATAGTAGCGCAACTACCAAGAATACTCAGATAAATACTCATACCCAGTACAAAATAGTGGAAATAATACTTATAGTTCCTGAAGAATCTTTTTCATCTTCACTTCCATCGTTAATTACTTCTTCTCTTTCAGTTTCTGGGATATTATCCACACTTCCATAAACAAGTGATTGAAGTATAGCTTTGAAATCTAGTTTTTGAGCATTGGTCATATTTTCAACTCCTGCGAGCACCGAAAGCACTTCAGATCAAAGTCTTTTATTATCTTCCAGGCTTTCGCTTGTGTTGATCACCTCAAGTGAAGCGATGATATAATCGTAACATGTATCATATGAAGCTGGCTTTTCACAAGTGACATCCTGTGGAACGAGATTCTTAAGAGCATTAAACGATATGTTTCTTGCACTTTTATCTTCTTGTCATTCGACGAGGAGTGATGATAGGAGTTCTATTGCTTCATCAGCTATTTCTGGAGTATTTTGATCGAGATATGCTTCAAAATCTACGATAACTCTTGTTTTTTCAGTATCATCAAACCATTCTTCTTGAAGCTTTTGAACATAGCTCATAGCTTCTACTCTTTGTGCTTGATCGAGACCTACGATTAATGCTTTGAGTCTATCTATTTTTTCTTTTTCTACTTGATTCACTCATTCAAATTCTATTGTTGAAGGATCTACTTCCTCTGATTCTTCTATATATGTTTTGAGTATTTTTATATCCTCTGAATCTATGAGATTTCCATCTGCATCTTTTATAAATACCCTGATACTTTGTTCTCTTGCACCGTTTAGCTCTATTTTTGAAATAGAACCATCGAGATAGCTAGCTGTACCTTTATTGTCTTCATCATCATCTTTTCCTCCGTTGAGATCAGTATCTATATTTACATCATAATCGATAGCATAGGCTTTTATATCAGCATTGCTATCTCATAGATATACATAGAGATCTGTGAGTCTATCCTCTAGTGTGATGAGATTATCTTTCGCTTCAGGATAGGTAAATACGTTGAGATTTTCTCTACGTGAAGTGATAATATTTTTCATATTTCTTACCACTGTTTTGGTAACCTCTTTCGTTTTAGTTCCTTCTGATATTTTGAGTGTTACTTTATGAGTTGGTTTGTTATCAGCATAAGTATGAACAAAATCCATATCATCCTTTTTCGTTCCATCTCCGAGATCCCACTGACGAGTTTCAACTTTACCTTTACTCGTATCAAAGAAAATAAATTTATTCCCAATAGAAATATAATCAAACTCAGGAGTGAGTACATTTGATACATTGAGTGTAACTGTTTTTGTACTACTGATACCTTTGTGTTTTACTTTTACCTTTGAATAAAAAGTTCATGAAAGATCAAACTTATGCGTTACACTTGGTGTACTGGTTTCCTTGTCATAGAATCCATCTCCATCAAAATCCCAACTATAGCTTACTTTTTTTGAGAGATCTTGACCAAGTATATTTTTAGCAGTCGTAGTGAAAATAACTTCTTCTCCGATAGAGAGTGAGCTATCATTTACCGATAGATCTACGAGAGGAGTATCTATATTGTCCCCGGTAACGGTTATAAAGAACTTAGATCAAGTTATTTCTTCTGAGTTTACTTTTGCTTCATTATTATCTTTTAGGATAGCTACAAAGTAATAGTTTCCAGTTATCTTCGGAAGTACAAAAGTAGTGTTTGGTTTAACAGTAGATCTGAAATCTTGTGGCTCACTATCTATATCAGTGTAGTAGTACCATAGATATGATTGGATAACTCCATCTGGATCTTCAGCTCATTGAGCTGATACATTTACTACGAGTGGATCTCCATCTGGATTCGTGAGATCTACATTGATAGAAGTAAGTTTTGGGAGTGTGTTACGCACATCAACCCATAGGAGTTTTACGTCTGTTTTTGAATTCGTCGCACTTTTTACAGTCAGTTTTACTGGGAAACAACCAAGTTCATCAAACTTGTGAGACACACTGGTAGATGATGCAAACTTAGCATTCCCTACTCTCCATGAGTATTCTATATTTCTGTTGGTTCCATCTACATTGATACTTTCTTTCGCATCAAACTTCATATTTGAAGTTCTATCTACTACGTATGCTCATTTTCCATTACACGCATTTGCATCAAACTCTGGGATTTCCTCTGAGTTCATGCTCACATCTGCAATAGCTACTGGAGTTTCACTATCTCATACGTAGACAGTTTTATTATATGTATTGGTATTTCCATCCTTGTCAGTCACTTTGAGTTTTACTTCAAAACTTCCACTGGTATTATAGGTATGAGTGATAGTTTCAGTGGCTCATCCTTTTTTTGTTCCGTCTCCAAAATCCCACTCAAATATATCTGCTTCAGGAGATTCAGCTACGAACTTGATAAATCATTCTCTTTGAATCACTCTTGGGAATGCAAAGACTTCTACCGATAGTACTGAGTCTACTGGAACATCTTTTTTCTCGATAGCAGCAATACCATCTGGATCTATAACTTCGAGGTTAACACTTTGAGAACCAATAGAATCAAAAGTATAATATCCGTTAGAACCATTTGAATTTGGATTATCTAGATTTACTTTGGTACCATTTATATACCAGTTATATATGAGTTTTCCATCATCAGTAAAGTCTGCATCATAACTATTTGAACCATCTAAAAACACTGTATTTGGTTTATTTCTTTGTGGAATAGTATGGTTAAAAGCTGCGACTGGAGCTCTTGAGTTTATATAGATAATTTTTGTATCTATATCTACATCACCAGATGGTTCAGTAACTGTAAGTTTTACATTAAACTTTCCTTTATTTACAAACGTATAGTTAAAGTTTTTTCCTCATTTATTATAAATAATTTTATCATTATCTATATCGATTATTTCCCACGCATATGATAGATTATCATCATTTCCACTTGGTTTTGCTTTAAACGTAAATTTATCTCCGATAAATCCTTCATCCTGAGATGTTTCTACCGTGGCAATTGGATCAAATATAGAAACAGTAAATTTTCTTTCTATTTGTTTGAGATCATTTGTTTTGAGTTTGAGTGTAACCGTGTACTCACCTTCGGATGCATATTTTACTCTTTCTACTCTTGGTTGACCATCGTATTCTCTTTCTTCACCATTTCCAAAATCCCACTCAGTACTGAGAAACTTGGTACCAGATGTAGGAGTCGAGCTAGTTGCGTCAAATATGAGTCCATATCTCGCTTCTGCTGGAGTGTATTTTAGTACGGTATTATTTCTGAGATTATCTCCATTTACCTTTATTATAAGAGAGGCTATTTTTTCTTCTACTTGGATATCTGCTCTTGAGCTAAACGGAAGTACATCCGTAAATCCTGCATCATTTTTATGACTTGATTTTACATCTAAAAATACTGAGAAGTTTCACTCTTCTCTAAATGTATAGGTAAGAGATTGTCCTCTTCCAAGTTCTACTCTTTTACCCCCGACATTCATATACCACTGGTAGTTAAAGTTTGGTATACTCGCTCATGTAGGATCATTTACCTTTCATCTCAGTGTTACCGTGAGTGGAGCATTCCCTCTGAGAGGTATAGCTTCGACAGTTCATTTGAGTGATTGGATATCTACTTTTTCTAAGTAGTTTGATATAGCTTGTATGAGAGAAGTATAGTTTGCTTCATTATCAGGAAACTTGATAGCTTTTCTCATCTCAGTTCCAAGTGCTTGGAGATAGTTTTTGTTTTTGAGATTATCAGGAAGAAATTTATACGATCTCTCTGCAAGATTTGCTATTCTTTCAACTGCGACTGGGTCAATAGTTCCCTCAACATTGAAAGTATCTCTGAGTTCAAAAAATTGTTCAGTGATTCTGTATCTGTATTCGTTGAAAGTTTCTTTATCGATTTCTCTCAGTGTCGTGTAGTTTGATATATCATCTTCTGCATATACGGTTGCATGTATAGAGCCAAAAGAAAAGGCTATCAGTAACAGGATTAGTATTTTTTTCATGTGTGTATTAGTTTCCTAGTAATCATATTCCTAAAAATATTAGCATAAAAAAGAGCCTCAAGCAAAATATCAAGGGGCTGAAAAACAAATAGTATCTTGACTTTTGTAATTAATAATTTATATTATATATATTAAATTTTAAATACGAAAATGTCTTGAAATAATTGAATAGATTTAAGAGAAAATATTTCTCATGTTAAATACTCTCAGGAAATATCTACAAGAACTCAAGAGCTTTTAGCTGCTGGATTTACACAAGAGTGGATAGATAGGGTCTCTAGTGAGGCTAATAATATTACACTATGGAAAACTCCTTGAGAAAAAATAGAAGAACTCAAAATACTTGGTTTTACCAATCCTATCAAACTTATCACTTCTTTACCGGCTATTCTTGGACTCAGCATAGAGGATAACATAAAACCAAAAATTGATGAACTCAAAACACTTGGTTTTACCAATCCTATCAAACTTATCACTTCATCTCCGGCTATTCTTGGATACAGCATAGAGGATAACATAAAACCAAAAATTGATGAACTCAAAACACTTGGATTCACCAATCCTATCAAACTTATCACTTCATCTCCGGCTATTCTTGGACTCAGCATAGAGGATAACATAAAACCAAAAATTGATGAACTCAAAACACTTGAATTCACCAATCCTATCAAACTTATCACTTCTTTACCGGCTATTCTTGGACTCAGCATAGAGGATAACATAAAACCAAAAATTGATGAACTCAAAACACTTGGATTCACCAACCCTATCAAACTTATTACTTCATCTCCGGCTATTCTTGGATATAGCATAGAGGATAACATAAAACCAAAAATTGATGAACTCAAAACACTTGGATTCACCAACCCTATCAAACTTATTACTTCTTTGCCAGCTATTCTTGGACTCAGCATAGAGGATAATATAAAACCGAAGGTACGACTTGCAAAAAAAATAATTTGAGATGACGATCTAGCAATTAATATTCTAGAATCAGCACCGGAGATTATCGGAACAAAGATAGACAAAACTTGGACGATTCTGAGGTGATTAAAAATTCTTTGATTATTAAATCAAAAAATAATTCCGTATTACAAAAACATAAATATAAAAGAGTTAGAAAGTTTTATTGTAGCTGTAGATGCTTTAAGAAATAAAAAAGATGTTACTATTAGTCAACTACGAAAAGAAATAGCAAAATATAAAAAGATGTGAGACAAAAAGAAAAGAAAAGAAGTAATCGTGTGAGAAGATCTAAAAAGAAAGAACGAAAGAAAAGCCTGAGAGAACCTTTCCCCAGAAGAAAAATTATTACATAGGTATGCAAGAGGCTATGCTCCAAAAAAGAAATAATATACACGGCATATACACAAAAACTTGCAATTATAAAAATATTGATATACTGATGTGTGAGATACATAATAAATCTCGTAGTTAATACACGATTACCGACGCATTACATACATACTACCAAGATACATATTTGATCTCGAAACATTATTTTTTTATTTTAAAACTATGGATTTAAATAAAGTACAAGTGATAGGAAATATCACACAAGACGTAGAACTCAGACAAACTCCTAACGGACAAAATGTCACTACCCTCAGTGTAGCAACCAACAGAACATGGACTGACTCATCTGGAATGAAGCAAGAACAGGCAGAGTTTCACAATGTAGTTATGTGGGGAAAACTCGCAGAGATAGCAGGTCAATACCTCTCTAAAGGAAAAAAGGTTTATATAGAATGAAGACTTCAAACCAGAAACTGGGAAGCTCAAGATGGAACCAAGAGATATAGAACTGAAATCGTAGGAGAAAACATGATCATGCTCTCAGGAAGAGACTGAGGTGCTCCTGCAGGTGCCAGTGGTCCAGCTCCAAAGTGAGTGGAGACTAACTCTACTCCAGCAGTAAAAAAATCAAAACCGAAAAAAGAGGAAGAAATCTCTATAGAGGATATTCCATTTTAGGAAAGTAGATAATAATAAAAGTCCCCAGCATTGCTGGGGACTTTTTACGATTTAACTAAGCATGTTCATTTACCTGATTTAAAGCGGTATGTGCTTCATTAATTTTAGTCATCTCTCATTCAATAATAGGCATAAGAGTTGAATTAAGTTTTTCCATAACTAATTCAAGATCATTACCATCCTGTATGTTTCATAATCTTGGATCTGTACGAAAAGCATCATAGTGAGGATCATTATTTTTATCAGGATGATGAGAAACTCTCAGTATTTGTTCTCAAGTATGAGCATGATAAAAATCTGGCCAAACTCTTTTTGGTCCATGAAGTATACCAAATGGATATTCTGATATGAGTCATTTATGACTTAATCACGCTCAAGATCATGAACGATTATGAATAGTTAAATTTTGAAACATTTTAGGATCGAAAAGACCTGCCTGTAAAACAGAAATAACAGGCAATGTTCACATAACTTCTAATAGTGCTTTCATATTAGTAGCATATTGAGAATCCTTTGTAATTAAATGTGTTGAACCTGATGCCTCTATACGTCCACCTGCAAAACTTTGCAAACTAGGATCTTCCCATTTCTTAGTTAGTTCTTGATAATCATCTGTATCAAGATCATCTGTAACAAGTCATTGAGTCCTATTAGAGACACTATATCAAGAAAAATTATGATCCGGATCTATAAGTATCTTGTCAAGAGCATCCTTAGATGATGCAATAATTCCATTGGTCAATTTTCTTGTTCTTGGTTGACGAAAAGTTCTATTGACAGGGATATCACTTAGGTGTGGATCAGAAAATGAATATCTATCTAATTTAGGTGAATCATGATGACCAGGAACAATTAATAAAGGCATATATAAAAAATTAGAATTATAGTTAGAATTAATATACTTTATAAATAAATTATGTCAACATTATAAATTCTCTAACTCATACCTCTTCCCTTCTGATTCAAAGTATACAGTCTCATCCTGCATATATATCTTATCTATTTGTAATAATGTCTCATATAAAACTTCACGATTTTTAGTATCTGGATTGTATCTGATAATAAGATTTGAATCAGTATTTACTAAATCAAAGTTTTGAAGCTTTTTTTCTTCATCAGCATATATGACTCATATGTAGTTATCATCTGTATATACAAAGTCTTTGAATAGATAGAAATATTCGAAAGTATTTGATGATATATCATATGTATATGCTCATACTGAGGTCACAAAAACGAGATAGTTATCATCATTTCATTTCTTGATATAGCTAATATCTACTCATAGACTGAGAGTTTCTATTTTTCAAGATTTCACATGATATATATACTTTGTATCTCATATCTGGAAATAGAGATAATCAGTATCAGAAACTAGTTGCACATCGAGCTCATCATCCTCTGAAACTGAAAAATCTCATATCTTTTCAGTACTTTCATCTCTATAGAGATAGAGTTCTCACCCTGAAGAGAAATACGCATACACTCAAGACTCTAAATCAAAAAACTGTAGTGCTCTATTTTTATCTCTGAGATATGAAATCCTATCTTTGTTAGATATTTCTTGCTCAGGAATAATAGCTTCACTCAGTGATATTTCCTGTATGAGATTTATATCTATAGATATACTCTCTCTCGCTGGCATATCTATATCCTGATACACTGTTTTATACCCATCTTTTCTCACTCTGAGACTATACTCAAGTGGAGATATATCAGAGAGTACGCAGGGGGACTCGGTACAACTATACTCAAAGCTCTTCCCTATTCTTTTACTATAGAGCTCTACTTGATAATCTGTAGTATTTGATTCTATAGTGAGTTTCGAAGTATACCCAACAAAAAAATAAAAATATAACCCAAATAACCCAAAGAGAGTAAAAATGAGTATGAGAAGTGCAAGAAATTTGTTAGACATAGACATATGTTAAAATCTGATGATATCACCTTAGCATAAGTATAATATGGGAGAGATAATTTGCAATTTAATAATTTAGTTATATCCTAAATATATCAATATATATAATCAATTACATACATGATAATAAACGGAAGAAAAATAGCTGACACTATTTATGGTGATTTAAAAATCGAGATCAAAAAACTCGGAAAAAAACCAACTCTCGGAGCTATCCTCGTTGGAGACAATGCTGCTAGCGCAACATATATAAAGCAAAAACAAAAATGGGCAGATTTCGTAGGAATCAACTTCATACTGAAAAAATTTCCAGAAAGCATATCAGAAGCTGATCTACTCAAAGAGATTCATGACTTCAATGATGATAGAAATGTAGATGGATTTATCGTACAACTCCCCCTCCCAAAACATATAAGAAGTAAAAAGATTATAGGTGCTATCAGTCCTCTCAAGGATGTAGATGGATTTCACCCTGAAAATCAAGGAAAAGTCATGATTGGTGACACTTCATGATTTGTACCATGTACACCTGCAGGTATCATGAGAATATTTGAAAAACTCAACGTAGATCTATCAGGAAAAAATGTAGTAGTCATAGGAAGAAGTAATATAGTTGGGAAACCAATAGCAAATCTCCTTATCAATGCCTGAGCAACCGTAACAGTCTGTAATAGTAAGACAAAGAAGATAGATGCATTTACCAGAAAAGCTGACGTAGTGGTATCTGCTGCAGGGAGTCCTGGACTAATAAAACTCAGTGATATCAACGTAAATACGCTCGTTATCGATGTATGATTTACTATCGTAGATGGAAAAACATACTGAGACACTGATTTTAATAATATGAATCTCTGAGGAGTCATGGTAACTCCGGTTCCGGGGTGAGTAGGTCCTCTCACGGTGGCTATGCTTATGAAAAATACTGTAACAGCCTGTAGTAGAAAATAAAAACATGAAAGATATAAAAATACTCATATCATCTCTTCTTATAATATGTAGTTTCTTTCTATGATATATATTTGCTCAGACTCAAGAGTCTCTCAGTACCAGTAAAAACTCGCAAGAAAAAACATATATAAACGTAGTATCAAAAGGAAAAAAGATACTTCTAGACTCTGATAATCCAGATGTCATCCTCCTACTCAATGGCCAAGAAACAGCATCTGGAAGTATAGTGATAGAATAAGTCGAAAAAATGAGAAAAAAATTTTGACTTCTAGGTCTTTTTTTATAAGATATTTCTCGCTCCTAGAGAAAAAGATTTTTAAAATTTTGCGGGTGTAGCTCAATTGGCTAGAGCATCTGCCTTCCAAGCAGAGGGTTGTGGGTTCGAGTCCCATCACCCGCTCCATTAAAAATCTTTTTTTTGTTATAGAGAGCATAGATAGTTATATTTTTTCTAAAAATTAAAAGAGTTCAAGAAAAACAAGAATTTTTTGAAATAAACGTACATCAGGTACGTGTTTGAAAAAAATTAGTAGTTTGACGAAGAAATCTGAAAATTTTTAAAAAAATATGGGCGTATAGCTCAGTTGGTTAGAGCGCACGACTGATAATCGTGAGGTCCCAAGTTCAACTCTTGGTACGCCCACCATTTTAAGTCTCCTTTGAGATGATTGATGAAATCAAGAGTCACAAAGAGAGTTATAAAGAGTAAAGTTTCTCTTGCGATAAGCGAAAGCAAATCGGAAGGAAAGTTACATCGAGATTTTGTAAGGCAAAATTAAAGATGCAAACTAAATAAGACACAAAAAAAACAACTCGGGAACTGGCGCAATTGGCTAGCGCACACGCTTTGGGAGCGTGGGGTTGTGAGTTCGAGTCTCGCGTTCCCGACCATTTAAAAAGATTATCTGAGAAATTACCAAGTAATTTTTTAGGTAATCTTTTTAAGTTTGTAGCTCGAGACGAGAAAATGAGACACTGATTTTTCTCTCGTGGTCAGCGAAGAGAAAAATTGATTGCGATGAATAAGAGCAATCATCGAATGCCCTACTGTAGTTACTATTTGTGAAGCAAATTGTAACGAAAGAGGCGAGTCTCGCGTTCGAGGGCCATTTAAAAATCTCCTTAGAAATTATGAAAATAATTCTTGAGGAGATTTTTTATATTCTTATAATAAAAAACAATATAATTAACTCTCATGATATGAAAAAGATATTTATTTTTATATGTACTTCGACAATACTTATTAGCTGTGGAACAGCTGATACTGATCTCCCAGAATCTATGAAATTTGAGATTCCTAGTACATATACAGAGGTAGATAATACGTGACCGATAACAGTATGATGAAATGAGATAAGCTTATCATGAGATAGACTCCAAGTATGAGATAAAATAAATGATACTGTACTTGATATGAAAGCTGATTATTTTGATCAAGTTTCTACTGCGTTACTGAGCCAATTCTCAGGATATAAACTCATAGAAACAGTTCCATCACTCGATACACCAGTCTGCACAAAACAGACAAAACAGCTCGAGTTTGCAGCTGAAACATTTGAAGATATTACTTTTATTGTGATTTCAAACGATACCCCATTTGCTCTCCAGAGATTTTGTTCTGCAAATAATATTGATAATCTAAAAGTATTCAGTGATGCCCGCACAAGAGAATTTGGACAAACAAACTGACTCTTAATGACAGACTATAATCTACTCACAAGATCAATAATGATAGTAAATAACGAGAATATCATAGAATATATAGAATATGCTAATGAGGTCACTTCTGAGCTTGATCTCATGAATGCTCTAGCATATCTAAAAAGTGTAGCACAATAAAAAAAAGCCTCTGAATATCTTTCAGAAGCTTAAAAATTCAGATAATTATTCGCTAACAAATATGTATCTACTTGATGAGAGTTTGACTGATTCTCATTCAAGTTTTACTCTGACTTCCCAGGTATACTGCCCTCTCTTTGTTCTAACAGGAGTATGTCTGGATAGTTTTTTAGGAAGCTTTGAAGATGCTATATCTGATCACTCTGGAAAAAGTTCATTCATCTCAGGAATCTTGAGGTCAATATCATAGCTACGCTTTGTGCCAGCTTTGTATAGTACTCAAGATTCTACATCTTGTGATATATTGAGAAGTTCAACCTGCCTAGTGGCTTTCTCTCACTTTGGTCCGTACTTTGACTGCTTCTTGTACGCTTTGAGATAGATTTTTAGGTCTTTTCCTTGTATATCTTGTTTGGTTTTGAGAGTAAAAGTTCACTCTAGTTTCTCTCCATACTTATAAACTTTTTTTGTAAGCTTCAACTGAAGTTTTCACTTTAAAAATCTCATAAATGAAGAGAAATAAAATGCAAACACAAGCCCAAGACATATTCAAATTACTAAAAAGAGGAGAGAATTATTTCACATACATGAAAATATTTAAAGAATAGTATTCCAATTAAACTATAGTGATTTTTATATGAAACACAAAAAAAGAGACTCAATTTAGAGTCTCTTTTTGATAATAATATTATTCATCTTCGTCTTCATCATCTTCGTCTTCATCATCTTCATCATCTTCGTCTTCATCATCTTCGTCTTCATCATCTTCATCATCTTCGTCTTCATCATCTTCGTCTTCATCATCTTCGTCTCTCATATCATTATCTTCTGATTCATCATCCAGAATAGCATCCACATCTATCACATCATCTTCTAGAGCATTTTCAGCAAGTTTTTCTTCTATCAATTCTCTCAGGGCTATAAGTTGAGACATAAACTTGTCTTTTCTTTCTTCAGATATTTTATCATTTGATTCATATCTCTCCATAAGTTTTTCTATCTTATCAGAGATTTTTTCTAGTTTTTCGTCTGAAATATTATCTAATCTTGATCAAACTTTTGCAATAAATTTCTTTTTATAATTTCTCACTAGATCCATTCTTTTTCATTTAAATTTGTTAGACGTGTCTTTATTTTCTATTCTTTTCTCCATTTTTAACTCAAAAGATTCTTTTTTCTTCTCTATTGCCTCGAGAGCTTCAGGATTATCTTGTAGAAATACTTTTACTTTTTGGACTCTATCAGCATGAAATGCTTTCATCTCTTGTATAACAGCTTCTTTATCATCAGAGTCTTTTAGTTTCTGCTTAAACTCTTTCATCTTTTCCTGAGTTTCAGAAGCTAAATCCTTGAGCTCAGTTCTCGTTTCACTATCAACTGAAAACCTTACTTTTTTATCCATTGAATCAGTTTCATCAGCTGATACATATGCTACACTCGTAGAAAGTAAAGCCATCATCAAGAGGATATTTACAATTTTTTTCATAGTTAGAATATTTAATTATTAAATTAATAAAATGATTATAGTGTATAGAGTGTAAGAAGCATGTAAGAAAGATGTTAAATCAAAAATAAGACCTGTACAAAGGTCTTATTTTAAGATTAATTTTTCTTTTTCATTTCGTGATAATTTCTTGATTCTTGCTTCTTCTATAGAAGCTTCAGATCTATCTGAAAACTCTGAACTATAGACCAGCAGGACTGGTCTCCTGGCTCTCGTATACTTTGCTCATTTATCTGACAAGTTATGCTCTGAAAGTCTCCTCTCTATATCAGTGGTTATTCACGTATAAAAAGTATCATCTGAGCATTGGAGCATATATACGTACCACATAAGCCTAATCTAAATCTAAATACTGATCCATACGTATCTGCCACACAAACTCATCCACATGGGATACGAGTATCATACCTCCTTCAAATGCGTCAAGAGCTTCAGCAATAACTGGTATATGCCTAAAGTTTATATGATTCGTTGGTTCATCAAGTATAAGTATTCCTGGTTTTAAAAACATAAGTCTACAAAAAGCTACGAGTCCTTTTTGTCATTCTGAAAGACTTCAAATAGTTGCTTTCATGACATCACCATTAATAAGAAATCCTGCAGCAGCTGATCTCATATCCTGCTCAGTCATAGGTTGATCAAGAGCCTCAGTGAGACAATCATATACTGTTTGATTAAAATCTAGGTTTGAGAAATCTTGTCTGTAGTACCCTATTTTTACTCCATCAGCGACCTTGGCACCAGACTCATCACCATTTACTATTTTTTCTAGGAGTGTTGATTTTCAGATTCCATTTGGACCAGCGAGGAGTAGATGATCATTTTTTCTGAGTTGTACATCTACTGCTTTTTCTGTGACTTCATCATCTTTGATGATATGTACACTATGGATATCGAGGAGCACCCCTCAGATATCTTCTTGAAGTGGGATTTTAAATGGCTTAATCGTCTTATCTTCTTTTCTATTATCTACCATCTCAGCTTCCATTGCTGCTGCATCTTCTTTCATCTTTTTTGCTACGGCTCTGAGTTTTCATCCTTTGTGCGCAAAGACATTTGCTTGTTCTTTTTTTGCTAGAGCTTCTTTTTTGAGTCTTGCATTTGCCATGTTGTCCTTTTCTATCTTTCTCTTGATTTGCTCTACTACATCATGGTAGTTTCACATAAACTGTTCTACTTTTTTGGTAAATACATCAAGGTATAATACTCCATCGGTAAAGCTGTTGAGAAACTCAGCATCATGAGAAATAACCAGTACCGTTTTTTTATAGTTCTTAAGAAACTCTGTCAGATGCCAAATACCTTCTGAATCTAGATTATTGGTAGGCTCGTCAAGCAGAAGTATATCTGGGTTTTGTATAAGCGCAGCTGCAAGAAGGAGTCTCGCTTGTTGCCCTCCTGAGAATGCTTTAATTTGTTTATCGAGTGGAGCCTTCAGATTCACTACATTTAAAATATCCTTGATAGATTTATCGATATTGAAATCATCATCTTTTGAATACTTTCTAAAGTATTCCCCTACTGTGAGATCTTTATCCTCTGGAAGTACAACTTGGTATCCAGTTGCTATCGTGAGGTCTTGCCCTATATTTACGATACCCCCTACTGGTTTATGTTTTCCATTTATGAGTCCAAACATAGATGATTTTCCAGCACCATTTTGTCCCATAAGTGTTATCTTTGATCCTTTTCTTACATTGAAATCTACATCTTCGAGAAGTGGTCTTTTGAAATCGTAGTGAAAATCTACTGATTTAAAACTGATAACCGTCTCATTTCCTCCTGCCATTTTTTCTATTTTTTAGTGAATAATAATTTTGCTGTATTATATAGAAAGTGTTTATGAATGCGAGTTTTTTTGCTTTAAAAATCCCGGAATATTCCGGGATTTTTATGCTTATCTTCTTCCACGATTTCTATCTCTATTTCCTCCTCATCTATATCATCCTCAACCTGATCTCGAACCACCTCTATTTCCTCCTCTGTATCATCCTCTACTTCATCCACCTCATCCTCATCTTCTTGGTTTTGCTTGTACTACGAGTGGTTGTCTTGGATTTTTTTCTTTAAAGAAAGCAAGTATATCCTCTGCTACTTCACTTTTTACATTGATATATGAGAACTTATCCAGAATATCTATTTTTCCTACATCTCCGAGATGTATTCCTACTTCTTTTTCGAGGAATTTTATGAGACTTCCAGGACTCATATCTGCAGATCTCCCCATAGCAACAAAGAGTCTTTGTTCACCGTTTGGTAGGTCGTGAGATGGAGCTTTGAAGTGATCTTCTACGATTTCGTATTTTTTCTCATCAAACTTATCTGAGTGAGAATCTTTGAGGAGAGCTGATACTACTTGTTTTGGATCTCCGAGTGCAAGCAGTGAATCTGCTAGTTCTGAGAATTTCTCAAACTTTCCAGCTTCGATAAGATCAGTAATATTTTTTACGAGCCTCTTTTTTTGTACCACTACTACTTCTTTTGCATCTGGAGCTTTTCCTTTTGGTATTTTTTGCTTGAGGATTCTCTCTACCGCAAAGAGTTTTCTCTGATCAGCTCTCGATACAAATGATATAGCAGTACCAGTCTTCCCTGCTCTGGCAGTTCTCCCGATTCTATGAGTATATGTTTCTGGACTATCTGGAAGTGAATAATTAATTACATATGTAAGATCATTTACATCGAGTCCACGAGCAGCTACGTCAGTTGCGACGAGTATATCTGTCTTTTTTTGTTTAAATCTCCCGAGTATCTTTTCTCTGGTTTTTTGCTCTATATCTCCATGAATACCTTCTGTTCTGAGTCACTTTGCCATAAGCTTAGAAGCAACCTCATCTACATCGAGTTTTGTTTTACAAAAAACAATTCCATAGAAATCCTCAGCCATATCTACGACCCTACAGAGTGCTTCAAACTTGTGTCTTGGAGCGAGATTGTAGTATGATTGCTCGATTCTATCACTGATAGTAGTATCTGTTTTGATGGCTACTGTATCGTAGTCACCCATGTATTTTTTTGCTATGCGGAGGATTTCTCTTGGCATGGTTGCTGAGAAAAGAAGTGTTTTTTTATTTTCTGGAGTATGCTCTAGGATTTCTTCTATTTCTTCTCTGAAACCTATATTGAGCATTTCATCTGCTTCATCGAGGATGAAATAATCGAGATTATCAAGAATCAGAGTTTTCTTTCTCATGAGATGATCTTTGATTCTCCCTGGAGTTCCAACTACTATATGCGTACCATTTTTGAGGTTACGGATTTCATCACGAACATTTTGTCCCCCATAGAGGAGAGTGATTTTTATTCTCCCTACGGTGAATGATTCTATTTCTTTTGCTACTTGTATCGCAAGCTCTCTGGTAGGACACATGATAATAGCTTGTATGCCTCTCTTTTTCTCATCGAGTCTATCGAGAAGTGGGAGGGCAAAACTCGCTGTTTTCCCAGTACCTGTTTGCGCTTGTCCGATGATATCTTTATCTCCGTTGAGAAGAAGTGGTATCACACCAGCTTGAATCGGTGATGGATGAGTAAATCCTTTTTTTTCGATAGCTTTCAGTAGCTTATCTGAGAGACCGAGATCAGCAAAAGTAGTTTTTTTTGCTTCTGTCTCTGTTTTCTTTATATCTGTCATAATTTTTGTAAAAAATAAAAACCTAAAATAAGACATAACTCCAAGCAGTCTTGGAGGAACCAGTTTACGAGTAATTCGATTTAAAAAGTCGCAGTGGAAGAGACTTTCTAATTTCGACGTAAGTAGGTTAGATATTCTCTTCAGGTTTCATTTTGTACATATGTACAGCATGTGTATGTCGCGAGGACTATACAAAATTATTTTGAAAAAGCAAA
>CALLBL010000009.1 GCA_937999345.1 uncultured Candidatus Altimarinota bacterium | reverse complement strand
CTTGAGTTTCTCAAACAACAAGATCAACTCAAGAGATCTCTCGATGATGCCAAGCGTAAAGCTGAGCAGGGAAGCCAACAGATACAATGAGATATCCAAGAGGATGATTTGAAACAGATGATTGCAGTGAGTTTTCCTATAGATAGCGTAGATGATGTGCCAACATGAGTCAAGTGAGCAGATCTCATACATACGGTCAATAATCCTCTCGGGCAACCAGCTGGGATTATAGTATGGGAAAGTAAAAATACCAAAGCCTGGCAAGAATCATGGATCATGAAGCTCAAAGAAGATAGTCTCAAAGTCCATGGAAATATAGCTATCCTCGTAACTACAGTACTTCCAAAGTGACTCGATAAGTTTGGTATGCATGATGATGTGATGGTATGTCTTCCAGAGTATGCTATCCTCGTATCTGGACTCCTCAGAGACAAACTCCTCTCAGTTGCCAAGGTTGAGACCTCTATGCAATGAAAGGATATCAAGATGGAGATGCTCTACAAATATCTTTCAAGTAATGAGTTTAGTTCAAAGATAGGTATGATGGTAGATGTATTTGCTCAGCTCAAAACTGGGATAGATTCAGAGAGAAGAGCGATGGAGAAAAACTGGAAAAAGAGAGAAAAGGATCTGGAAAGAGCTACCTTTGCGGTGACTGGTATGTACTGAGAGTTGGAAAGCCTTATGTGACAAGCACTCCCCGGAGCTGAGAGATTGGAGCTGGATAGCTGAGAAGAATAAACTAAAAAAGACTGAGAATCTTCTCAGTCTTTTTATATAACGGCTTTTTGACCAACTCTGACTATATCGATTCATTCTTTTAGTGCTATTTCATAATCTATAGATGTTCCAGCTGATATGAGTCAGTTCGGGAGATGGGTATTTCTGAGTCTTATAAGTTTTTGAAACTCTTCTCTTTTTCACTCATCAGAAATACTCATACTTCACATTCCTGAGATTCAGACTATTTTCAGATATTTGTAGTCTTTGCAAGTTTCTATAAAACTTCATAGTTCATTTTCTGAGATTCCATTCTCTTTTTCTATATCGAGTTGTATCTGCACGAAACATGCTATATCTAATCATTGTTTTTCTATAATTCCTGCATGTTTTAGACTTGATAAAGAGTGTATAGTATAGCAATATCTCACTATCTCTGGTATCTTCTTTGATTGGATATTTCCTATAAAGTGCATTTTTTCTCTAGGTATATCTTTCCTTTGTATTTGCTTTATTCTATTTTCTCAGAGTCCATAAAATACATCTGAGTTATCCTTTTTAGCTTCGTCTATAATCTGGATAGTTTTTTCTGCATCCCAATATTTTGTAACTATGAGTATTTGTTTTCAGGCAGATTTTATGTTTTCAAATACTTCTGTATTTAGCATATTTTTTATATTATGAAACTATTTTCAGATTCTATTTTTTCTCTTTTTGAAAACTCTCAAAAATCATGAGTTCCAGTTTGCACTTGAGCGTGGTAAAAAAATAGATTTGGTTCTCACTCAGTCTCTTTATATGCTGGCCTCACAGAAAGCTCTAGATTATAGTTTTTTTCAAAGTATTCTTGGATGAAGTGTCTGTGCTCCTTTGGAGCATTTTTTAGTATCCAAGGCTCTAATCTATCAGGATTTTCAGAGTAATACACTTTGTGGTCTTTGTGGATAAATATAATCAGGTCTGCTCACTCTTTTTTGAGACTCTTTTTTTTCTTCTCTGGTTTTATCTCAGCTTTTCATCTCTCTTTGAAAAATACTCAGTCTACTAATGGATAATTATCCCAATCAATAGAATCTTTATTATTGAGATCGATAGCAGTAGAAAAATCCATAAGCGCAGCATTTATCTCTCGACCACCTCACCCCCTAGCCCCCTCTACTGCAGGAGAGGGGGAATTACAGTAGTTTATAAACATATCTTGAAGTTCTTTCTTTTGCTCTTTTGAAAGTTTTAAAAATCTGCTTCAGAGATAGTATCTTGCAAATATCTTTTCGATATTGGTATCAAAAGCGAGTATAGATTCATCAAATCAAAATGCTAAAATAGCCTCTGAAGTATATGGTCATACTCCTGGAAGTTTGATGAGTTCACTGTAGCTCTGAGGAAATTCTCATCCATATTCATCTACTATTATTTTTGCTGTTTTCAGCATGTTGCGTGCACGAGAATAATAACCTAGTCATTTGTAATAAGGGAAGAATGTATCGTAATCAGTCGTTGCGAGAGAGTGTATATCTGGGAATCTTTCTACTACGTTATTGAAGTATTCTCTCACTCTCGATACTTGAGTTTGTTGCAGAAAAATCTCACTTATCCATACATGATATGGAGTTTGCATATGTCTCCACGGGAGATCATGACGACCATTATCTCTGTACCAGCTGAGGATGATGTCAAAAGGGAAGTTTTTCATTTAATATATTTCTTTATGATAACAGTCTTCACAATAGACAGATTCTTCTCTCTCAGGAGCATAAGTAGTTTGCATATCTTTATTGCACCTATCACATTGTCTCTTATAGAGCTTTCTTGGATTTCTCATACTCATCCTATCTAGATGTCTTTGATCTGGATGTCTCTTTGGGATTGAGAGAGAGTGTTTTCTGTAAAACTCGAGTTCTGGTTTTATGATTCTAAATGGTTTCTTGGTAACTTCACACTCTATAGCCCAATTGAGAATATCGTCTGGTATATCTGTTATATCACTTGGGAGTTTATCTGCTGGGATGATCTTTTCTACTTTTGGAAACGGTGCTTCATAATCTGACCAGTTAAATCATTTCTCGAGAGCCTCTTGTTTTGTGAGTGGAAAGTATTCATTTGCTACCGTTTCATTATATCCAAATGGAGAAAGAGAAGCTGGAAAGAATTCTCACCATTCTCCATCCTGTATCATTTTTTCTATAATTTTTGGAGCTAGATTTTCGTACTCTTCTTTTGTATATTGTTTGTTGAGGATACAGTATTCTTTATTTTTAAGCCCTATACATCAGAAACAATCTGATATATTAGTTCCAAAGAAGCAATAATAACAATTTTTGTAATTATCAAAGTTTGAACAAAATGCTGACTTGTATAACTTATTTCCTCCATGATTTTCATATCCCTGTTGTACTTTATATACCTCTGTTTGGTCATAAGAATCCTTTCAAACAAGAGAATCAAAACTATAAGAGACATCTTCCACATCATCACAATTAAATCAATGATACACATTCTTTGACTTAAATATATAATCTCAAGATACATTTTGATTTTGTTCTCAAAATGTACATTTTTTGATAGATTCTTGTTTTAGTTTTTTAAACTTCTGATATATATGAAGAAAATATTCTCTATTTTCTCTCATTTTATTTGTTATGACTTCAATCTCCTTATTTGTAACTTGTTGATTTAAGAAATAGTTTTTTTTATTTCTTAGATTACTACAAGCTATAGAGTTAGATGTGTTTTTACAATCATGCAATAATAAAGATGTATCTATTGATTCGGAATTTTCTATATAACACGAATTATATATATTCTCTGTATTGATACATTGATATGAATTCTCGCTATTTCAGCATTGAAGTGAGTCATTGCAATGATTTGAATATTTTAACCAATGAGAATACATTGAATGCTCATTAAATCCTGATGATGTTAAAAAATAACTATCTTTATTATTTGTGGATTGATTAGTGTATTCTGAATTTGTACTTTCCCAATTTAAGATGTTTATCTTAGGAACAACTATGCTGAGTTTATAAAATTGTTCTGAGAATTTTTCTGTTAAATTTAAATCTATTCAATAATCTCATGCATCCCAGCTATCTCACCACCAAGCATCTTGGCTGAAAACCTTAATTGGTTTATCTGGAGAATAAAGTGAAACTATATCCTTTCCAGAAAGATTGCATTTTCTTTTGTATAGACTTCTCTCATTTCTAAAACTAAGTCTTCTTTGCTGCCTACAATCAGGACAAAGTTTCGGAGTGGGGATATTATATTTTTTTCATGCAAAAACAGGAGATACTTTGTCGTAAAACTCTATGTCTCTATCAGTGATATGAAAATTTGCAGAGCAGTGTTTGCAAGTCTTCTTTTCAATAACTTTCTCCATAATTTAATATATTTCTTTATGATAACACTCTTCACAATACACGGTTTCTTTTCTTTCTGGAGCATAAGTAGTTTGTATTTCTACGTTACACTTATCACATTTTCTCTCATAGAGTTTTCTTGGGTTTCTGAGACTCATCCTATCTAAGTGCCTCTGATCTGGATGTCTCTTTGGGACTCAAAGGTTATGCTTTCTATAAAACTCGAGTTCTGGTTTTATGATTCTAAATGGTTTTTTGGTGACTTCACACTCGATAGCCCAGTTGAGTATATCATCTGGAATCTCTTTTATATCACTTGGAAGTTTAGATGCTGGAATAATCTTCTCTACTTTTGGAAATGGTGCTTCATAGCCTGACCAATTGAATCATTTTTCGAGAGCTTCCTGTTTGGTTAATGGGAAGTATTCATTTGCTACGGTTTCATTGTATCAAAATGAACTCATGTTTGATGGAAAGAATTCTCACCATTCTCCATCCTGTATCATTTTTTCTATAATTTTTGGGACAAGATTTTCATATTCTTCTTTTGTATATTGTTTGTTGAGGATGCAGTACTCTTTATCTCTAATTCAAATACAACCAAAAACATTTTTGCAACGACTTGAATATGCACAATATAGTGAATTTGATGCTCATGATAGTGCTCAAGAAGAAAATAAGACATTATTTGACTTACTTCAAACAGCTATACAGTCATATATCATAAATGATTTGTCTCACCAAGATTCATAGTCATAACAATCTTGAGAATTAAATATAGCTGAACAATATTTAGAATTTTCTATATTTACTACATCAAAACAATGAGAGCTGTTTGATGAGTTTGTGATGTTATTTCATGTGCAATTCTCACTTCATATCAAGTTAAGATTTTTATGAGCCTTGCTTAGAATAAAATTATAGAATTCTTCTTTTATTTCTTCTATTTTTCAAGAGTTTATTTTTTCAATATATTCAGATATTATTTTCTCATATTTTTCTTTACTGTACTCTTTATTTTTGAAATGATACTTTTTATTTACGAGTCAGAAGCACATGAAACAGTTTTCACACCCTATGCAGCTTGATAGAAACATTGACTGACTAGATCACTCACAAAAACTTGAAAATGAGAGTCAATAACATTTTGAACAGTCATTACATTCATAACAATTTTCAGAGAAATATATATGTGTGTTATCGATACTATCCTTACATCCTGTTACTTTGACTCCATAGTAAGAATCTTCAGTCTTCATGCTGTCAAATATAAGATAACTATTTTTCATATATGAACAATAGTTTACATACTGAGAGTTTTCATTGCTAGAGCTTGAGTTAATACTGTTTTTTGGTACATCAATTAGGAGCTCTTTATATTGATCAAAAAAACTTTTAGAGAAATTATATTCTCTTCCGTAATCCATAGCATCAAATTTATCTGATTTCCAATAATTGAGTTCATATATTTTATATGATGTATCTGGAGAATAAATAGAAACTATATCTTGACCGGTGGCATCACATTTCCTCTTATAGATATACCTCTCATTTCTAAAACTAAGTCTTCTTTGCTGCCTACAATCAGGACAAAGTTTCGGAGTGGGGATATTATATTTTTTTCATGCAAAAACAGGAGATATTTTGTTGTAAAACTCTATGTCTCTATCAGTGATATGAAAATTTGCAGAGCAGTGTTTGCAAGTCTTCTTTTCAATAATTTTCTCCATAATTTAATATATTTCTTTATGATAACACTCTTCACAATACACGGTTTCTTTTCTCTCTGGAGCATAGGTGGTTTGTATATCTTTTTCACATTTGTCACAGTTTCTTTCAAATAGTTCTCTAGGGTTTCTGAGTTTGGTTCTATCTGCATGTCTAGTATCTGGATGTCTTCTTGGTACTGGTAAGTTATGCTTTCTATAAAACTTTAATTCTTGAGCTATAATTCTAAATGGTTTATCTGTAAGCTCACATCTGATTGCCCAATTGAGAATATCATCAGGAATATCACTGATATGATCTGGGAGCTTATCTGCTGGAATAATCTTTTCAACTTTTGGCAAAGGAGGCTCATAATCACTCCAGTTAAATCATGTAGATGTTGCTTTTTCTTTATCTAGAGGAAAGTATTCACTTGCTACGGTTTCGTTGTATCCAAAAGGACTCATAGAAGCAGGGAAGAATTTTCACCATTCTCAGTCTTGTTTCATTTTATCAATTATTTTTTCTTTTAACTTCTCGTACTGTTCTTTAGAGTATTGCTTGTTGAGTATGCAATACTCTTTATTTTGAAGTCATATACATCCAAATAAATTGTTTGAATGGTCACACTGCTGACAATAAAATATACTAGTAGAAAAATGACTCGCACTATTAAATGCTGAAAGTTTCAGATTGAGTGTAGATATAAGTTCTACAGAATTTTCAGGATGATAAAGGGAATAATTTAAGTCCACACATTTTTTTGCTTCAAGTACATCGTAAAGATACGAACAATCTTCACATTCTCATACATTGAAACCATGATATACATTTTTTGAATCAGCAAGATCATCTCAGACTACATGATCACAGTTTAGCATTCCTGCATATTTATGAATAGATGATTCCATGAGATTGTGCCACGCTTTGATATAAGTATCTAGTACTTTTTTATTTCCTAAATCTATTTCTTTTATTTTCTTTTCATAATCCTCTTTTGAATATTCTATATTTTCTATACAGTAGCTTTTATTTCTGAGTCCAGATGATAGTATACAGTGTTTACACCCCTTTAAATCATATGAAAATAAACAGTCGCTACTATCTGCTACTTTTTTACAGTATTTCAGATTATACGATTTATAGCAATTTATACACTCATACATATTTTCACTATGATACACAAAAGTTCCATCTACAGAGTAGTTTGAGTATTTGGTAAAGAGGTTGTAATAACACTCTTCATTTCACTCTCACGCGATATCTAGGTAACAGTTTTTATCATCTCCACAATAGTTACAATACAGAGAATTCTCACAATTTACTAAATCTACTCATGGTCTCGGTACTTTTTTTAATAATTCATACCATTGTGCAAAAAAGCTTTTATTTTCATCATATTCTTGAGAATAATTCATTGCATTCCATTTATCTGACCACCATATATCTGGATGGTACACTGGATAGATAGTTTTTTGAGGATACATCGCTATGATATTATCTCCAGAAAAATCACAGGTTCTATGATAAAAAACTCTATCATTTCTCCATGCCATACGAACTTTTTGTCTCTCATTTGGAGAGATTGTTGGAATCGAAACTCATAGTCTTTCATATATTTTTATATCTTCATCTCTCACAATAAAGCTTTCTTGGGTGATGCTACATACTTTTTTCATAATCATAAATAGTGAGGATATACACATTTTTATTTTACATTTTTATACCTCTTTTTCAATAATAAAAAACCCCTCTCCTTGTAAGAGAGGGGATAAGGTAAATTGAACTTGTTCAAGAGAAAGCACTCTGGAGTGTAGGAGTGAGGTGTTTAAATTATAGGCTCAGAAAAAGTCTCGAGTTTTTCTACGACATCTTTTTGCTCTTTTACTACTATTTTTCTTGCTTCGGCTAAACTTCTTGCATACTTTTTTCTTGATATATTGTAGAGCGCTTCTATGTATTGTGGTGATACATTTTTATCAGGGAGATATACACTCTTGAGAGAAAATGGATCTTTTACTTGTCACTTTACCAGGAGCTTACAGTAAAACTCTCTGATGTTGAGATTTGCGAGATCATACGCGCTCAGGAATGGATCAAAGTGTTTTTGCATGTGAAGTGCATCTTCACTTGAGATTCTAAAACTGATAAGTGTTCATACATTTCAGAATAGAGCGTCACTGATATTTTCAGGTATTTGCTTGATAAACTGATGAGCTACAGCGAGAGAGAGTCAGTATTTTCTGGCCTCTGAGAGTATTTCTCAGAACGTATCGGTTGCAAAGTTTTGGAACTCATCTACATAGAGAAAGAAAGGTGTTCTATCCTTTTTTGCAATACCTTGTCTCGACATCGATGCTTGGAATATCTTGGTTACAAACATAGCTCCGAGGAATCACATGATTTCTTCTTGGAGTTTTCACTTTGGAAGCTTGATGAGAAGTATCTTACTCTCATCCATCATCTCTCTAAAATCGAGTCTATTTTCATGACTTGAAAATATATTTTTCAGGATATCTATACTGAGGAGTTGACCTACTTTGTTGAGTATTGGCATGATAGCTTCGGTATTGAACTGCTGGCTCCATCCAGCAAACTCGTTGGTCCAGAAGTTTCTTACTACATCGTCTTCTACGGCTTCAATCATATCGTATCTAAAGTCCTTATCAGTCAGGGCTCTGATGATATCAAAGAGGGTAGAATCCTCTTTATCCAGAAGTGCGAGAAATATCATTCTCAGCACATGTTCGAGTTTAGGATTCCAGTTAGATCAAAAGAACTTTTTAAAGATATCGATAAATCATTTTGCGAGTATTTGCTTGCTTTCTGTCGATTTGATATCAAGTGGATTGAAACAAAACGGGAATTGTTCATCTGTAGGATCAAATATGATAACATCTTTGACTCTTTCTTTTGGTATATGAGGAATGATTTCTTCTATCAGATCTCCATGCGGATCTATGAGTCATACTCATCTTCATTGCTTGAGATCATCGATAACGAGTGAATTGAGAAACTTAGACTTTCATGTCCCTGTTTTCCCCACTACATATATGTGCCTGAGTCTATCCTCATCATGGATTCAAACTGGTACGGTGATAGATCTATAGTCACTGACTCATACTATATTTACATCTTTTGGGTATTTTTTTGGCATGACTTCTCCGACTTTGTTTTTTGTGTAGTCAAAGGTTGGAGCTCAGATAGGAAGAGCAAGTTTTTTTGATTTTACCTTGAGAAGTGAGGTTTCATTTTTTGGTTTATTTGGAAAATGTAACAAAGACGATACCTCTTCTGAAGTGATAGTATTTTTCTGGAAGTTTTTCCCCATTTTAAATGGCTCTATCTCTGTAATGTTTTCATGGATAGCCATCCTAAACTGATTGAGAGGATAGTTTTTGAAAACAAGAAAGTTATTAAAGAGTGATTTGAGTTTTCACTTCGCGAGAAGTTTGCTATCTGCTTGCACTACCATGTATATTTTTGCGTGAAAGAGATCTTGTTCCAGTTTATATTGAAAGTATTGATGTCCTGCACTTTTCCAATCTTTTTTGATTTTGTGGTTAAACATATACTTGAAAAACTTGAAAAAGAGCTTGATTCTAAAGAGACGATAATGAATCTTTGACTTGATAAAAAACTTAAAACTTTCTCATACAATAGGTTCAAGCTCTATGAAAAAACCTACTTTATCCTTGATAAGTGAGAAGTTTTCAAAGCTCCTAAACATGTTAAATATAAAATCAGTTCCATCTGTTGTTGAGTATTTAAATGGGTAGAACCATTTGTTCTCGAGTTTCAGTTCTCATACTACTGTTCTGCTCGTATCAAAATCCCAAACTCATTTATTGTCATCTGTGATTTGGAAGTTATTGAAGTGTGTATAAAACTGTGATTCAAAAGTCCCGTAGGTAGCTTCATCTGATGTATATGAGAAGAAATTTTCTCATTTTGAATAGTTGATACCAAAGATCATCTTTCTATCTTCGAGCGTCTTACTGATGTCTTCAAAAAACTCAGTGATGTATTTTTTTCACTTAGTATAGCTATGGTATACTTTTATCAGGTGAGTTTTGTACATAGATTTTAGTAAGACTATATAGTTTTAGTATAAGATTTTTCTGATATAAATCAAACTTATTATACCATATAATTTATATATGTAAAATAAT
>CALLBL010000008.1 GCA_937999345.1 uncultured Candidatus Altimarinota bacterium | reverse complement strand
CATAGTCGGTAAATAGTTGGGCTATTTTATGTACTACAGCTTGCCATGGTTGCATACAAGTATTACAGAGAAAACTTACCAGTACTGCGCGACTACGAAAGTTACACCAACCATACTGTTGTAGTTGTGTTATAGTCGCATCGATATACGGAATCCCACTGCGAGCTGTAAAAACTTTGTCTATGAGTTCATGATCTATTTCCTGACGAATACTATCAAATTTTGGATTAAGATTTTTCCATTCCATCTCTGGTTCATCCTCCAGTTTTTGGATAAAGTGAGATTGCCAATGGAGTCTCGCTAGAAACATGCTGATAGATTTTCTATGTTTTTTTGCTGTTGGAGTTCCTACGTCTTTGAGTTCTTGCATACGTAAAATACTCGCATGAAAAACCTGCTTTATACTGAGGCATCAGTAAGTGATATATGGAGAGAGTCTAGAGCAGGAGCTTTGTGACTCAAATGGCTTACCTATATCGTACATGTATGAACTGCTTCTTTTTGAGAGGAAGCTTTCGAGTACTTGTAATCATGCATCTTCTCATCATTTTTGAATGGTTTTCAGATGTTCTATTTTCTTTCTTTGTTTTCGTATTGTTTCATGCGAAAGTGTTTTTATTTTTTCTGGTATTTCCACTATTGCTGATACCTTTTGAGCTATATATATGTCTTCTGACATTCTCTCTTTCCATATCTTGCTCCAGTCATCTCTCGATTTTAATCTCCTTACAACTCAGTTGGTTGGGTATTCTATAAGCTTGGTATACTCTCTTTTTGACCATTTGATAAGCTCTTTATCCCTCATGTATGTCTCCCAGTTTCCAGTCTCTTCATGACTATGAATTAACTCTATTTCATAGAGAGCAGCGAGATGAGTCAATCCTGATATAGCGTCATAGGGGAGAGAGAGTAGAGGGATATTGTATATTTCTAATTGAGTGTTGAGGCTTTCTAAACTTTCAACGGTAAACTTGAGATGAAAATCTGAGTAGTCTGGTAGACCCATGATATGAGGCTCAAAAAAATACACTCAGATCGTAGGAATATCTGGGTTGATATTTGCTAGGATTGCATTATCCTGAGTACGAAGGTTTTTCTTGAACCAGATGATTTGTATTTTTTCTTTCATAATAGTGATAGCACAAATAATTCTCTATAACCAACTCAGAAGTGATTATATATATACGAAATATACTCACTTTATTTATATTCATCATACCTGAAAAATCAAGTTTCAGTGAGAGAATCTGAATCTCAACACCAAAAGTAAAATCATAGACTACGCTGGAGGGAAGCATATGATAAATACGCTCCAGTCTAAGTGAAAAACAGCAGAATTTATGTGTGAGAAAACCTTTTTTTCAGGACTCAAAAAGTTTGCTGAGAACCATGATGTAAAGAAATTCGTTCTCGTAAAACCAGTGGAAAACTATGTCTATGAAAACTTTCTAAAAATAGGAAAAAGGTTAGAAAATATCTGACTAGAGCTCGAGATACTCCCTGATACTCAGAGTTTTTTTCTCTCACACGAGGACTTTAAAGAGCAGTACAAAAAACCTCCTATCATGGAATACTTTTATAGATTCATGAGAAAAAAAGAGGATATCCTGATGGATGGAAAAGATCCTGAGTGAGGTCAGTGGAACTATGATAAGGAAAATAGAAAATTTGATAGAAAACATGAAAAGAGCTGGGATTTTTCTCTCGAGAAATCTGATGAACTGAAAGAGGCAGAGAAATATTATAAACATCAACTGAACTCTTTTCAACCAACTTGTAGAGACGAAGCATTACAGCTGCTTGAGTATTTTCTAGAGCATCATCTGGATGATTTTGGGAGGCTCGAGGATGCGATGTACAAGGATGATAACTATGTACATCACTCCCTACTTTCAACAGCTATTAACTACGGAATGCTGTCACCAAGAGAAGTTGTGAGAGCTGTAGAGGAGAGCGATACTGCTATGAATAATAAAGAGTGATTTATCAGGCAAATACTTGGCTGGAGGGAGTATATGTATCACTTTTTTATGTTTTATAAAGACAGTATTTACGAGGACAATTACCTCAAGCATACTCGTGAGCTTCCAGATTATTTTTGGTCAAACGCTGAGGTGTCAGATATGAATTGTCTCTCAAATACATTGAAGCAAGTACAATCAGAAAACTTTTCTCATCATATTCAGAGACTTATGATTATCTGAAACTTTTCACTGCTGGCAGGACTGAATCCCCATGAGTTAAACAAATGGTTTTTTGAATACTATACCGATGCTTTTGAATGGGTGGTGACTCCAAATGTGCTTGGTATGAGTCAGTACGCTGATGGTTGAAAACTCGCAACAAAACCATATGTCGCGAGTGCGAACTATATAAATAAGATGTCTGATTACTGCAAAGGATGTAAGTATAATCACAAAGAAAAATACACAGATGATGCCTGTCCGTATAACTATCTGTATTGGAACTTTGTGTATGAAAATAAAGAAACTTTTGAAAAGTGAAGGCAGCAGTTTGTAGTGAATAATCTTAAGAAGATAGATATAGAGAAGATAAAAGAGTTAAAAGAAAAATTTATAAAAAAACACTCGTAATCATGAGTGCTTTTTCTTTATTAGGTATTCTTATCTTTCTCCTAAAAATAATTCTTTTTCTAGATTTGTTTCAAATCCTTGACGTCCTGTAGAATATCTTATTCCATCCTGAGGAATTCTAAAAATACCCTCAGCATTTGTAACTATTTCATAGACTTCACCTTTATTCGATATACTATCATCAAGAGGGATAAAAACACTTCTAGGTCCAGTGAGAATAGAAACTTCTCTAGGATCTCTCCTAGTAACACTGAATCATATTATTTCACCATTTCCATTAAATACAGTTATATCTCACTCCTTTTGAATGGAAGTGAATTCTATATTGATACCAGTAAGTTCTGGAGAAAACCCATTTCCATTATCATTGTTTTCTCATGCGTCAGTACTGATATGGAGCAATGCTATTGATTTATCTTTCTCAAATTGAGATTCTATCTTTGTTTCAAGAGCTAATGGAACGATATTAAATTCTGGAGAAAAATCGGTATATCTTTGTGTTCATACATGTCTTCCAGATATAGTTCATGTATTGTCTCTCAGTGAGACACCTGTTACTACTAATCCTTCTCTTATTTCTCAAATATGATCTCTTCAGATAATTTCAGGTAAAATTTCAATTTGAAGAAAACTTGTTGTTTCTCCAATAATGAATCATTTCAGATTTTCAAATGTTATACTAATACCATCTGCGTCACTTTTTGAGGATTCTGCTATGAGTATACCATCATGATAAAGGTTTGCTCTGAGTCATATATTATCTATATCTTGGTTAAATCCTATTTCTACAGTTTCTGTTTCTATTGGTTCACGATCAGCTCTGATTCTCACACTCATGATTCATCCTGCAGTTCATGCTAGTATATTTTTATCATATTCATTTAAATTTTCCGTGTCCAAGTCAGCTCTATATATTACTTCTTTTTCTTCTACTATTATTTCTTTCTCTGTGATTATTATTTCTTCTATCGTTTCTACTTCAGGTTCTACTACTATATGATAATTAGTTCCATATATCACATGCGAAAGTATATCCTTCGCTGGTGAGGCTATATCCATTTTTTTATGCTCTACAGCCTGAGTCAGGATATCAATGATACTATAGTTGACTGAGTCTACTGCATATCTACCTACATACTTTTCGAGCCTCTCATCTAAAATCGTATAAATCTGCGTTTGTCTTTCTATGCTATACTTTTCAACAGCATTAAAAAATACTCACAACCTCTTCTCTACTGCCTGTTCTTGTTCTGGAGAGAGATTATTGGAAGTATATTCATGAGCCAGAGCAGGAGCACTGAAGAGTATTCATGCCAGAAGGACAAAACTTATTAGGTATGTTTTCATTTATTGTTATTTATATTTTAAATTATCTCTACTATATTAATCAATATTAAGAAATTTGTAAGAATACTGATAATTTTCTGTTTTTCATTAGTTGCTTATATTAACAGGCATCCATGGGTATCTACTAGAACTTGTTACAAAATCTCTAGAAGTATAATTTAGATTACCCCAAAATTCTTGAGGGGATTTATCTGTTATTTTAGTTTTAAAAGGAGTTATATCTAAAGAATAAAAAGAACCTTCATCATATTCTCGATGCCCATATGTACATTCTACAACTTCTAAGATATTTCATTTCCTAATTCATTTAGATTCTAGCGTGCTTTCATCTTTACCTAACTCTTTACTTAAACTTTCTAAATCTTTGTATATTTTTTCGTAGTTTTTTTCTAAATTTTCTTTACTAAATTTTAACTTTAATTGTTTTTCTAGTTCTCGTTCTTGATTTATATCATTTAAATAACTGAATGGATAATTTTCTGTAATACATGTTGAGTATGTTACTAGGTTTTCAAACCTCTCCATTATTTTATTATTATCAGGTATGAATGCCTTCATTAATAAATCATCACTAAATACATCTTTCTCTTTTTCGAATGTTTTTATACTAAAAGTTAGTGTTATTGACACCCAATCTTTCTTCTCATCTTCGTTGAAAGATATTTTAAAGTTTTCTTCCTTTAAAGACTTTAATTTTTTGTACCAATCTTCATTATTTGAGTGTGCTATATTATCTCAGAAACTTATAAAGTTATAAATAAAATTTTCTATTTTTCATAAAGTATGAAGAGAATTTTGTTTTATTAAATCTATATCTCATTTTTTGATTGGTCTAAAATGAGCAAGGGCATTTCTAATATTACCTATTTCATCAAGTTTATATTTTATTATCTCTTTTTTTCATGGAAAGAATCCTTTGAAGTATTTCCGGTATTCTTCTTGGAAAATTAAATTAATTAATTCATTACTAGTTAAGTGTAATAAAGGAGTACTAATACTAAATCATAAATAACCATAATCATTATCCTGCTTTAATCTTTGATTTGCAATAGAATTTACAGACTTATCTTTACCCATTTGAGTTTTAATCATTAAATTTTTCCACTCAATATTATGTTGTGTTTTTAAGATAATAAAAACAAGTATTCTTAAGGTATTCTCTACTCTAAATAGAATATTTAATGCTTCATAATATTCTATTCCTAGCCAATTTGTTGGTATTTCGTAATTATTATTTCATTCTTTTATTTTTTTTGAGCTTTTCCATTCCATATATGCTGTTTAGTGAAGTTGTAAATTATTATAGTTATTATAATCTTTTAGAGATAAATCAAAATTTCATCTTCATTTATTTTTCATTATACTATAATTATACACCCTAACCTAAAAACCCATGGACCTACAAACACTTCAAAATCTGTTCCTAGGATTACTCCTCAGCTGAGTCCTAGGATGACTCATCGGTATCGATAAAGATATAGGAAAAGGAACAAAAAGAACACTGAGGAAAACTCAGGCAGATATGCACTTCGGTTCGATTCGTAGCTTTGCGCTGATTTCTATATTTGGTGCGCTGATGACGCAAGTGGATAGTATCATGGATAGTGGGTATATATTTTTATTGACTGGTCTCGTAGTTACGGTTCTGCTGGTAGCTATCCACTACGCTCATAGCGTATTTAAAAACACTGAGATATCTCCAGCGACTGAGCTGATTGCTATACTCACATACTTTATATGAGCTCTTGTATTTTTCTGACTCCCTCAGTTTGCTATCATCCTCGCGATACTATTTACATTTATCGTTTCCTCAAAGGATATGTTTGAGTGAGTGAGTAAATACATAAGCAAAGATGAGCTTCGTACGACACTTAAGTTTTGAGCGATAGCATTTGTGATACTTCCACTCCTCCCAAATCAGAGATTTTCACTGGTTGATATATTTTCATTTTTTACAGCTGGAAATGTAGAGATGTCTCACCCTCTCGTAACGTTTGATTTTTTTAATCCATACTCTATCTGGTTTTTCGTGGTAGTGATGTCAGGGGTTTCCTATCTTGGATATATTCTCTCAAAGTTTGTAGGGAAGAACTCATCTATTATCCTCTCGTCTATACTCTGAGGAATGGTATCATCGACAGCAACTACAGCGAGCATGACAACCAAGAGTAAAGAAGACCCAGGAAATATAAACTCGTATGTCATCGGGACGCTGCTGGCTTCTTGTATCATGTTTCTTCGCGTGTTTGCTATTGTGTTTTTCTTTAGCGCTGCACTCTTTCAAGCTATTCTCATACCGTGAGGAGCTATGTTCATAGCATTTATGATAGCGACTGGATACTTTTATATTCGCAGTAGATCTGATAAGAGTAAAAAGAAAATCAGCACAGAAACAGGTGTGAGAAGTCCTTTCCGTGTACTGCCTGCGCTTCAGTTTGCTGGACTTATAGTACTCATCAAGTTTGTCTCTGGAGTGGGAATAATCTACAAAGATATCTGGGGAGAAAACCTCTTTTATTCAGCGCTCGGTATCGTCTCTGGTCTCGCAGATGTAGACGCGGTGACGCAGACGATGTCTGTAGATTCTGAGAGATGACTCATATCGTTTACAGTAGCAGCGAGTACTGTGCTCCTTGCTGTGATGTCAAACAATCTCGTAAAAGGATCTATAGCATGGAGACTCTGAGAAAAGAGCTTCTGAAAAAGAGTGATGGGAAGTTTTGTATTTTCGATCGTCACATGACTCATAGTGATTTGACTCGTAAATTTTCTCTAAATTTTTCATACATTTCTCATACACGTCTCGTTTATATTAGTGTTATATTATTTTTTTATAACACTTTTATTATGTTTGGAATAAGTACTATAGCCGAAGTAAAATGAGTAGATAACATATTTGATACGAGTTTTGATACTTCGCTCATCTTTGAAAATACAAAACCAGGAGAATTTGAATCTCTTCCTATCGATAAACGTACCTACCAACAAGAATTGTATCTCATTGAAAAAAGAGAATCAAAACAGAGAAGGCAAGAAAAAGCATTAGAGGATTTTTTTAGACCTCTGACTGCATCATAATTGCCTTTCTTCTTTATTTTATTATACTTATATTGTAATTTTTTAATTATTTGTTTATGGAAATTTTAAAACTATTTCTTACGTTTCTCGTGGGATTTGCAACTATCATCGTATGAGATGTTATATGGCTCTGATTTGTTATGAGAGATTTCATCGTGAGAAGCTTCTGAGATTTGATTGTAGTAGAAAATGGTTCTGCGCAGATTAATCTCTGAGTATGACTCTGAGCTTGGGCTGTTATTGTCATCATGACTATAATATTTGTAACCAAGTCAGGATATGCTACTTCGGTACCATCAGCGCTTTGATACTGAGCTCTTCTCGGACTTTGTCTCTACGGAGTATATGACCTTACCAATCTTACATTTCTCAAAAATTATTCAGTGCAGTTTGCTGCGGTCGATATAGTATGGGGATGAGTGATTTGCGCTCTTGTATCTCTTACTATGTATCTATTTTCAAATTTTATCAATAACGTTTTATAATGATTACTATACTTACAACACTTTTTATGCTTTATATATTTGTATTTTTAACCTCACTGTATCTCAAAGATAATAGTGTAGCTGATATATTTTGGGGATTTGGTTTTATGGTGATAGCTGGTATGGGGTTTTTCTTTTACAGCGATGAGACACTGGCTCAGACACTTATCACTTTTCTGGTATTTCTCTGGGGTACCAGACTGACACTACATATAGGGATGAAAAACCTATCTCACGGTAAAGAAGATGCAAGATATGCTAAATGGAGAGAGGAATGGACCTATGTGAAGACAAGAAGTTTTTTCCAAGTATATATGCTCCAGTGAATCGTGATGTGTATCATAGCTACTCCGATTTTTCTTATCCATCTCAACGAATATGAACCTGTATTTTTATTATCTCTGCTTGGATGAACTGTAGCACTCTTTGGTTTTTTCTATGAGCTCAGAGCTGATAGAGAACTCGCTCTCTTCATGAAAACAAAGAAAAAATGACAAATACTCACTGAATGACTCAGAGAGTATCATAGATATCCTCAATACTTTTGAGAAAGTGCTTTTTGGCTCTGAATATCCATCATAGCCAGCCAAGTAAGTATTTTTGCTTTTGTTGGATGGATAGTCATAACTATCATAGTTCGCTATGTAACTTGAGTTCCACTTCTAGAGAAGAGATATGAAGGGGATAAGAAATACGCAAAATACAGCAAACACACTCCTATATTTTTACCAGCATGGAATAAAATATTCCAAAAATAATTATTACTTAAATAGAAAATAAAATGAACATAATTGATACGCTTAATTGGAGATATGCTACGAAAGCATTTGATACTTCAAAAAAAATAGAAAATGAAGACCTAAATACTCTTATAGAAGCATTTCGTCTCACACCATCATCTTTTGGTTTACAACCATGGAAGCTATTTGTGGTAAAAAGTCAGATGCTCAAAGATTCACTCGTGGAGCATAGTTGGAATCAACCTCAAATCTCTGATTGTTCAGAGCTCTTTGTACTTGCGAGACCTACTAGCTTTACTGAGTCAGACGTAGATGAATTTGTAAAAGATATAGCAGATACTAGAGATCAATCTATAGAAGATATACAGTGATACTCTGATATGATGAAATGATTTCTCAGCAATATGGATGACGATGCTAAAAAAGTTTGGATAGAAAAACAAATCTATATAGCGCTTGGAAATCTCATGACAGTATGTGCTCAAATGGAGATAGATAGCTGTCCTGTAGAGTGATTTGTATCAGCTAAGTATGATGAACTACTCTGACTCACTGACAAATGATATGCCTCAGTAGTAGTGCTTCCAGTAGGATATAGGGATAATTCTGATAAATATGCAGCTGCAAAAAAAGTGAGATATTCTACCGACAGAGTAGTTGAAATTATGTAACAAATAGTAGAAAAACTTCGGATTTCTTCGTCAAAATATAAGATTTCTCTCGAACACGTACTTATAGTACGCTTATCTCAACAAACTTATTTTTTCCTTGAACTGCTCGTTTTTTTACTATTTATTTTTTTAGATGAGTGTTTCTTACTTTTCTCTTAATCCTCATGATTATATTGCTTTATGTTCAGGAGTGCACCCTGGCAGAAGCAATATTTTTTTAATAATAACATTATGAATAACAAACTATTAACGTGAGTACTCATTCTAGGTATCACAACTACTTGATTTGCTGCTCTTTCGAGCGCTGATGACTCTGGAGAAAGATGATTTAAATGAGATCCTGAGATCCGTGAACTCTTTCAAAAAGCAAAATCAGGTGAAACACTCACTACAGCTGAACAAGCTCAAGTAGATGAGATAAAAGCTGAAAAAGAAGCAAAAAAAGCTGAAAGAGAGGCAAATAGAGAAGCAAAAAATGGACTCATAACTGCACTTATAAATGGTGATACTCTTACTGCAGAACAAACTGAACTGAGAGTAGAGATGCTAGAAAAAATAAGTAGCACTGATGATGAAAGAAAATCATCAAGACCAGGAAAAGAAATTATCGAAAAACTCCTTCAGGGAACTGAACTGACTGATGAGGAATCAGTAGAATTAGCTGAAATGCAAGCAAAGAAACTAGATAGAGAAGAAGCAAGAGCAGCTATAGCGCAGGTAATGGAAAAGAAAAAGTCAGGTGAAGAGCTTACAGAAGTAGAGCAAGCTCAGCTTGATGAGTTTAAAGCAAACCATAAAGGTAAAAAAGGAAAAAGAGGTGGACACAAGAAATGACCTAGAGGAGAAAAATAAAAAGTAAAACTCTTACCAGATTCTTACAATAGATACATATATTTATACACGCAAGCTTTTGTAAGTGCTTGCTTTTCATAAACAAGGAAAAAAGACCAAGAATTCATTCTTAGGTCTTTTTTCTTATGTATTTCTTACATTGCATATATACTATAGAGGTATTAATAATAATGCGTCTATATGAAAGTTTTGGTAGTAGAGGATAATCAGTCATTAGCTAGAAATCTTGTTACATTTTTGAGTTTAAAAGACATAGACTCAGAGTTGAGTATGAATGGAAGAGATGCACTCCATAAAGCAAGTGTAAACTACTACGATGCTATAGTGCTCGACATAAATCTCCCAGAGATAGATGGTATAGAAGTATGTAAGGCTCTGAGAGAAAAACAAAAAGATACTCCAATCATCATGCTGACATCTCGTAGCTCGAAATCAGACGTGATTGAGTGACTCGAGGCTTGAGCAGATGACTATCTCACCAAACCATTTGATTACGATATACTTATAGCGAGACTCAAAAGTTTATCGAGAAGAAATCTCAAAAATAAAAGCAATACTTTTATCTATATAGGAGACTATACTATTGATGTAGAAAAAGTAGAAGTATCAAAAGGGAAACAAAAAATAAAGCTTTCAAAACTGGAATACGATTTATTTAAATATCTCGCTCAAAATAATGGGAGAGCAGTAGAGAGAAAAGAACTCTACGAAAAAGTATGGGGTGAGTTTGATGGAGATTTTATGTTTTCAAAAACAGTAGATGTGTATATCGGATACCTGAGAAAAAAACTCGATAGACAAATCATAGAAACAAAAAAAGGTGTGTGATACATGATAAATATCTAAGATGAACAATAATTTAAAATATACAAAAAAGAAACTTACCATTATCTTTACGATTCTTGTATTTATTATTGCGCTTATTTTAGAAGGAGTATTTTTTACATTTAAATATCAAAATGATCTCAGAAGAGATAAATCATCTTTTGTACTCACTACATCTTGAATCATAGAAAATCTCAATGAAAAAGAAATGGTGATACCATGATATAATAAAAAAGATTTACAGAGAAATCTCTTTCAAAGATGAGAAAAATTTCAAAGGCAAACTTTGCCTGCTGAAAGATTTGCTAGTTTTATCGTTATCAATTCTGATAATGAACTCGTATTTGAAAATATAGTTCAGAGATTTGATTTTCAGAATCTCAATATTCATTTTGATAAATCATTTTATCTCACTGATGAAGTGATGGTTCGTACCCAGAAGCTCAAAGGATATTATAGAGATCATCATGTAGTATTTTTTAGAAAGATGAAGTACCCATTTTCTGAATATACCGAAGACTTACTCTTCTTTTCTCTCATTACTCTTTTACTTTCTGTTTTATTCTATTATTTAGGATACTGGTTTGTGAGTAAGAGTTTGAAGCCAGTTGAGGAAAACATGGATGATATGAGAAATTTTATTCACAATGCAGGTCATGAGCTCAAGACTCCACTTTCTGTTATACATGGAAACTTACAAATACTCAGCGCATCAAAGAAACTCAATACAGATCTAACAAAAGAATCTATATCGGAGATAGAGAGGCTCTGAAAACTGATAGAATGACTCATAGATCTCTCAGATATAAATAGTAACAATCCAAAAGATCAATGCAAAATCTCAGATGAAATAAAATGAGCGATATCTGATTTTTCTCATGAGGCAAAAGCAAAAAAACTCTCTATAGATTTTGATGATAGTTCTGATTTAGAGCTGAGTATAAATAGAGAGTATTTCTACATACTCTTTTCTAATCTCCTTGGTAATGCTATCAAATACTCAAAAAAATGAGGAAAGATAGATATAGCTTTAGATAAATCAGGTTTCTCTATACAGGATTATGGAAGATGAATCTGAAAGCAGCATATAGAAAAGATATTTGATAGATTTTATCAGGGAAGTTCTGCTAGAGGAACCAATGGATTTGGTATCTGACTTTCACTCGTGAAGAAGATAGCAGACATCTATAACTGGAAAATCTCTGTTGAGAGTGATGAGTGAGAGGGCAGTAAATTTATAGTAAAGTTTTAAAAAAAAGAATCCGTTTAGGATTCTTTTTTATCAGGATCATTTTTATCTTGCCAAGCTGCAAATGCTATTGAACTACGGGATTTAAAGTCTTTTATTTGCATTAGTACCTCTTGGTCTATATCTTTTTCAAACTCTACTGCTTTCATCAGTCTTTTTGTTATTTCTCATGCATTATATAATGCTTCTCTAATATCTTGAAAATCAAATAGTTTTGGATTATTAAGATCCCATTTCCTTTTTTCTGGACTATTTAGGGCATAGTTAGTCTCTTGATATGTAAATTCTTCTTCTTGTATCCCATGACTTGGGTCATAATTATCTGGCTTGAAAAATATGCTACTTGATTCACTTACTTCCTCAAACTCATTTGTTATATCTTTTCACGTAAGATTAAGTATAAGACTAAATTTTCATCAAACCCATAGACTTATTTTATCTATATGTCTATTTCATTCTATACTGAGAATATTTTTCTCACTCCCAGTTTCATTATCAAAAATATCTTCTGATATAAGTAATCGATTATCGTAAAAGTGTATTCAATCTGAGTGTTCTTTTGGAATTTGTTTATATGAAACATCTTTTACTCATCTATTACTCTTAATTTTTATTGATTCGGGAAAGGGTATTCTTTCTTTAGGAGCATATTGGCTAGCATTTATGCTAATTCATGTATCATAACCTATATCTAATTCCATAATGAAGCTAATTTAAAAAATAACTATAAATATTTATAGTTATTTTTACTTACATGTCAATTTATTCTAACTCTTGAGTATATCCTCATGGATACTATTTGCAGTGAGACATCCTTCAGCTGCACTCATAATAGTTTGTTTAAACTTGTTTGAGTTCGTTGTTACATCACCAGCTGCATAGAGACCCTTTATAGAGGTTTCTTGTCTTGCATCTACCACGAGACATCCTTCATCATCCTTGGTAGGGTTGAGGTGGTCTACGAGCTTGGTATCAGCATCTGACCCTATAGCTACAAATATCCCATCAGCTGGAATCTCTTTTCCACTCTTGAGAATAACTTTTTCCATGAATAGTCCTCCAGCAATTTCATCTACTTCTTCGTTGAGCACAAATTCAATATTATCAGCTTCTCTGGCTTTGTCTATCCAGATATCCTCTGATCTAAAGGTATCTCTTCTATGTACGAGAGTTACTTTTTTACATATCTCAGCGAGGTAGAGAGCCTCGGTCATTGCAGTGTTTCATCCACCAACTATTACTACTTCTCTATCTTTGAAAAACATTCAGTCACATGTCGCGCAGTAACTTACTCATTTTCCAAGGAATTCATCTTCTCACTTTACTCCGAGGTGTCTGTATTTATTTCCAGTTGCAAGTACTACGTAGTCCGAAGTGAGTTCTTTTCAACTGGTAGTTTTCATAGCAAAACCTGATTCAGTTTTTTGAAAATCTGTAACGAGTTCTTGGAGTATCTCACTTCCTGAAGCTACAGCGTGCGCTGCAAAATCGTCCATGATTTCCTTTCCTGGTGCAGAGATTACTCCTGGCCAGTTTTCAACCTTGTGAGATGTAGCGAGTGCTCCTCCTGGTTGTCCTCCTATTATGAGATTATTTATTTTATATCTACTTGCGTACATTCCAGCTGGGAGACCAGCACTTCCGGTACCTATTATTATTAAATCGTAATGCATAAATTTCAGTTTTAAATTATATTTTTCTCTATTTTATTCAACGTAATACTTTATACAATTTTTTCCTTAAGAAAAGCTTAAGTTATTATGTTGATATTTGCTCAATATAACCAGTAGCTTTCTCTTTATCAGCATATGATATAGATAGTGTTCATCATTTCTTGGTAATTACATCTTTGTAAATGGAATGAGGATTAGAATTTTTCATTCTATACGTACCATCTCTCATACACATAATATCTTCTAAAAGCATTTGTTTTGGATATATTGCCTTACTAGTATCTATAGGTCATTGTTTTGGGATAATTAAGAGTTTTTCAGGTAAAGTTTCTAATAAGGCTAAAATTCCTTGTACTTGAACTTTATTAATAAGACCCTTGTTATTCAAACTTTCACGGTTTTTTCCTGTTTCTCATACTTCTAATCACTTTATATCATCTATATTTTCTATTCAGAGGATTATACGAAAATTTCAAACGTCTTTTATTGATAGTACACCATCATTTATTTCAATTGTATCTTGTTCAATGCATTTATATTTTAGCAGTATGTCTAATGCTTGTTTTTGGGGAGACTCGACTAAAGATTCTGTAATGTTTTTTGTTGGGGTCACAACATTATCTGTAGTATTTTCAGGAGCTGTTATCCTTGGTAGAGTATTGTTATCTCCATTCGGTGTTAATTCCATTTTATTCTGTTATATTATTAAAACTAGTATGTGCTTCTAATCTATATTCCATAGTCATTTGTTATCAGGAACTCTTGGTTCAGTACCTAAGTCAAGTAATCATTTTACTCATGATTTTACTCACTCATTTTCTGTTACCTTAACTCATTTTGCTCACCATAAAATTTTATTTACTTGTTTATTTGGTTTTGTAGCTATTCCTGTTTCAGGTGATGTATTATCGTCTGTTAGAAAACGACGATTGTTTCATGTTGCGAATCATGTCATAATTCTAAATTATATATTAAAAAAAGTTCCTCACTATTCGTGAAGAACTTTTATCTGTTTTTAAACTTATTTACTTAAACACATACAAAAACTCTTCACTTCGTGATAGAAGTAAAAGTAAAAATATGTCCAAGTACTTAGGTGTCTCATGTATACGTTTTTATATTAAAAGTATATTCTATAGATAATCTTTTTTGAACTATTGTCAAAAAGTTTTTATACATTTTCTTATTTTTTGAAAACAGATATACTATCTATAGAGTATTATTTATTATAAAAATTATGTTTAAAAGAGACACTGCAGAGCTGATAGAATTTATAGAATCATCAGATTATACCGATATCATTTTCGACTTTGATGAGACGATAGTACAGCTTCTTATCGATTGGTCATACCTCAAGATAGATAGAGAACAATTAGCAAAAAAATATGAGGAAGAAGAGTATCTGAAAGAAAATGGATGATACGCATTTGATAAAATGCTGGTAGAAAAATACTCAGAAGAATGAAAAAAAGATTTAGATAAGATGTTTATAACAGCTGAGGAGAATCATTTTCTCGGGCTCAATGAAAATACAGATTTAATTCATTTCATAAAAGAGAATGCAAAGAAATATAATTTCTATGTACTTTCAAACAATACTCAAAATACTTTGTATAAAGCTATCAGTGAACTAGAGATGACCAAGTGTTTTCATATAGTTCTCTGAAGAGATAATGTATCTGCACCAAAGCCAAATCCAGAGGGAATAGAGACTATTATAAAAAGTCAGAAACTAAAAAAGGAAAATACGCTTATGATAGGAGATAGTGAGACGTCAGATATAGCAGCTGCTCAGAGAGCAGAGATAGATAGTTTTTTAATCGATATGCACTTATAAAATATGTGAAGAACAGAAAGAGAATTAGAACAAGCCCAGGAAAATTTAGAGTATTCAGGACAAGACCTGAGAGTATTTATCGCAGATATACTTCCTCAGAATATATCTGAAGAAGGGGAAATCAGAGATAGAATGCTCGAGGTTGAGAATCTGGTCAATACCTATGGTTGAGTCGTGATACTCGAACACATCCAAAAGAGAGGAATCCCAGACTACAAAACCTATATAGGAAGTGGAAAGATGGATGAGATGATTGATGAGATGAAACTCAAAGAGTGCAATCTCCTGATTCTTTGAAATATCTTGAAACCAAGTCAGATTTATAATATCAATGAGCTCCTCAAGCCTATCGGAGCAAAATGCTGGGATAGAGTTGATTTGATTTTGAAAATATTTGAGCGTCACGCAAAAACTACCGAAGCAAGACTCCAGATAGAGCTCGCATCTATCAAGCATATGTGACCACGTATTTTTGATATGGGTATGGAGCTCTGAAAACAAGCCTGAAAATGAAGATGAGAAACCAATACTGAAATCATGAAGCGTCACTTGAATAGAAGAAAAGAGGCTATCAAGAAAGATTTGGCTAAATATGCGCGCGTCAGAGCTGAACATAGAAAGGGAAGATCAAGAAAATGATTCTTTACGGTAGGAATAGTGGGGTATACCAATGCCGGAAAATCAAGTCTCCTCAATAGTCTCACAGGAAAGTGAGTGCTGGCTGAAAATAAACTCTTTGCTACACTCGGGACCTCGGTAGGGAAGCTGTGGATAGAGTGAAAACAGGTCGATGATACTAAATATATACCAGGAAAAGAAGTCCTCCTCAATGATACGATAGGATTTATACGTAATCTGCCACCAAAGCTCGTAGATGCTTTTGCTTCTACGCTTGAAGACTCTATTGAGTCTGATATACTTTTTCACGTCGTAGATGCCAGTGATCCGAAGATACATGAGAAAATAGAGGTAGTAGATGATATACTTGAAAAGATCTGAGCGACTCAAAAAAAACTCTATGTATTTAATAAGATAGATATGATTTCTGAAGATCAAAAAAAGAAACTCACAGAGGAGTTTCAAGATTTAGATGTTATATTTGTCAGTAGTCAGACGCAAGCATGATTTACAGAGCTCAAAGAAAGAATCTTACTTGAGTCTATGTACTAAAAATCTCAGTAGGCATTATAGAGTTTATCGAGGATTATATCACTCAGCAATCTTGCTTTTATCGTATTTGATCTCTTTTGTGCTAGATATGATTTGATTCTCTTTAAGAGTTTGTTTCTAGATTCTACTTCTGGGAATACTACATCTATAGCGACAATCAAACTTTCTGATTTTGACTCTAGAGTTGATATTTCTTTGTTTGATAGTATTTGTTCACATCAACATCCAGTGTCATCAGCGTAGTATGTCCAACCATACCTTTTCTCTCATACATCGTCAGTATCGCAGCTATATCTAACCACCTGACAGGTAGTTTGATTGAAGTGTATCTCAGTGTCTCACTTTTCAGCAAATGAGAGTTGCGGAATCAAAAGTGATAGTATCAGAATAAGAAGAAATAATTTTTTCATATATGTATTTTTAAACAAAAAAAAGTGGAAGTTGTTATGGTTCAAGCTTTTATATTACTGTTAGCTCGCCTCACATCTTCCCCCTTTGCGCAAACAATATAACATGTTTATGTAAGAAAAATGTAAGAAATTCTTATTTTTAAGAAAAATCTATGGTAATTTTGGTTCATTCATCTTTTTTACTTTCCAGTTTTATCTTCCATTTGTTGATATCTACTATTTTTCTTACGAGAGAAAGTCATACTCAGAGTCACTCAGCGTCACTATAGTTTTCTCTAAAGTATCTATCAAATATCTTTTTCTGATTCTTTTTATCTATTCATACTCACTCGTCTTCTATTTCTAAGATATTATTCTTCAGTCTGACAAATATCTGAGAATCTTCATTTGAGTATTTGATAGCATTTGAAAATAAATTTGAGAAGCAAGTATAGTAGTGCTCTTTATTTATTTTTTTGTGGTTTGTTTTTGTATATGAGACAAAAATTGGTTCTATATTTTTTTCTTTGTATGCTTTTTCGTATTTTCTTATGATTTGTTTTGAGTATCTTACGAGATCTATTCTCTGTTTTTTATAGACAGAGTCAGTGATACTGACTATACCTATCATAGAGTCCAGTATCTTTGTGAGTCTTTTTGCTGAAGTGATTGATTGATCAACTCAGGCTTTGTATTTTCAGCTTTTTTTCGCAAGTTGTAGAGAAGAAACTATTTCTGAGAGAGGGGTTTTAAACTCATGATTTACATTTCCAGTAAAATCCTCTAGATTACGAATAGTTTGCCTGATGGGTCTGAGATTTTTCCCGACGAAAAAGTATCATAGCGCGTAAAATCACACTCAAAATGGTAAACTAAACACCAAGAAATATACAAAGTTTCTCAGTGAATCTTCGAGCGTAGATTTTCTGAGTATTCTCATAATCATCTTATATTTTTCATCTCAGACATAGTATTCGGTCATATAGTATTTGTATTCTCATTTATTTTGAAACACATCCATTTCCAGTGAGAAATCTTCAAATTCAAAGTCAGGAATCTGAGATATAACCTTATTTCATCATGAAAAGAGTATCGTATCAGTAAAGACTCTCGTGAGCACTTTACGGAAAGTGACTTCTTTTACATTGGCATATATATCACTATTTTCAACGACATTTATGATTTGCTTTTGTTTGGTGATGAGTCAGTCTTTGGCTTTAGATTCTTGACTGAGGTACTGAGAGAGCTCATATATACCTACGATGGACCAGAGTGACAAGAGTATAAATACTGAAAAATAGAGTGCCAGTTTCTTTTGGTAGTTTTTTAAGAGTCAGAGCTTATCCATATATTTAGCTATTTATAATATACCCGAGTCATCTTTTGGTTTCTATAATATCTTTTCCAAGTTTCTTTCTCAGATATCATACGTATACATCGAGAGTTCTCGATGCGGAAAATGCGTCATACTCTCCCCATACTTTTTCGAGGAGCTCTTCTTTGCTGATAATTTTTCCTTTATTTTTAGAGAGATAACAGAGTAAATCAAACTCTGTTGCAGAGAGGACAATCTTTTTTCCATTTTGTTTCACTGTTTTTGTATCACAGTGTATCTCCAAGTCTTTTAGACTGATAAACTCTGATTTTACGCTTTGATTTCTTCTGATAAGTGTATGAAGTCTGACGATAAGCTCTTCATAATCAAAAGGTTTCGTGAGATAATCATCTGCACCAGATTTGAGCCCTGCTATCTTGTCACTCGTTTCAGATCTGGCTGTGAGCATAAGTATAGGAGTGATATTTCCAGAGTTTCTCAGACTCTGACATACTTCTATCCCAGTCATATCGGGGAGTCATATATCCAGTATCACTATATCGTAGTTTTCTGATACGAGTTCGTGAGCCACTGATTTTCATTCAAATAATTGCTTTGAAGTTATATCTTCAAGCTTGAGATAATCTCTAATGTTATTAGAGAGGACTTTGTTGTCTTCAACGATTAATACTTTCATGGTTTTAGGTAGTTACGAAACTTCAGGGTTATCTATATAGAGGACATCAGTATCTCATCCTGCTTCTCACTGAGTGATCTTGATAATATCTTTATCAACGATTTCTAATCTTTTACTGGCTTTATTATAATGATTCACAGTCGCAGACAAACTTTTTCCGATACTGTTGAAGTGAGATTCATATTCTTTGAGGTCTTTTTGGAGCTTTATTACATACTTTTGTATTTCTTTTGCGTGTCACTCTATTTGAAGAGCTTTCATTCACTGAAGTACTGTTTGTAGGTAGGCATAAAAACTAGAAGGAGAGCATATAATTACTTTTTTAGAAAATGCGTACTCTATAAGTTCTCTTGGTTTTATATTTCAAACTTTGCCTATGAATATATCATAATACAATCACTCAGCAGGAATGAGCATAAAAGAAAAATCAGTCGTTCATTTATCTGGAACGACGTATTTACTGGTTTCATCTACTCTGTTTTTTATATCTTTCCTGAGGAGTTTAGAATAAGAGTCTATATCATGATCTGACTCTGCTGCTATGAGTTTATCATAGTTTTCCTGAGGGAATTTTGAATCAATAGGGATAGTTGTTCATCCTATAAAGAGTACAGCATCGACCATACCTATACCTTCTATAGTATATTGAAGTTTATATTGATCCTGTGAAAATACATTTTCAAGCAATTCTTTGAGAAAATACTCTCCTAGATTTCATCTCTTTTTTGGATTTTTAAGAATATCTTCGAGTCATCTGAGCTGACCTCATATATCTTTTATCTGATGATTAGTTTCTTCGAGCTGAGTGAGTTTTTTGGTAAGATTTTCTATGTTTTTATTAGCGTCTTGTCCTATTTTGCTGGTAGTTGCAAATGTCTGAGCCATGTTGTCAGTTAGAATCTTATTTGATTCTGATAACTTGCTATCAAGAAACTGATTTGTCTCAGAGAGCTTTCTATCAAAGGTATTTGAGAGATTGAAAAGATGCTCTTGCATGAGTCTTATAGAAGCCGAGTCTTTTGGAGTATTTTGCTTCATGATGAGATATACTATCATCCCCAGTAGCATAAGTACGATCACTCCTGCTGCAACAAACATGATTTCGATTTCAGATCAGTTTTGTAGAGTCATTTTTTATGTATTTAGATTATGAAAGTATTATATTTATAAACTGATAATTTTAAAGAGGGAATAGAAAGTGTTTAGTTTTTTGACAAACCTCTCCAGTATATGTTATCATCTATATATAGTTTTATATTTAACATTATATTATGGAAGGTTTTAAAAATAAAATTCTTAATGAAGGGATCAAAGTAACTGAGAATGATAATGGTATCACATATGCAATTCTAAGGGTTCTAGGAGAAGAAAGTGATGCATTTAAAGGTGATTTTAATTCTCTGACGAAAGATAGAAAAAGATTAATTCTTGATTTAACTGAGAAAATACAGGTTAAAGATGCAGAATGAAATTTAGCAAAAATAGAGGATAAATATTATACTAAGCATAATATTCCTTCGCTGAGAGAAAAATCTTATAATCTGCGTAATCATGTGATGCCTAATCAATTTCTTACTATTTCAGAATCAGATTATCAAACTTTATTTTGAGAAATCTCAAATGATACTCAAGCAGAACTTTCAGATGTAAAAAAAGAATTTGTAGGTCCACCAGAAGCTCCAAGAGAAGAAAAAGTTACAGAAGTTGAGGATAAAGAGGTACAAGAAATAGTTGAAGTGCAATCTGAATTGTCACTATCAGATAAAGTTATGTCTTTAGCAGAATGAAAAGAGCTTATTACTTTTTTGAAAGAACAGCTTCTTGAGGACCCTCAAGGTGAATACATTTTGGATGATACATCTAAAAAATATGTATTAAAATATGATTTATGAGATATGAATGAACATGTTGAGACTATAGAGGCTTACTTAAATGAAGAATATAAATCATAAAAATAGTTAGTTACAATATTAAGAATAATTTACAATTATGCTCCACAAAGCAAACCAACCATGATTATCAGACCAACTCTCTACAGAGATATATAGAGATATTCTGAATAAATTTGAGTTTAATCTTTGAACTCATACGACTATAGGAAAAGCTAAAATCTTGAAAGATACAAACTATGATCCTATAGAGGCTAGAGATTTTTTATATGGCATTTTACAGTCTAATGACCTCGTAATGAGTGTTTGTAATGACTTTAAAGAAAATTATTTAGAGGATGAAGCAAGAATGATAGATTTCTATCAATATCTTAAATTAAAGGCTTGAAAAGGTATTCAAATAGATAAAAGCTTAGTTAAAAATACGACAATTTGATTATTATGATCGGCTATGCTTGCATTTTCTCCTCTTCCTAAAAATATGGTTACTAGTTATGAACAAGTCATTTCATTAATTGATAAAGATTCAGGTATAGATGTTACTGAATTAATGAATGTCTCAACTACATTTACAAAAAGAGATACATTAAAAGCTATGGAGGCAAGTTGAAGTTTTTCACGTGCAGAGCTCCAAGAAATACAAACTTCCTTAACGAATTTTAGAGTCGCTCTTAGTAATGCCACTTTGTGAGAAGCATGCAATTCTCCAGAAGCAATACAAACTTGTAAAGAAGCAAAACAATCTTTAGATAAAGTTATGCACAGTTCATCTCTATCAGCTATAAAATCTTTAGAAAAAGCAAAAAATGGTACAAATAATGCAGATATAGATATAGTTATAGGCAAAATACAGCAGATTGATAATGTTTTAAGTAGTACAGCCACACCTATAGTTGAAACAGCTGATTGATTAAAAAAATTGGAAACGTGATCAAGATTTGCACTTATTCTTATTCTAATTTTATGGCTCATGCGTTCAAGAATACTTATAGCATCAGAATGAGAGCTCAGTGATAAAGATGAGAAAAAATTATCTGATATTACTGACCTGGAACATACGATTTATGACTCGAAAGGTATAAAAAAGGGATAAAAGCTCTAGAAACTTCTGACTAAAAAACTCCAGCAATTGCTGGAGTTTTTTAGTAATTCGTAGAAACTTCTGTCTCTATCTCATAAACTATATAGTCTTTTTCATCAAACTTTTCTCAGAGTTTTGCTTCGAGATAATCAATGAGATCTCAACTACTGAGAACTGCAGGAGATATGTTTGGGAGTATAGTGACGAGCTTGCTATAGTCTTTTTTTATGACGATGATACCATGAGTCACTGGATCTATTGTCATTACTTTTCATACTTCTAATACCTTTCTATTTTTTATCTTGTCTATTCTGATACGGATTCATTCAGCCTCACTTTTCGTCAGTGGCTTAAAACGATTGTCAGTAGAGATTGCAGCCATAGTGCTTTTTATTGTTTCTTCAGCGATAGAAGACTCTATTTCTTTTATATTACCAGCTGATCATCTGATTTCTCACTTTTGATATACGGTTACAAATACGCATCCTCTCTCCTGAACCAGTGCTTGATTTTCAAGCTTGAGCTCTTCTAGCTTTGGTTCTCTGAGATTGGTAGTAAAAAAGTCTATGGTTTGCTGAGCGAGTGTAATCATTTTGTTTTTTTATTATAAACTATTTTTTTCTTCTTCTTCTCTGAGTGCTCTTTTTTCTTCTTCTTCTATCTGGTAGAAAATATCTCAAAGCTGATCCAGATTTGTGAGTTTATTATATTTATAGTATCCGAACTCAAAGATTTGTTTGAAAAATACTATAGCAGCATTTATAATCGGGAACAAGATAAGCAGAGATATGAGTTTTGCTGTACCTTCGGTAAATGAGTTGAAGATGAGAAGAGTAATAACCGAAGTGAGAAATAATCCAACGAAACTTCCGTAAATCCCTGTCAGTATATATCTGTAGTTATTGAGCACTTCTAGGATAATAGAGGTTCCAAAAGCGAGGAGTATACAATGAAATATGAATATAAAGAGAATATTATCATATGCGAGTAGTCCAGTATAGATATATATAGGAGTGATAAATATATAGGTGAGTATACCAAAAAATGCTATCTGTCAGTAGACAATACCATTTTTTTTATATCTTTCTGGATTGGTAAGGTTGAGTATAAAACTCGTCAGTATGATACTACTAGTAGTGGCTACAAAAGTGATAAATGAAAGCACAAATGGAAACATACCATTAGTAGCTGTACCGAGTCTCGCTTGCTCAAAAGTACCAGGAATATCGACTAAACTAGAGGTTCCAAATACGATAATCATGATGATAATACTTCCTACGAGTCATGCTATAAAAGCTCATAGAGTACTGAGTCCTATGTCTTGAAATGTAATTTCTTTTGGTCAAAAACTCATAGAAGTAGTATTAAAAATTATTTTTTTATTTCTCTGTATATAGCGTAGAGGTAGAGAATAGCTCCGAGCGAGATGAGTATATCTGCGATATTGAAAATACTAAAGTATTCAATCGAAATGAAATCAATGACTTCACTTTTGAGGACTCTTTCCACTCAGTTTCATATAGCTCATGCGAGAATACATCAAAATGCGCTATCTATAAGAAAGCTTTTTTTCTTTCTTTCTTCCTTAAAATAGTAATAAAATATTCATAAAATCAAAAAAATAGTGATAAGTTTGAGAAAGAGAGGATAGATTGGAATACCAAAAGCAATTCAAGGATTAAATAAAAGTTTGAGTGAGAGAAAATCTCATATAAGTGAAATAGGATTCTTCAAATAATAAAATGCTAGATATTTGGTAATAGCATCCAGAAATAATCAGGTAATTAAAACAATGTAAAATATATTTTTTTGCATATTATTTTAGTTTTCAAATTATGATTTCATTTTTCTTTATCTCTCATGATTCTACTTCAAAATTATCCCCAGTTACTTCTATATAGTTTTGTGTCCATCACTTAAATCAGTTTGAGTTTACTCTTTCTACTAAGACTTTCAGAGTTTTTCATCTTTGCCACTCTATAAACTCTGCTCTGATTTCATCTCAGATTTCGTTTAACCTTTTCATTCTATCCTTTTTTATTTCGTCTGATATTTGGTCTTTGAAAAATCCTGCTGGTACATTTTCTCAGTATTCGTGTGGGGAAAATGGAAATGCATGGAGTTTAGTTATTTTACATTCTCTTACGAGATCACATGTTTCTCTGAAATGCTCTTCTGTCTCTCCAGGGAATCATACGATGATATCTGCTCCGATACTGATTCATACGGAGTCATCTCTCTGGATAGCACGATTTTTTATGAGAAGCTCTTTCATATATTCTCAGTCATAGTGACGAGCCATCGCTTTTAGAACTGCGCTACTTCCTGATTGGATAGAGTAGTGAAAGTGTGGATATATTCTTTCGTTTTCAAATACTTTGAGCACAGCGTCGTCAATAAATTCAGGTCCAAGAGAGCTGATCCTGAGGCGAGGTATGCTAGAGTTGTCTAATAAATACTGGAGGAGTTCAGCAAAGCGAGATTCTCATATTTGGTTTGTATTTTTGAGTCCCCACGCTGAGAGATTGACCCCAGTCAGCACGACTTCCTTCCCTCATATTTCTTCAAACTCAAGTATCTCTTTGAGGATATCATCTTTGTCTCTGTAGAAGTGTCTTCATCTCTTTTGCACCGTCAGACAAAACGTACAAAAACTATCACATCATCCTTGGATGAGGATAAATTTTTTTGTATAGATTTGTGGCATACGAGGAGCTATATTTTTGATTTCATTTCTGATTTGTTTTGCTCATGATTTTTCCAGATTTTCTGGATCTTCATCGAGGACTTCTATCTGATTTTTTAGTTTTTCTAGTTCAGGATAGAGCTGGAAAAAATCATCCTGAGCTTTTCCATCTTTAAATGCTCCACATCCACTGATATATATTTTTTCTCCAGCATCTAGAGTCTTTGCCTCTTGTTTTACAAATCTGATCCACTTTCTTTTCGCTTTATCAGTCACTACACAGCTCGCAACAAATATACCATCTTTTCATTTTAAATAGCTAGAGTTGAGCCATTTATCGGTATAGTATTTATTGACCTTGCATCAGAAAACTTTATATCTCAAGAGCTTATTTTTATATGTGTAAAAACTTGGGTGATATTATATTGAAAAGGAGTATTTGTAAAGGGAGAAGATGTATTTGACTAAAATAATATATTGTGTATATTAATTAATATTAAATTTAAATTAGTAAAAAATGACTTTCGATTCAAATAATGAAAAACTATATAATATAGATGAAATATGAGACGAAACTATTGATTCTCAAACCCATTTACCTATGAAAATAATATCAGAATCTGTAGTATCAATACTTAATTATAAACATTCTAATATATCTTATATCAGAATAGAGGGACGTATACTTATATATAAAATCTGTGATGATGGAGTCATAGTTCTTTGACAATTAGATGCATCAATAAAACAATCTGAGAATGATAACTTATCCTTAAGGTTATTATCTTCTAATTTTACTGATAATATTAGAGATGAGTTAAACGATGCTATATGTGAAGAATGTAACTGGGAAAAACAAGATTTAAATATTCAGATAAATGTTGCATCAGAGATACCTACGAAGATTCCTGTGAATAATATGTACTTTTGATAATATTATTAAATAATGACAGATAAAAATACACCAAATAATAACGGAAGAGAGATAAGACCAAGTCCTACTATATCTTATGGATTCTCTGATAATTTATCTAACCTTATAAAGAGATGGGAATATTGTGCAGAAGATAAGATAGAAATAGTTAGAGTGTGAAAAATGATGATTGCATATTATCTAGAAGACAACCGTATCGCTGTTTGCTGAAAAGCTAAATGACCTATTACAAATAATGTACTTGTTACTAAGACATTATGATCTGAATTGATCGAAAATTATTATAGAGCGATACTGGCATCAATCCTTACTCAAGAGCAATTGTATATTACAGAGGGGAGCATGACTTTTATTTGAAATAATCCAGATAAAGAGATTTCTATATTATTTGATTTACCCCCTTATAAAACTATTCTCGACTAAACTCTCAAATTTTCCATTCTTCACCTTGCACATACCTGCAGGGTGATTTTTGTATATAGCTTGGTAGTATCCATCTGATAATTCTGACTCTAAGCTCTCTCACTTAAATAAACTATCTAATTCACTACCGGATATATCGATAGTTCATGCAGAAAAAGGGAAGAGTGTGCCGAGATAAAATCATGGAGTAAATTCTGATCATTTGAGTGTTCAGATTTTGATTCCTGTTTTTTTGAAAAATAATCTTTCTCAGAGACTATCCAGGGTTTTACTCGTGATATATACTTCATCTCTATAGGTATAAAAGTTGTATATAGATCCATCAAATTCAAACCTATCGAGCAGGTATGATTTGATGTTTTTAATATCTTTTGAGGCTATTTTTTCAAATCACTGCTGCACTTTTGAGATTATTTTTAAATCTTCCTCAAGAGAGGCTATTTTTAGTATTTTTGCAACAAAAAATCATCCAGTATTGTTTTTGTGTGGCCAGTTTCTTTGGAAATCATTTTTCTTAGATACTGGAATTATCTCCAGTATATCACCATACTTTTTCATGATTTTTTCTATGATTTGCTCGTTTTCCAGTGTGTTGAGGGTACAGGTAGAGTAGACTATTTCTCCTCATACTTTTGTAGATTTTACAGCTGCTTCCAGGAGACCAAACTGGAGCTTTGCGATTCTTTTTATGTTTTTTAGATTCCAGTATTTGAGCGCGTCATCGGTTTTGAAAGAGGTTCCTTCTCAGCTACATGGGGCATCGAGAAGTACCTTATCAAATATTTCTCCTGTCTGTTTAAAGAATCTTCCGTCATAGTTGGTGCAAACTACATTTTCAGCTCACATCCTATTGAGGTTGATAAAGAGTCACTTGAGTCTCGCTTTATCGATCTCATTTGCAACGATGAGAGAGTTTGGATAGTACTCAGCGAGTTGAGTCGTCTTGCCTCCAGGCGAAGCACTCATGTCGAGTATGAGATATGGATCAGTATCAACTATATCTCCAGATATATAGTATGGTGAACTCGACGCTGCTACTTCTTGGATATAGAAGTATCCATTTATATGTTCGAGCATATTTCACAGTGCCACACTGGTATCCTCTCTATCGATATAAAACATATTTTTTCCAAGTCCACTTTCTGTAAGTGTCCAAGCATTTTCTGTTGCAATTTTCTTAAAATCTCCTACTGAAATTTTATTGGTATTGATACGGATAGATTTACCGAGTGGTTTTGAAAGTGCTCACTCAAAATCTGACATTTCTTTTTTTGAAAAATCAAAAGTCTCTTGTATGTAGTTGAGGAAATCTTGTTTCATTTTATTTTCTAAAGCTTTCTAAAATCTCTTTTGCTACGTCTTTTCCTCCGATACCAAAAGCAAGTCAAAATGCTATAGTCATAGTAGCTATGAATCAAATCAATAGTGAATTGATAATGAATTCATCTACGATTTGTATGTAGTTGAGCATAATCATAAGTGTGAAAAAGAGTATGATTATCTTGGCTCACATCGCTATGATGCTACTTGTTTTTTGTTTAGTTATTTCGAGAGTTTTATACAGTATGTCATGGATAGAGTTTGCAAATCTGAGACCGAAAAATCCTATGAGTATAGCTATAAACAAGTTTGGTAAATATCAGATTATATCTCAGAGAAATCTCTCTACTTCTGTGATTCCAAGCGCTATCACACTCCATCTGAAAAATAGTAAAAATATATAATATGAAATAGCTTTTGCAGCTATATGATCATAGGCTACTTTTTTTATTTTTTTATTCTTTTTTTGATTATTTTTAGCTCACTTACTATCATCTGCGTCAACTATGCTTGTTGTCCTTTGCTCTATATTATTCCAAGTTTTGTCTATGAGATGGAGGATTCTAAACTTTTTGAATATGTATATAATTATCTTGTAAATTATATATGAAATTACTCATCAAATCACGAGTATAGAAATACTAGAGATAACTTTAGGTCCAAGGACTTCTACTTTTGAGTATATATCACTTAAAAAGTTGTTAAATACTAGGTCTATGTATTGAGAAAACATAATATTTTATATCATAAATTATAAATCTATAGTATTATAATCATCTGTTTTTAAATACAAAAGTTATATAAAAACCAGAAAAATAATATTTGACTAAACTGACTATTTTTATATACTCTTTTTGCTAATTTTTGCGGGGGTAACATAATAGAGTGAGTGTACTGAGGCTTCAACCCTCGGGTGTGCGAGTTCAAACCTCGTCCCCCGCTCCAAAGTGAAATTAAAGAAGAATCAGGCTCTAGTATTCAACTACTAGAGCCTTTTTTTGTGAGTTCTCACGCTTTGTATACTTTTCTTATTCTTGGGAGTTGTTTTTGTAGGGGTTTAAACCAAGAATGCATATCCAGAATCAATTTTCCATCTAATAGTATAAAGTTCTTACCAAGTTTAGAGAGTATAGTCTTTTTATCTTGGATACTTCCATGATTAAATTTTTCTTTTGCAAGAGTAATAAAGTGAAATATATCTTCTGTTTTTTCAAAGACTTCTAAACTTCCATCTTCGTATTTTTTTAGATTCTCCCTATTAGTTAGTATTTCTTGTTGAATACTTTCCTTTTTGTTTCTATATGTGATATCTTCTATTTTACCATCTATTAATAAATCAAGTAATCTTTCGAGTTTCTTTTCAGAACTTTGTACGCTTGTATTCAAATTATTTCTTATCTTTTCTTGAGTATCTATTTCTTGTTTGTAATTGCTCTTTAATATTTCTATTGCAAGATTCTTAAAGGCAGGAATTATTTCTATAGATCATAATAATGATTCTATTTGTAATTCTAAATCTTCTAAGCGAATCCTTTTTTGGCAACACTTACAATCCTTTTTTCTCTTAGAGCAGTGGTAGTATGTATAAGTTTTGTATTCACCAGTAGTCAGGATTTTCTTTGTCTTTTCTGTTGCTACTATTGATCATTCACATTCTCAGCATCGTATAATGCCAGTAAATGAAAATTCATGTCTTTTTGGTCTAATCTTTATCCATTTTCTTCAAAGAATTTCTTGAACCAGATTATATTCTCATAAAGTTATCATTGGTCTATGAGTTCATATTTTCACCTCTCATTTCCACATAAAATTACCTGTGTAAAATAGGTTTTTATATATTCAATAGAGTCATGATAAGGTAATCTTATCTCGTCATTTCTTATTGCTTTTATACCCATAGTCGCTATTCATCATATCAACAATAATTGGTACTGTATAATTTCAAGAGAGCATTAAATCCCAAGCTTTTCGTATAAGAGGGAAGTTTTGTTCATCTACTTCTATCGTCTTTTCTAATCTATTATTTAGGTATCATTCAGGAGCTTGTC
>CALLBL010000007.1 GCA_937999345.1 uncultured Candidatus Altimarinota bacterium | reverse complement strand
CGAGTTCAGGTTTTATGATTCTAAATGGTTTCTTGGTAATCTCACACTCTATAGCCCAGTTGAGTATATCATCTGGAATCTCTGTTATATCACTTGGGAGTTTATCTGCTGGGATGATCTTTTCTACTTTTGGAAATGGTGCTTCATAGTCTGACCAGTTAAATCATTTCTCCAGAGCTTCTTTTTTAGTGAGTGGAAAATATTCATTTGCTACCGTTTCATTGTATCCAAATGGGCTCATATTTGATGGAAAGAATTCTCACCATTCCCCATCTGCTTGCATCTTTTCTATAATCCTTGGGACGAGCTCTTCATACTGCTCCTTGGTATATTGTTTGTTAAATATACAGTAAGATTTATTTTGCAATCAAACACATCCAAAAAGATGATGTGAATCCCTTACGCAATATGATGAATACAATACGTGCGAAGCACTCCCCCATACACAATTGCAAAAAAGCATATTTGAAATATTTTCTCACACTCAGAAACAATCATAACTCTTGTCTCCAAAATGTCCCCACTTAAAGACATCATATAAATCTTTTCATCACTTGATACTATAGCAGTATTTAGAATCTTCGAGATCGAGACAATCAAAACAATCTGTTACATTTTTACAACCTATGATAAAATCTCCATTCGATTTTTCATTGTTTTCTCCGTTATAAAATCTACTTATTTTTTGAGATAGGTGTTTTTTGATATCACTTATCATCTTTTCTCTTTCTATTCACGTGAGTGATTGAAACTCTTCTATTTTCTTATCGTATTCATCCTTAGTGTATTGCCTATTAAGAAATACGTATTTTGCATTTCTCAGTCCATGACTCCCAAAACAGTATAATGATCATATACAATCAACCAGAAAATATGAATAATTACAATTGCTACAATCCTGAGAATAATACAAACTATGAGAATCTCTACAATCAATACATTCGTAACAATTTTCTATAGAATAACAATATAGACAGTCAGAGCTATCTTTGGAATAATAATAATTTCAAGAATGAAAACTATCCTCAGAATGATCACTACTAAAGCACATATAGAGATTTTTAGCCCACCCAGTCCAGTTTACATAGTCTGAGTTTTCATTTGCATCTACATAGAGATGCATATTTGGAACTTCATGATAGAGCTCTGTATACTGATCAAAGAAACTTCTCGAAAAATCAAAATCTCTTCCATATTTCATTGGATCCCATTTATCTGACCACCAAAAATCTTGATTATATACTTTTTGAGGCTTATCAGGTGAATAAATAGAGATGATAGGTTTTCCACTTGCATCACATTCTCTCTTGTAGAGATTTCTCTCATTTCAGAAACTGAGTCTCCTCTGATTTCTACAGTCAGGACACATCTTTGGAGTTGGGATAGAGTACTTTTTTCAAGCAAAGCTTGGAGATACTTTTTTATAAAATTCTAAGTCCCTATCTGTGATATGGAACTCTGATTTACATCCAGTACATATCTTGTGTTTAACTACCTTTTCCATATAAAAATATATAATTAATAAATGTCAATAATTCTATTGTAATTATATGTCACATATTTACAAGTATCAGTATACATATATCTTGATTTTTACCTATATATAGGTTATACTATCTGTGATTATATTTTCACAACAATGATATATGCAGTTCTTAAATTACTTCCAAAGACTCTGATTCAACGAAAAAGAAGGACAAATATTTCTGGCTCTTTATAAGCTTGGGAGTCAACCAGCATCTACCATAGCCAAGTATGTAAATATTGAGAGAACCAGTGTGTACAAAATACTCCTTAAGCTCGCAAAAGTAGATCTAGTATCTATAAGTGAAAAAAACTGAGTAAAAAACTTCTTTATCAGTGACATATCTATTCTCAAGAAATTTGTAGCAGGCAAGATAGATGATTTTCAAAATCTAGACAATGAGTTTGAGAGTATCAAAACAGAACTCTCACAGTTTGATACCTCCCTCTCTTCATCAATACCAAAAATAACTATCTACGATGGTGTAGATGGAGTAAAAAACATATACTCAGATATATATAGTCTCATAGAAGAAAAGTCATATATCTCTATCAAGTTTTTTGCTTCAAATCTCTTTGAATCGAAGTCATGAGAGAAATCTAATCTCAAAAACTATACCGATGACTTTTTTCAAAAACTTAAAAAGGATAAGATATTTGTAGATACGTTTTTATGAAACTGAATCATGGTAATGGAATCTATGTGAAAAGCAGTACAAATACATGAGCTTGAGAACCTTCCAGCTTCAAACTCATCTATCAATATGTTTATCGTAGGACAAGTGGTTTATATCATCATCTTCAAGGATATCCCTTCAGCTATCAAGATAGATAGTAAAGAATTGGCCTACTCTATGCACTTTATATTTGAAAAGGTGAAGATAGACTAAAAAAGACTCCTAAGTAGGAGTCTTTTATATTACCGTTCTATTTTTACTGCTTCCAACTAATAGCATCCACCGGACACGCAGAGATTGCCTCGTCTACAAACTTATCCTCATAGCTAGGAAGATCCTGAACTTTACTGAGTCATTCATCATCGAGCTCAAATACTTCTCAGCTGATAGCAGCGCATGCACTACATCCTATACAGGTTTCATTTACATCAGGGAAACGAATGCTTGATGCTCTGAGCTTTTCTATTTGTTCTGGTGTAAGTAAATTCATTTAAATACATTATTAATATTAATTCCTATTATTCCTCCCCTTTAATAAGGGGGAGGTTAGGAGGGGGTTTGCGAGAGATTATACAGAAATAAAAAAAAAAGCAAACCCGAGGGCAAGCTCTTTTATAGAGTATTTTTTAAATGTATATCCGCTTTATGGTCAGTCAGAAGGCTTGTATTCCTTTATTGGAAGTACGTATTTAGAGAAGCCCGATATACCAGTGATATATCTACCAAGAACTACTCAGGTGCTATAATTGTGTAAGGAAAATTATTCCGACACGCAGCCTATAAAACAGAAGTTACATATACATTATAACTCATTTGAATTTGCCTCCAAAAAATATATACTATTTTCAACTATATATTTTTTATCCCCTCTGACATGTTTGGCTATGAGCTGGTACATACTCCCGAGTTTCACATCGATACAAAAGTTATTGACAATATTTTAACAGCTATATGTAAAATAGTAGAACAACCTCAAAAATGAGTACTCAATATCGTGTTTTTGAACAAAAAAAGTATACAAGAACTCAATAAAAATCATAGATGATTAGATAAGCCTACTGATGTGCTCTCTTTTCATTACTATAGTGACTTTAACGAACTCAAAGATGATGATATAGCTGGAGAAATAGTTCTCTGCGAAGAAATACTTATAGAGCAATGAAAAGAGTACTGACTCTGAAGTACATGAGAGTTTTATAAACTCATCATCCACTCAGTTCTCCACATACTCTGATACGATCATGAAAAAGACGATGAATATAAAGTTATGCATCGTCTCGAACAGGAAGTAGCAGATGAAATCTGAATTACTTTAGGATAAAACTCGAAGCAAACAGTATCAAGATAATCACAAGTATAAGAATAATAGATACTTTAAGTGCCAATAAAGCATTTGACTGGTGGTCTTTTATATAAGATTTTTGCATAAAAAATAATATAACTCCTCACAGTACCACTCACGCAATAGCTGGAATACCTAAAAGAGTAATACCATAAGCAGGAACAGTGAGAGCAAGTGCAGCCAGAACTGCTTGAGCATGAGAAATCTTGAGTTTACTATAGCTCGCAAAAGCTTTGTACACAAAAAACATAACCACAAAACTAATCAAAAAGTGAGCAAACATAATTATATATGGAGACATAAAATACGTATTTAGTGAAATAAAACTTACTAAGAGTGTAATTTTATCTTTGAAAAAAGCAAAAAAAGTGCTACACTAACCCTATATAAAAAGTAAAAAACAAAGTTTTATATGCAATATAAAATTCCAGTTCAGATTGAAAACGAAGATCCAATAGTTCTTGGGCTTTCTATCAGACAGCTCGCTATATGTATCACGTTTTTCATGATAGCATATAGTCTTTTTACTTCCTTAGAACAAACAGTAGGAACAGAAATAGCTCTGATACCGAGTCTATTTATAGGAATACTAGGTTTTGTAATAGCTATCTTTAAGCAATCTGAGATGACTTTTATTCCCTTTGTATTGGCTATGTTGAGAAATGCTATCAACCCCAAAGAGAGAATGTGGCAATGAAAGGTAGATAGCTTTCAACCTATAGATATAGGATATCTTACCAAAGCCGAAGATACAAAACAAGAAAATGTAGATTTCACTTCGAAAATGGATAAGATACAAGAGCTTGATGAACAACTTAAAAATATATAGGTAACTCAAAAAAACTGTGGCTGTAAAAACAAAAAAGAAAAATGTAGCTGATGCCTCTACTCAGAGACATCTCCCTTTTTCTCAAATCAGAGAAAATATCATGATTATGAAAGATGGATCCGCGAGAGTCATCATGAAATGTAGTACCATCAATTTTCTCCTGAAAAGTAGCGAAGAACAAGATTCGATTATTATCAGCTTTCAAAGATTTCTAAATGCGCTTGATTTTCCTGTGCAGATTATGATTCGCTCTACCAAACTCGATATAGACGGATATCTCGGTAACCTCAAAGAAAAAGCTGTAAATCAGAAAAACTCTCTCCTCCAAAATCAAACATATGAATACATAGAATACCTGAAAAAACTGGTAGAAGTAGCACAAATCATGAGAAAAGAATTTTATATCGTGATTCCTTTTGATAGCAAAGAGGATGTAAGTGTAAAAGATGATAGTTTGCTCGGTCCTTTTAAGGCATTTTGGGCTTCTATAAATTCTGGTAATGATGTTATCAAACTGAGGGCTCAAATAAAAGATTTTTCAAATATGAAAAAAGGATTAGTATGAAGAACAAATGCAGTAAAAACAAGTCTAGAAAACATATGAATACGCGCAACTGAACTCAGTAAAATGGAACTGGTAAAACTCGTAACTGATTACTACAATCCAAGTCTCGAAAACTATGCCAGTCTCAATATGGAAAAAAATGATTATAACATAATGTAACACCAAATGAAAAGTACTATAAACTATATATTTGCCCTCATAGTAGCTCACACTTCTATCGCGCAAAGTTTTGCAGCTGATGGAGACTCAGGAATATTTTGAGATAGTATCAGTGCTGAGGATCTCAGAGAGTGAAATGTAAATCTAGATACTATACCAAATATGATTGTTTCAGCGACTAACTTCCTCATGGGAATAGCTGGTACAATTGCAGTCATATTTGTAATCATCTGAGCATACCAACTCCTATTTGGTTCTCTCCAACAGGATAAAACAAAATGAAGAAATACTATCCTCATGGCACTTGGTGGTTTTGCTATCGCTTCACTTGCGTGGTTTATCGTAAAACTCATCATCGATAATTTTCTTAGCCTCTAAAACTCTGACTCATGGCAAACAATACAATATATGCTTGGAACTTTCCCGATGTAAAAAATAGATGAAGTCTATGGTATATCATAGCGCTCTCTATAGTGATTGGACTGGTTATATGGGGATTTCTCACAAAGCAGTATGGTATGAGTTTTATACTCTTACTTATTACTGGTATAGCGTATTTTGTGGAAAACAACTCTGATGATGAAGTCATGGTAGAAATCACAGAGCTCGGGATAAAAGTTGGATGAACATTTTATGATTTCTCGAGGATTTCATCATACGCATTTATATATGATGGTGATAACTCAGTTTTTCTCAGACTGAATCTCGCAAAAAAGTGAGTCAAGCAAATAGATCTCAAGGTAAATAATGAAATAACATGAGAACTCAAACAAGTGCTTCCAAACTTCATCGAAGAAAATCCAAAACAAGACCTCAGTTTTGTTGAGAGAATGATTCATTTACTAAAATTATAAACTTATGAAAATACTCATATCAATCATCATAAATGCGCTGATTCTATATATAATCACCTACCTACTTGGTCCAAATCCAATCAAGTGAATAGAAGCAGGAATCACGCTCGCATGCGATAACTGTAGCTATACTTCCCTAGAAGCTCTCAAGACTTATTTTATCGGTGGTATCGTACTTGGTGTGATCAACGTAACTATACGTCCAATCCTAAAAATACTGTCTCTTCCACTCTTCTTTTTATTCTTCTGAGCTGTGGTATTTGTCATAAATGCTATCGTACTCAGACTCTTCACATATATCATAAATGATGTACTAGCAATTTCGTGAGTTGCATACAGTATAAATGGATGGATAAACTTCGTAATTGCAGTTGCAATTTTCACCGTTTTGAATATGGTTTATTCACTTTTATTTTTTAAAAAGTAATAGATGATACAAGTGTTACAAGTAACCGAAATAATCATATCAATACTGCTGATAATTTTTATAATAATTCAAAATAAAAACGTGACTCTCAACCTCTCTAGTATGGGATGATGAATGGGTGACGTCGTAAAAAGAGGTTCAGAAAAAATGCTCCATAATATAACTATCGGACTCGCTGCTCTTTTTATACTCAATTCAGTACTCCTTTTTGTGGTTTCATAAAACAAAATAAATATCGTAAATATGAGTGATATCGTCATTTCAAAGTTAAAAAAGTACCTATTTTTAATAAGTTTGGTACTTCTTTTGGTTATTGGTGCGCACATGATTTTTGTATACCTGTATGAAGATGCAAAAGAAGTACCAGTAAAAGGATGAGTGGTTTCAGAATGAATCATATGAGAATTTCCTCATCTCAATCCACTGATACTCAGTACAGATCATAACAAATACATAAACAGACTTCTCTATAGATCTCTTCTGAATTATGATATAGAAGAAGGGAAAATATCTAATGATTTAGCGAGCTGTGATACCAGTAACCTACTCTATGTAGAGTGTTACCTAGAAAATAATATAGCATGGTCTAATGGTGAACCTATTACTGCTGAGGATATTATCTCTACCTTTAATCTCTTCAAGAAATCGGAAGTAAATCCAGTTATGTCTTCTCTCTTGGCTGAAACAGAAATCGAAGAAAAAGATGGAACTATTATTTTTAGCAATGAGAAAAAAGATATTAGTTTTCTCAATGTATTTTTTCAACCAATACTTCCAGAAAACGTGATCAATAATCTAACAACAGATGAAATGAAATCGAGTTTCTCTCCTCTCGATTCTGTATACTCTGGAAGATATGTCATCGGAAGTGTTGATCAGGATGAAACCGTAGGGATTACTAAGATTTCACTTGAAAGAAATACGAACTACTTCCAAAACAATATGTTTATAGATACGCTTATCTTAAAATTATTCAAAGATGAGAATCATTTTCTCAAGCATAAAAACTCTGTAAATATATTTAATGATAAACAAAATATTCTCTGAGAATCTATTCCGAGACTGGAACCGTTTGAATACATACTTCCTCAGTTTGTATCTGTGTTTCTCAATAGTGATACGATAGAATCAGAAACGATGAGAAACTACCTCCTCAGGAATATAAATAGAACTGAGCTCATAGCGAGCTTATGAATAGACGCAGTACAAGAAATCAAAAACCCTTTCCTTACAGAAACTGAAATAGATGTAGCAAAAACCTCAGATCTCGGTTTTACACTCTGAAAGCTATGATATAAAAGCAAAAAGGAGCTACTGAGTGTCGCTGAAGAAAACCAAAAAGAAAAAGAGGCAGAGGCCGCAAAAAAGCAAGCAAAGACTATATCAGCAGAAGCCAACCCTAAGCCAATCACACAAAAAGTAGAGCAAGAATCTCTCTCTATCATAACCAATCCTACCAATGATAAATATAACTTTATCACTGAAGATAATGTCCTTCTTAAATGAAAAGTAGATGATGATCAAATTACAGCTGTATATATAAACGACTATAAGCTCAATTGATTCTCACAGTGAGATGATGTCTTTTACTACAGACTTATCAAGTGATACGACTCAATAGTAGAAGGAAAAAATGAATACAAAATATACTTTGAAAAAGACTGAGAAAGAGAGCTCATCGAAGAAATAGTATACTTTTACTATACAGATAGTGAAAAACTAGAAGACGAAAAACAAAAGTTTTTCTGATGAGAAACTATAGCTTCGGCTCCTAGTAGTACCATCAGTTCTGGAACTGGTTCAACTATAGATAGTGAAGAATTAGATAGAGTGAGAGCTCTTGATAATCGCTTCTATTACCAAGATGACCTGACTCCCTATAGTATCAATCTCCTCTTTATCAACTCTGATAAAAACATCTCAGATACCGTCAACTTTATCAAAGAGAGTATAGAAAATGCTGGAATAAAAATCAATATTATAGAATCGAGTGTGGCATCGCTCACAAATGACCTCAGAAAAGAAGATGCTCCATACGATATGGTAGTGATATGAGTAAATCTTGGATACCTTGACTTCAATATGTTTCCATACCTACACTCAAGCCAAGCAGAAAGTGGATATAACTTCTCAAATATAAAAAATCTCAGTCTCGATATACTGCTAGAGGAAATGAAATGAAATAACTTATCGAATACGAAAATTCTCGAACTCGAGGAAAAAATATGAGAGATACTAAAAGAAGAACAAATACTCAAAACTCTCTACAGTCCAAAGCTGAAACTTCTTGTTGATAAAAATATTGAAAACTATAGTTTAGCATCATATATGCCAGATGATATATATAGGCTTAACCCTCTGATAAATTCGTATATCAGCAAAAAGAAAACAATAGACAAAGAAAATAAATCGAGTCCAGGATTTGTAAGATTTCTCTTTACTTCTCTTTTCAACTAATAATGTCACAGACAAATTTATTAAAAGAAAAAATCATCCTTCCCTCTCTTGAACTCATTAAAAATGATAGCAAGATTAAAAAGTACTATTTTGTACCAGGCTTATTGTCAATCATTCTCCTGAGTGTTATACTGGTATATCAATCTATCTATACCTATGTTATCATTCTCTGAAAAAGAAGAGAAGCACTCCAGCTGATACTCGATTTCTTTCATAGTACATATATCATTGAGCTTATTATTGCTGCCGTTATATTTATGCTCATTTACATCATCGCGATGCCAATCCTCGAGTGAGGTCTTATCAAATACATACATGATCGAGATGTAAAATGAAACGCTAGTTTTGGTGACTCTATCGGTTTTTGAGTATATAGATTTTATCCTCTTTTTGAGTTTAGTAACATATTTAATCAGTTTCAATTTATCAATATATTGAACTGATACTTATTTGCACTTCGTTTTATCGGTCTTGAATACGTAAAATATATCAGTTATGTATTTATTGTCATATACTTGTTCTCTATCGTTATGAATACTATCATAGCATACGCAAAATATGAAATAGTACTTTGAGACAAGTGAATGTTTCCAGCGATATGAGCCTCATCTAAAATAGCACTTATAAATATCAGAACCACTATAAAACTCTATTTTCTTATGTTTATAGTAAATATAAAGGTAATACTCAACTTCATTATATTCCTGTGTTTTCCTGTATTATTTGTGCTAGCATTTTCACTCATCACTTCACAAATATTCCTCACCATAGCCATTATTATTCTCGCAGTTATATTTCTCATGATTATTGTACTGCTAGGATACATTACAGCCGTTCTGGAGGTCTTTACCACTGCTATATGGTACTTTGCCTTCAGAGAATGAAGAAAAAAGCTCCTTGAAGCTGAAAATAATAACTAAAAAACTCTCCGAATCGGAGAGTTTTATTTTTATATCTTGAAGTTTAGAAAGTGCTTTTCGTAGTACTTTTTTACATACGTAAGATTTTGAGTGACTTTTTCTTGGTTTCCAACTCATAGTTGTCTCGGATTTACTTTGATAGTTATATATCCAGCATATCCTCCTGTTTTCAGTTTCATAAGAAAGCTTTCAAGTGGGAGATATGATATTCATCCTCCTGATCATCCTGGTAGTACTCATGATTTTGTACCATGCCTGTCACTAAAAAAGATATTTTTCATAGAGCTTCAAAGTATCTTTTGCGCTTTGAGGATATCCATGCTCGATGAAGGATCAACACCAAGTAAATCGAGCGTAGTATCTCCTGTAATCTTTTTTATCTCAGTCAGAGTTGAGTTTTTATATTCAGGTATGATGAAAAAAAGAAATTTTGGTTCTACATTTTGAATAGCAATTGAGAGATGAGTATCTCTTTTTACCTTTGGTAGATACTGAGCAAACCATTTTGGATCCTTGTCTGTCAGATGTGGAGGAGAAAAAGTTATTACTTGTACGTCGAGGTTTTTCGCAATGGTAACTATCTTATCGACTTTTTTTATACTCATTCCCTTTGATGGAGCTGTGATACTGAGTACTGGAAGCTTAAATTCATCACTGAGTGATTTGATATAGTCTTCATCCCATAGATCATAGTTTATATTACCAAGAGCCAAGTCTAAACCTGTATATCCAGCTTCTTTCGCAAATGAAAATATCCTATGAAGACCGTATCCTGTGAGACTTGAAGTTGAGAGTAAAAGCACGAGTAATGCATTAAAATGTAATATTCAAATAAATATTAGCATAATATTCGCTTTATATCAAGAAAGAGAGGTATTTTTACTTGTGTTTTTATAAAAATACTCTGAAAGTTAGTTTTTTAGCTCTCTATACTCAAAAATTCAGCTTCATTCTATCGAGCCAATGCAAACTTGGAAGTGGGAGATTGTGCTTCACCAGAAAATCATATTCCATCTGCACTATTCTATAATAATTTCCTTTTTCATCCTTAATTACTTTTTTCAGAATATCTGAATTTATCTCCCAATTTCCCTCTTCATTATATCATTGATAGTCATTTAATTGATTTGTATCTATTACATCAGCTGATTCTGGTATATCAACTCTTATTTCTTCATCTCTCCACATATATCCTTCTGCTTCAACTTCTTCTTTAGTAAAATTTCATAAAATACCTGCCATAGTATCGTTAAAATAAAACGGGTTAATACTTCCTGGGAAAAAATCTCATAGAGTGCCATCTTGATCCATTTGAGAGAATATTTGATTTGCTAAGTCTTCCCACTCTTTTTTCGAATATTGTTTATTGAATATACAATATGATTTATTCTTAAGTCCAATACAGCCTATACAATGATGACATTCAAGCAGATTATATGAATAAAAACATGTATTTGATAAGCTCGCATGAGCCTGAATATATAAATGACTCGATCATCAAGAATTTAAAACTCCATAAAGATCATTTCAGAAAGAAGCCCCAGTGATAAAATTGTCATACATATTTTCATTTCCATCTTCAGCTCAAATAAATATACAATTACGAGCATCTTTTACGTTTACAAGAAAGCTACCATTCTCTACATCTTCACTATTACATGCAAATGTTCATGTAGTATTAGTGCTTGCATAATTTTTACCATTCTTATTTACATTTTTATAATATTCTAAGAATTTATTTTTGTCATTAAGTATCTCGTGTTTTTTTTGTAGATATTCAGCTTTATCGTATTTTTTATTTTCTATACAATAAGATGCATTCTCTAAATCATCACAAAATATACACTCACTACAACCTATCATATTTGAAGAAAAGTATATATGATTGCTATTTTGGATATATTTTGAGTAAAAGATATTATATGATGACACAATACCTAGGCTCGAATATATATTATCACTATTTTCTATAACATAGAGACTGTTATAACAATTTGATACATTACTACGAATAGCACAACTATATGCCACATTTTCACAACCAAAAACTACCACATTTGACAAGTAAGCATTCTTAGAACAATTAGCAGAATCTGTATAATCACTATTTTCACTCGGAAGATAGTGGATAAAGTTTGGTTGAGGAGTTTTATCAAACAAAACTTTAAAGTTCTCAAAAAAATCTATCTCAGGATTGTAATCTATTCATTTTTTTACTAGATTATCTCTATTTTCTTCAAATATATCTTTATCAACTATAGTAACTTTATTCGTATCTGGGAAACGAGAAATCATATCTGAATTTCTATGAAATACAAAAGGATACCAACTAGGGATTTCTTTCATAAAATCACGAAAAGATGTTTGTTTTCTACGCTCTTTTATTTTTTCTTGCCAATGTTTTAGGTTTGTCATCTATTAATACTTATTAATATACAGTTTCGTTATAACAACTTTCACAATACACTGTTTCTTTTCTTTCAGGAGCATAAGTAGTTTGTATTTCTATCTTACACTTATCACAGTTTCTTTCATAGAGTTTTCTTGGGTTTCTCAGATTCATCCTATCTAGGTGTCTCTGACCTGGATGTCTCTTTGGGATTGGGAGATAGTGTTTTCTGTAGAACTCTAGTTCTGGTTTTATTATTCTAAATGGTTTCTTGGTCACTTCACACTCTATAGCCCAGTTGAGTATATCATCTGGTATGTCATTTATCTTAGATGGCAATTTACTTGCTGGGATGATCTTTTCTACTTTTGGAAATGGAGCTTCATAGTCTGACCAGTTAAATCATTTCTCCAGAGCTTCTTTTTTAGTGAGTGGAAAGTATTCACTTGCTACGGTTTCGTTGTATCCAAATGGGGACAGAGAAGATGGAAAGAATTCTCACCATTCTCAGTCTGATTGCATTTTTTCTATAATCCTTGGAACTAGAGCTTCATATTCTTCTTTTGTATATTGTTTATTGAGGATGCAGTATGATTTATTACGAAGTCATACGCAACCAAATAGATTTGAAGAGTTATCGCAACTAAAGCAATACATTGAATTACTTACTGTCCAACATCTATTACAAAATAAATTCTTATGTGCATTAAGTCATGTATTTATGGATTCGTAAAGTAAGTTTCCTTCGAAACCTGCAGTATCACAGTCATAAATATCCTTTCAATTTCTCATTATATTATAGGAATATTTACAATCTTCCACTTCTTTACAGTCGTAACTTAAAACTGTATTTTTTGTGTTATAGAGATAATTACCAGATGAATTCTCATTATTATTTCAAATCAAGTATTTATGAGGCTTTGTATTTGATAATTCTTTCATTGCCTCTCTTACTTCCAAAGTTCCATTTTGTAAGATTCTTATTTTTTCTTTCTCGTATTCTTTTTTTGTATATTTTTTATTAAATATATGATAAGACTCTCCATATAAATCTATGCATCAAATACAGTCATGACAGTTAATGCAATTAATTGAATAATACAGGTTATATGAATCATCACAATTAAGACATTCATAGATATTCTTACTATGAGTTGAGTAACAACTATCCACAGCATATATTGATTTCTGAATCCAATAAGAAAATAAACTTTCCTCATTATCACTACTCTCTGTAATCATAAAACAATTCTTATTAGATTGTGATATATGAGTATATTCACAATTAACACTCTGTTTATTTATAATTCAAAGTTTAGGGACTTGTTCTAATAATTGTTGAAACTGTTTTAAAAATGTGTGATTAAAATCAAATTCTATTCCATAACCTAAAGGATTCCAATCATCTCACCACCAAATTTCTTGATCATATACTTGAGAGCTGTTATTAGGAGAATATGTTGAAATAATTTCTTTTCAAGAAAAATCACATTTTCTCTTATACAGCTTTCTTTTCATTTCTCCACGAGATTCTTCTTTGTTGTCTACATTCTGGACATAATGTTGGTGTTGGAATACTATATTTTTTTCAAGCAAAAACCGGAGACACTTTATCATAAAATTCCAAATCTTTATCAGTGATATAAAAATCAATATGACATTGATTGCAGGTTTTATGTTCCATTATTTTTTCCATTATTTTGTTATTCAAAAATTAGATTTTATTCTGGTAGACCAATGATCTCTCGGAAGTGGGAGTCAGTGTTTCATAAGAAAATCATATTCCGGCTTTACTATCCTGTAGTAGTTTCAATTGTCATCTCTTATAACTTTTTTTAAAACCTCAGGGTTGATTTTCCAAATATTATCCTGAAATGTTTCAAACTGATCTAGGTCACTGATAGATATGACATCCCAAGATTCGTTTACATCAATCTTGATAGTATCCTCTCTCCAAAGATATCATTCTTTTTTTATTTCTTCTTTTTTAAAATTCCCTATAAGTCATGCAAATGTATCATTGAAATGAAATGGATTTAATTCCGGTGAAAAAAATTCTCCAAGTGTACCATCATGATCCATACTTTCAAATATCTTATTTGCCAAGACTTGCCACTCCTCTTTTGTATACTGTTTATTGAGAATACAGTATGATTTATTTTTAAGTCCGATACATCAGATACAGTATGAACAGGTATCAAGCGCGTAGCTATAAAATACATGAGAACAATTATCAATAATCGCATACGAGCAATAAATATCGCTCGTATTTATTCCTGATATCATAACTCCATACATATCATCAGCAGTATAGGATCCTGCAAATATAGCATCATATATATTTTTATCTCATTCACTTCAACCAACCATAATCAGATTCCTTCCCCCATGCACTCTATAAAGATAGCTTCCATTCTCTACGTTGGTAGACTCTAAAATAGAGTTTCCTATTGCATCTGTGCTTCAAAAATTGGTAAGTTTTTTGCTCACTCAATTTCTATACTCTATAAACTTATCTTTATCCTTCAGTATATCTTGTTTTTTTATTTCGTATTCTTCTTTTGAATATTCTTTATTCTCTATATGGTATTTTTTTCATTCGAGTCCATCACAAAATATACAGTGTGTACATGCCATCATATTTGATGAAAACCATATATCACTAGAGTTGATAATGTTTGAACTATAAAAAACATTATACGAATTCATTACAGCATTACTCATAAAGATATTTGAGCAATTATTAAGCACATTAATAGAATTAAGAACGTCATGACAATTCTCTTTCACTATCAAGCTATAGAGATTATTTGAGCAGTCAGTAATAATCATAAATGATAAGTAGCTATCTTTTGAACTAATAACATCATCGACATAATCACAGTTTTCAGAGTTTCTTTGAAGCATGCGGGGATGAGGAATTTGAAGCCAGAGCTTCTTATAATTGTCTAAAAAAGAAATATTCTCATCATACACTAGTCATGATGCAACAAATCATTCTCTCATTTCTTCATATTCGACTGTATCTGAGAGTTTTCATACTCTATCTGTGATAGGATATCGAGAGAGTTTATTTCCATCCTTGCTCAAAACTAGTGGATACCAACTTCCTATCTCTTTTAAGTATTCTAAAAAAGGAGTTTTCTTTCTTCTCTCTTGTATCTTTTGTTTCCAGTGATTGAGGTGAGCCATAGACGCAAAATAAAAGAAGTACATTCATAATAAATATACTTCTTTTTAGCCTTTTATCAATCAAATATTACCCTATCACTTCTATTCCTCCCATATATGGTCTCAGTACTTCTGGAACTATTATTTTTCCTTCTGCTGTTTGATTATTTTCAAAGATAGCAATCAGAGCTCTCCCGATGGCAAATGCTGTTGCATCATTGGTATGAAGGAATCTTTTCTTTCCATCTACATCTTTATAACGAGAGTTTATTCCTCTCGTTTGAAAGTCGGTCATATAGTCTGAAGTATGAGTTTCTCTGTACTGATTTTGAGAAGGTATCCAACACTCGATATCAAACTGTTGGTAGTCTGGTTTCCCAGTATCTCATGTACACACTTGTTGGAGCCTATACGGGATACCAAGCTGTTGTACGAGATACTCTTGGATAGCTACAATGAGTTTTTGTTCTTCTTCTCCAGTCTCTGCGTCAGTAAAACTTTCCATTTCGAGTTTATCAAATTGGTGCGTCCTAAGTATTCATCCCATATCCTTTCCATAAGTCCCAGCCTCTCTTCTAAAAGCTGTAGAGTATCCTATATATCTCTTTGGAAGCTCACTATGATCGAGAGTTTCTCACATATGATATGGAGCCATAGTATGCTCAGCTGAGGCTACCAGATTGAGATTATCTTCATCAAACTTATACGTTTGATCACCAAATACTCTATGAATATCTGTTTGCACTTCGTTACGAATCATAACCGGTGGGATCATTGGTACAAAAGTCTTCGCTGAAACATTGAGATTATTTTCATCGATAAGTTTTTGAATCACTTTTGGATCTCAAAGTGATTGCATCACAAATTGAACAATGGCAAACTGCATGAGTACAGCCTCATTTTTTAGATAATAAAATCTCGCACCAGATACTTCTGCTGCTTTTTCTACATCGATGAGGTCGAGTGAAGTTCAGAGCTGCATATGGTCCTTGATTTCGAAGTCAAAGCTTGGCAATTCTCACCAAGTTTTCACTGTGATATTTTCTGTATCATCTTTCCCCTCTGGCATATTTGGACTTGGAGGATTTGGTATGTTCATGAGAAGCGCTTTCCACTCTGGAAGTATTGCTTTATACGCTTCTTCTTTTGCTTGCACTTGTGCTTTGAGGTCTCCAACTTTTGCTATCATAGAAGCTCTCTCTTCTGGAGAGGCTTTTCATATTTCTGCTGAGGCTTTATTTTGCTCTGCCTTTATTTCTGAAAACTCTCAGTGAAGCTTTTTTCTCTTGTCATCGAGTTCTAACCACGCATCGATATCTACGGTTACATTTTTCTTTCTGGCACCTTCTTTTACGAGATCGAGATTTTCTCTGATAAATTTTGGATCTAACATATGAATTAGTTATAAAGTTAAAAAGTTTAAAGTGTATAAAGTTATAATTTCTTTATAAAATTAGATAGCATCTTAGATATTTCAATACTCAAATTATAAATAATATCAAATTCTTTCTCAGAAATATATCAAAGATCTAATGCTATATAAAGTTGGCATCTTACCTCTCAACAGGATCATTTAGCTATAAATAAAAATTGCTTGAATTCTTTGTTTGTTTGCCTTTCAAATCATTCTGCTATATTGCTCATAATAGAAACAGAAGCTCTCTGTATCTGGTTTCTAAATCAAAAATCTTTTAAATATCCATCACTTGATATTTTATATATCATATCTGTAAGTTTTCTAGCTTTTTGCCATGCAATTATGTCTTCAAATTTTTCTATTTTCATACTTTTAACTTTACAAACTTTATAACTTTATGAACTAGTATTCTTTCTTCAGCATCATTTTTGCTTGTTTATCTATACTCTTTTCTTTGAGTATTTGCTTTTTTTGATACTGTTTTTTTCATTTCGCGAGTCATACTCTCAGCTTAATCAGACTTCACTTGAAGTAAAGCTCGAGTGGGACTACTGAGAGTCCTTTTTCTTTCATCTTCGTAGAAAGATACGTGATAGTTTTTCTTTGGAGTAGTATCTTTCTTTCTCTATCTGATTCTATAGTTGTCCTATTTGAAAGAGATTTCCATGGAGTGATATGCATTCACTTGATAAATAATTCGCTTCATACACTTACCACGTAAGTTCACTTGAGGTTTACCTGTCAGGATCGTATACTTTTTACTTCATGACCTGAAAGCATGATTCATGCTTCCCAACTATCAAGAATCTCATAGTTGAAATATGCCTTTTTATGTTTTACTATCGTCATATATTTCTAATGAGAAAATACCTCGTGTTTATGATCTATAATATGATCTGCTGATTCTCATCTATAGAGCCAATCCCACTCCATATAGTCATCAAAAGTATAGCTTCAAACCTTGCTGAGGTTATATGGATTGGTTTGAACAGCGAAGTGAAGATGATAATCATCATATCATACTTCAGGAACTCAGCTCACTCATACACTCCCCAGGTACGTTCCAGATGTAACCATATCACCTTCCTGAATATCATCAGAAACATCTCTCAAATGACTATAAAAAACTACGTCTCATTTCGTGGTTTTGAGCCATACTTGATTTCATCTGAGGATATCAAGATTTTTGAGTTTATCCATCTTTGATAGCTCTGGTCATCTGTTTATATTTCACAGATCTTCAAACTCAAATCATCTCACAATCCTGACTATGAGACCATCATCAAGAGCTACAGTATCTGCTCAGAGTGGAGCATAGATATCCCATCAGTGGTGGATTCCATCTGTGTATCATGCTCTATATCATCTCGGAGCATTTGGTAGTCTTCCTGCATGATCACTTATATGATACCCAGGTACTGGGATGAGGTATTTTTCTCATCTTCATTGTAAAATATAGTCTACTAGTTCTTTTTTATACTCAGCTTCATAGAGCTTTCTTTGTCATTTCAAATAGCTAAAATACTTTCACATACTATCTCAGCTGTAGTTTGAGTATATAGCATTCTTTTGAATATCTCTTGCATAGAGCTTATTTACTTCTTGCAAATGACTATCAGGATAGTCTACTAGGAAGTTAAAAAGTGTAGATTTATTGACAAGGTTTATCTGAAAGAGTGTATGAACTATGATGTCTTCACCTTTTTTCAGTGTCAGATTTGGGTTGCTACATGATGGATCTAGATACGTAACTTTAAAAAAATGCAGACTCTTATAGCTGTCGAGAAACTCTGTCTTAGTATCGCATGATGACTGCAATATATGATTTTTAAGATTTTGATTACTCTTAAAAACAAGCACTACATTATTGAGCTTATCAGAGTCCAAGAAAACACTAGGAGACGTCTGAGATACGAGCTCTATCTCGGTATCATACGATAAAAATCCACTTGATACAAAACCATATCATCCTACAGATCCGACGAGGAGGACTATAAGAAATAGAAACCATTTTTTCATGAAAATATTATTTGAAATTATTGGCTTCAATTATATAAAAAACTCTTGTTTTTCAAAGAGTTTTTTGTGTGTTTTATATATTTATTTCTTCCAAATATTTTTACTTTCCTGATTACTTTGTATCCAGCTAAACCACATCTCATAGTATCCAGGCAGTACTTCTCAATCCAGAGTCACATCTGCAAGTCCGTTATTGTATAAAGCATTATATACTCTTCCATCAACTTCTAGGATTGCTGATTGTTCTTGTACCAGATCCTTGAGCACAAAAGCAACTGAAGTGTTATTCTCAGTATCATTCACGATATAGAGTATTTCTTTTTTATGGAGTCTCGTATCATCGTTATCAACTGGGAAATAGAGCGTGTCGCTCTCATCGTATCATCCATATGGTACAAATCAGTAGTCTCTTGAGTGCCCTGTATCATCACTGAGAACTTTTCCATCTGGATAGAGTTTTTCAAACTGTTCAAAACTCATCAGATTTGTTTTGAGGATTTCTAGTTTGTTACCAGTTTTCTCTCCCACTACTGCCTCTCATATGCTTTGAGACCAGAGAGATTCTGTTTCACTATCATACATGAGGAGATTTGACTGATAGAGTTTTCCTGACACTCAGAAGTTTACTATTCCCGTATCAAGTTCACGATTAAAGACTATTCAGCTTCCACAGAGTGGGCAAAATGTCACTGAAAAATGATTCTCTCAAATGCTATCATTTACAATCTCATGCCAAACAAGAATTGCGTACGGGTAAAATCTTTGCTCTCCATCTATATCAATCGCGAGTCACATCTCATCGGAATTGAGGTAACTCATAGCCAGTTTAGCTGATGCTATATCAAGAAACTTTGGATCATTTATAGCTGGTATACCATCCTTTGCTGGTCAACCTCATAGTACTTGATTTATATCTATAGATGAGATAGAAGTATCGGTTTCAAGTCAGGTAGAGATAAATCGTTGTTCTTTTGATGCTGTAGCATCTTTCTTTTCTTCACGAATCGGGATTTGGAAATTTGATCCTTGTTTATCGATATTTTCTTCTGTTTGACTGAGCTCGGGTTCTTGGTTTGAGCATGCAAAAAGCAGTGGTATACATGCGAGAAATATAAGTGATTTTAGCATAGTAATATATTTATATAAATAATTTACAGATACTATACTAAGAATGAAACTTAAAAGAAGCTTAAGAGTTATTTTATCTTCTTTAATAACTTTATGAGGTTATACTTGAGTTTCTTATTCACATAAATATAACTACTCGATACTTCTCTGATATCCTTGGTGAGTTTTTTCTTAAAGCTTGTGACTCATGCCAGTGGATCATTTTCATCTCCAGGAGTCGCAACTCAGAGGAAATCATAGAGTTTTGATTTTCTATCTTTTGCTATGCGTATCGCAGACCACTGAAGGAGATACGGGGCCATGAGGTTTCTATGAGTATTCCCAGAAGCTCAATAATAGTATATAGACACTTCCTCATCAAAGATAAATATACCTCCGGCTATAATCTCGTCTTCGTAGTAAGCCAGTATCAACTCGGAGTTTTCAAGTATTGTGAGAAATGTTTTGAAATACTCAAAACTGTGTCCTGAAAACTTATCTCTTGAAGTCGTTTCGGTCATGAGATCATAAAACTTTTGTATATGCCAATCTGATTTTTCTACCATCTCACACTTCACTCATTTTTTCTCTGCCAGACGGATATTATATCTCCCTTTTGGTTTCATGTTCGCGAGAATATCTTCCTCGGAGTTTTCCATATCTATAACAGCAGTGTATGGAGTGATAAATTTTTTATAGTAACCAGATGAAAATAACTCTGACTCTATTTGATTTGAGTAATCAAGTGTTTCGATCTGGATAAAAAGACATTTTTCTTTTTTGCAGAGACCTATAAAATCTTGAGATTGGACAGACGAAAGCTGAGTATTTGAAACTCACAGAGCAAAGAGTCAGTATTCTCCAGCTGCTACCTTTCTCTTTTCTACTTGGACCCCAGACACCTCAAAAATACTCTCAGCTTGTAAGCTTGAGACAAGCATTTCTCACCATTTTTTTGTCTGCCAGATCATACTTCTATTTATTATACGCATCAGGAAAACTAGACTTCCATACCTCTTCTTCGCAGAGCTCAATTATCTTTGTATGCGTATTTATATCTGTTCTCCAAAAAGCATTCTGACAAAAGTTATCAACTTTTGTTTGGCCAAATGCGACAATCATAAGCGAGTAGAGTGTTTCCATGTGTGGTTATTTTATTTGTTCTAAAAGATAAGGAAATTCGGTGTATCCTGCGGGACCATTTAAGTGTTTTCAACCTGGGATGATATCTATTGTGACTTCCAGATTATCAGCAAGATCTTGGGCAAACTTCATCGGGACGTATGGATCATCATCACCGTGACACATATAGAATCTTTTCGAGTTATTTCGAATCGTATCCCAATCAAACTCTCTCTCTGAAAAAGTCTGGTTTGGTTTCTTGAATTCCTCTAATCATAAATCTCAGATAAACCCAGAAACAAAATAACAAGCCTCAACCTGTACATCTATCTCCTCGAGTATACTGCAAACAAAGCTCGGAGCAATACTATGAGCAATAAAAATAGTTTCATTGTTTACGTACTTTTTATACTCTTCAAACTTTGCCTTCCAGCTGTCTAGATTTTGCTCCTCTCCGATTGGAAATGCTGGAATAATAACTGTGTATCATCTATCTTGGAGCGATTCTCCTACTGATTTGAACCAATTGCTACTCGGAGTGCTTCCAGTGCCATGTATGATAAAAGCTGTTTTCATTATTTATTTCTTATGTGCTCTATACCTGCTCCTGTAATCTTTCTCCCTCTAGATGTTCTCTCTAGAAATCCAATCTGGAGAAGATATGGTTCTACTACATCCTCTATAGTTGCCTCCTCTTCTCAGAGGGCAGCTGAGAGTGTCCCGAGTCCTACGGGTCCATAGTTAAACTTATTTGCTATCGCGTCGAGATACTTTCTATCGAGATAGTCCAGTCCTCTCTCATCGATACCAATATCTTTGAAAATACTTTCTAGCACATCTTTGTCTGCTACATCTTTTCAAATAGTATGATAATCTCTCACTATCTTGAGGAGTCTATTTGAGATTCTTGGTGTTCATCTCGATTTATCTGCTACGATTTTGAGCGATGCAGGGCTGAGATTGATATCGAGTATATTGCAGTTATTTCATAAAATAACTCATATATCTTCTGGAGAATAAAAATCGAGCTTAAGTACATTTCCAAATCTATCTCTGAGTGGAGCTGAGAGAGC
>CALLBL010000006.1 GCA_937999345.1 uncultured Candidatus Altimarinota bacterium | reverse complement strand
AGCTTATCAAAATCATTTCAAAAAAGAAAGTCTGTTATTTTTTCACATACATCAGCATCGTCTTCTCAGTGGATTATCTTTACCACTTCAAATGCGAGTCTTTTTTGTCAGAGACGTTTTTCTGGAGATGTATTATGCTCGGATATAAGCGCATCTATTTCCTCAGTTTCTAAGAGAGTTAGAAGCTTCAAGTATTTCTCTATATCTTTATCATCTGCATTCATAAAGTACTGATATATCGTGTATGGAGTGGTTTTATTTCTATCGAGAAACAGGGCATTTCCCTCTGATTTACCAAACTTCTTTCCACTCGCATCTGTGATAAGTGGCCATGTAAAGACGTAGGTTTCAGCATCAGTTTTCTTACGAATGAGCTCTATCCCCGTTACGAGATTTCCCCATTGATCCTGACCTCACATCTGAAGTGTTACTCCATGATCTCTGTTGAGGCAATAATAATCAAATCATTGGAGGAGCATATATGAAAACTCGGTATATGAGATAGATTTGGTTGGGTCTTCTACACGTTTTTTTACTGTATCTTTTGTTATCATTTGATTCACGGTATGGTATTTCCCTACTTCTCTCAGGAAGTCGAGATATGAAACTCACTCATAAAAATCCAGATTATTCACGATATCAAAATCGAGTTTTTTTCCAGTCATGCTTTGAAGTCTCGTGAGAATAGTTTCAAACTGACTTTTGATTGATTCTACATTGTGAGAAAGTGTTTCCATATCGAGGAAGCTTCTTTCTGCATCTTTTCATCCTGGATCTCCTATCATACCAGTTGCTCCTCCAACAAGCGCGTAGTACTTATTCCCTCTGAGCATCAGCTGAACAGCAGCCATAAATCCGATAAAATTCCCCATATGAAGTGAGCTTGCTGTCGGATCAAATCCTACATAAAAGCTTTCTTTTCCAACATCAAGTTTTTCAAATATTTCTTCGTGAGAATGTTGGTATAAAAGTCCTCTTTCTTCTAAATCTTGTCTTAAGTTTTTCATGTATTTCTAACCGTTCAAAAAATAATAGTATGGATATAATCTAAGGGAAAACCTCTCAAAATCAAAAAAGAGTTTGGAAATACTATCCAAGTTTTATAATAAGTTTATATATTCATATAAGTTACCGAAATGAAATTATTAACAAGAGAAAAATGGCAAGCAGATAAACCCAAAGATAAATGAAAATCTAATTGCCCATTATGCAATGATACAGATGACTTATTAGTATGGGAATGAAAACATCTAAAAATCATACATAATAAATTTCCTATGCTCTGAAGAAAAGATCATTTGATGGTCATCCCAAAAAGACATGTCGTACTCACCAGTGATTTGTCTGACGCAGAGCTCATAGAGATGAGAGAAGCAGAAAAACAGATGGAAAAAATATACGATGGAAAAAAATATTTTTCATTTATCAGACAAGCCGTAGAAAATCGTTCTCTCGAACATCTCCATTACCACTACCTTCCTGGAAATCTGCCATATAGTAGCACAGAAGATATACTTAGAAAACAGTGATATTAGAAAGATACGACTTGATATCTCCTACAATTATCGTATATTGAGAAGCATAAAACTCATCCCTCATACATGAAACTAGATTTAAGTAAAATATTCTGATCGAAATGTAGAGCAAAACTGCTTGAGAAGTTTTTTTTGGAGTACGAAACTGGAAACAACGATGGTTTTCATATGAGAGCCCTCTCACGTGACCTCGATGAGCAAATAAACTCTATCAAAAGAGAACTGGATAATCTCACAGCTATGTGAGTCCTCAAGTTTAAAGAAGAGCTGAGAAAAAAAATATTCTTCGTAAATCCAAACTTTCTACTCCTCGATGAATTCAAAGAAATATTCCTCAAAACTTATAATCCAATTGATAAGATCAAGGCATATTTCAAGCCAAAAACTGACTTAGAAGTTATCATTATTCATGAAAATATTAAAAATAAACTCATAGAAGATGGGAAAAATATGCTCGATATATTTATGATATGAGATATAGACAAGGATGATTTCAATGACTTTCTTGCCAGCATCTTTTACAATAGAAAAGTAAAGTATGCCATCATCTCAACCGATGACTTTTACTCTCGTCTCAGCTATTGAGATAAACTGATAAAAAATATCCTCAATGAAACAGGAAATATCTATCTCAAGGATAATCTAAAAGTAAGAGAAAAACATGCATAAAAATAGTCCCAGATTTGAGACTATTTTTTATATTTGATTTTATAATACGCATTAATTCATACCATCGCAGCATTATCCATGCAGTATACTTTCTTAGTTGGACATAAAAACTTATAATCTGACTCTTGTACTTTTTCAGATATGAGCTCTCTGAGTCTATCGTTGGCACTCACTCATCCTGTCAGCATGACTGTTTTCACTCTTTTACTATCTGCTGCAATCATGAGCTTCCCTGCTAGTACTTCTACCACTGCTTCTTGAAACTCATATGATATTTCTTTTTTATCTTCATCCGTAAGTTCTCACCTCCTGTCTACTTCTCTTTTGACTGCACTTTTAAGTCCTGAGAAGCTAAATCAAAACTTTTTTCTATCAAGCCATGAGCGAGGAAAGAGTTTTCCAAGTTGAAAAAATCCCCTCCCTTTACTAAGGGGAGGGTTAGGGAGGGGTTGATACTCTCCTGCTAACTTTGAGATGATTGGTCCTCCAGGATATCAGAGTCACATCATCTTTGCTACTTTATCAAAAGCCTCACCAGCAGCATCATCTTGAGTCGTACCTATTCTTTCTACGCTCCACATATTTTCCATATAAAAGAGATCATTATGTCCTCCTGAGACGCTCAAACACACGAGTGGGAACTCTATCTCTGACTCTTCTCTCTCTAGAAAGTTTGAAAATATATGCGCTTCTATATGGTTAATATCTATAACAGGAATAGAAAATATATTTCCAAGTGTGCGAGCAACGGTAATCCCAGTAAGAAGGGATGGAATCAGGCCAGGATGTGTAGTCACTCAGATATAATCTATATTTTTAAGTTCTATATTTCATTCTTTCAACACATCTTCAAGTACTCAAAAAATAGCATTTGCATGTTCACGGCTCGCTATCTCTGGCACCACTCAGCCCGTTTTATTGTGCACTTTTATCTGACTGGCTGTACTCATAGTGATGAGTTCTGGTCAGTTAAAAAGAGCGATAGAGGTGTCGTCACAGGATGTCTCAAAAGCTAGTATATACACA
>CALLBL010000005.1 GCA_937999345.1 uncultured Candidatus Altimarinota bacterium | reverse complement strand
CTAAATGCGGATGTGGTGGAATTGGTAGACACGCACGCTTGAGGGGCGTGTGGCGCAAGCCGTGAGGGTTCAAGTCCCTCCTTCCGCACCATTAGAAATAAAAACGATATTCCTGAAAAGGAATATTTTTTTGTTTCTAAGAGTTTTTTGATGTGTTTGGGGCTTGAAAAGGAGAGTTTTGCAAAGCAAAAAGAAAGATACGTTTGTATCTTTCGTCTCGGATGTCCGACTTGCGACAACTCCCTCCTTCCGCACCATTAGAAAAAACAATAAAAAACACTCACACTTAATGTGTGAGTGTTTTTTATATATTAGCTTAATTCTTTGACCTTAGCTCTGATTCATTCAATTTCCTCTAAAGTTAATTCTGAGACCCCATCTTCATTCAATCATTCTAGCAAATATGTGGTATTTAAAGATCTGTTAATCGCTACTTGTTCTCAATTAAATACGATATCAATCGTTGCCTTATTGCTTCATAGAAGAAATAAAACATCTCCTGATTTAATATCGCTAAATTTATTAGCATGATCTATAAAAAGCTCTGTATCACCATTAAATGTAAGCTTATAACCTTTATCAGATTCTATACCTAAATATTTTCCTAAAAGACTCATGTAAAAGAGTTTAAAAAATAATTTTTCACAAATTTATAACCAATAATTACTTAGAGTCAAATATTTCTACTCATTATCTGTTTTCTTTGGTATCCTATAATAATCAAATAAATACTTGGTTACTTCTCAGAATAAGTATGCTGAAGTCTGTCATCCATAGTTACTCACCTTTGGTCTATCAAGTTTCACTACCACTACAAACTTTGGATCCTCAGCTGGACCAAATCATACAAAAGATCAGGTAGTACTTCATGGTCATCTCTCATATCTTCATCTATATGCTATCTGCGAAGTTCATGTCTTCCCTGCTACTGAGTATCATTCTACACGACCATTTTTCGCTACTCATTTATCAACACCATCCACCAGCATAGCTGTAACTATTTTGGAAGTCGAAGGCTTTAGTACTCTATGAGTAATCTCTTTTTTATGTTCTATAATCTTTCAGTTTGAAAACTCCACTTGCTTGATAACCCTAGGTTTTACGTATACTCATCCGTTGGCTATTGCGCTATAGGCTGATGCCATCTGGAGTGGAGTTACACTGATACCAAGTCCGTACGAGCTCGTAAAGAGTTTCGCAAGAGACCATTTTTCATATGGTTCTATTTTGGATTTTGCTTCTCATTGGAGTGAGATTCATGTCGTCCCTGAAAAACCAAAATCGTGTAAATACTGATGGAAGATTGCTTTTCATATCCTTTGAACGATACGTATCATTCATACATTACATGAATAATTAAGCGCATGACCAAAACTGTTGTATCCTAGACAAGCAGATGAATCGTTACTAATAGTAAAGTTATCAATTCTAAGACTTCCATTATCCTGATACATATCATATCTGTTGATTTCTCAAGTATCTATACCGATAGCTACGGTTATAGCCTTCATGATACTACCAGGTTCATATAAACTAGATATAGAATCATTTCTATACACTCATGCTCAAAAATCATTTTTATACTTATACTTCACAAGTGCGAAATCTGATAGCTCTTCTCTACTCGCTTCTCTGAGATATATCTCTTTTGAGTCATAGTAGTACTTGTCTCACTGCTCTGAATCCTCTACCAGTATCGTCTTTCCGAGGAGATCTATAGCAGGGTTTGGATACTCAGCATAGCTAACTTTTTCTAAATCATAGGTATCTCAGATACTGTTGAGATTAAAAGTAGGATAGTTAGCCATAGCAACTACCTCTCAAGTATTTGGCTCCATCACAACTATACTTCATTTGATAGCATTGTATCTCTTGACTCCTGACTCGAGTATATCCTCTACTTTTTTTTGTACATTTCTATCTATAGTCGTATATATATCAACTCATTGACCCACGAGATCATCACTATTGAGTGATATTGGGTCTATGATTCTTCATTTTATATCTTTTTTACTGACTATTTGTCAGTCATATCACTTCAAAAGTTCGTTGAAGTGTCACTCTATACCATACTGTCATCCTCACTGATTATCCAAAAATCATATGATTTGAGCTGCAAGTTCTCATTCTGGATAGAGTCTATGAGGATTGGCTGTGAGTATCATAAATCAACCGATAGAGTCTTCTTTTTCAAGGATTCATTGTTTGATGGCTTGGTTTTCATCCTCTATATATTCTTTTATTTCATCTGAAACAGATATAGAAATCTTATTTATGATTGGTATATATCTGAGGTCTCTTTTTTTTGCTGAAGCTTTTATCTTTTCTATATCCAGTCAAGTGATTTCAGATATTTTTAGAGCTAGGATATCTACATCTTGTATTTCTTCTGGATTTATAAATAATGCTCCTTCATTTACATACACTCATGAAAGTCAGAGATTTGAAAGTGCTGTTTGCTTTTCATTATCATATTCGCTTCAGAGAAGTACACTCGTAACTTTGGTTTTTGCTAATCTAGTTTTTAATCTTTCTAAGATAAGATTTTTCGTAAATGCTTCTGTATTTTCAAAATCTTCTATTTTGAGTACACGGAGAAACTTGAGCATACCGTTGTAACACTCTTCTTCCGGTTTGAGATAGCATAACTGCTTAAAAACTATATCTCTCAAAAAGAGCGTAAGTTTAGCTTTGTCTCATTCTATTTGTGGATCTACTGCGAGATCATTGAGATCAACTGATGTACCAAGTACGGTACCACTTCAAGTATTTGAATAAATAGTTCATCTCGTAACTGGTATCTTTACCTCTCAAACTTGTTGATTATAAGCAAGTTCTTCATAGAAGTCATAATCTACTACCGTATATGAAAATACGTTTCAGACGATTACAAAAAAGAAAACAAGAAAAAATCATGCTACAAAATACTCTCTCGGATATATTTCAAATATATCAAAAAAGTTATCAATAAAATTTTGTGTTTTTTTCTTATTCATGGAGTTTTTTTTCTAGATAATGAATACTCTCTGGTATAGTATCAGCTCTGTAGATTTTGAAAAGTTTTTTTTCTAGTTTCTCTCTCTCTTCATCAGACATAGAATTCATGACCTCTCTTTCAAATATTTCCAATATATACGGAAGTGATTCCGAGTCGTATTTATCCATTGCATTCATCATAGCTAAAACTACTTCTTCTACTTCCCCGACACACTCAAATGGTTTTATTCACTCAAGTCATAGAAGCTCTCTAAATGTAGATTCTAATGATTCATCTTCATATAAATCCTTTCAAAATATTTTCATCATAACATCAGAGTCGAGAAAAGCCGATAGCATAGCAAAGACAAAAAGACACTTAGGACATTTGTTGCACCAGAGTGTATCCTGGTTTCACTTTTTTGATATCTTAAAATTATTATTACAACTACTAAATACAGAGAAGTACCCAGAGCAAAGCTCTGAAAATAATTTTGTTATCTGAATTTCATAGAGTCCTCTCAAAAAAGAAAAATATTCTACATCAGTCGAAATACTCGAAGATATATAATCTCTAAAATCATTTTCAAACTCAAGACTCTTTGAATACTGATGATTGATTTCAAATCCATTCCAAATAGTATTCGGACTTTCTGCAGATTTTTCATTACTCAGAACTATATACTTATAATCATAGAGATATGCAGCTATAATCAGTGAAAATGCTATGATTCCAGTAATTGGAACATGACCATTATAATACCCAGCTTCATTCATAGCAAAGAGATTATCTGAAAGCTTCCTTTTTATCAGGAGATTATTGACTCAAATCATTTCAGACATAGGAGTCTTGATAGCATCCATTTTCCCAAAAACTACTGTTTCAAAATCGAAATCATTTCTCTGAAAAGTCTCTATAGTGACAAGTGAATCTTTTCAGCCACCTAGTGGGATGAGAGCTCTTTCAGAAAGTTCGACATAATCTCTTTCTCTTTCTCTACTTTCTCATATATTTTCAAACTGAAAAAGTCACTCAGGTGATATCTGGTTTTCATACAGAAACTCCCCAAGTCAGTTTTGATAAAACTTCTTCCAAAAATCTATCTGTTCATCAGTGAGATATCATGACTCAACTACAAGGACTTCAGTTGGAAAAAGTTTATAGTAACTAATACCAAGAGCAATAGAGGTGTGAAACAGCATATCGTCCATCATATCACTATCTATGTCATCTCTCACTAAAAAATCATCAGAAGAAAAATCTATCTGTTCAGAAAAATGCTCTACATCATCAAAGCTGTAGTGAAAATTTGCTATGAGATTTTCAGTGTCAAAATCGTATCATTTGAAGTAAAACTTTTGAAATGTTTGCATAAAAAAATGAGTGTAATTAACTTACACTCAAGTATACGTTTTTTCTATATTTTACAAGGCTAAGAAGTGAGTAAATTTTCTGATCAAGAGTCATTGGTTTTATATATTTCTGACCATCTAGAATCTTTTAATAGTTCTTGCTTACGATTTTCTACATTTTGAACATAGCGTGGATCACTTCATCAGTTATATCTTAGCGTAGCTACGTCTTTTCATTTATTTTTCCATCTAACATTTATGAGAAATCATTTATATAATCATCCCATAATTAAATTAAGTGGATGTAAAAACATGCTAGTGTTCGACGACTTCATGATAGTATTAATTTTCATAAAGATATCTGCTGCTTGCGCTTCAGATTTTGCTTCTCATAGTGAAATAAGTAAGTCTGTAATAAAGTCAGGTAACATCTCAGAAATTTTATCTCCATTTGGATCTCTAGTATCTAGAAGTGTTTTGAGCTTATTTTCTCAATTATCTCATTGAAGTAATTTTAAGTATTTTCTTGTTTGTCATGGCATAGCCATATCTTCAAAAATAACTGAGGTAATTCACATAAGTCATTTTGCATTCGTTGGAGAAGTAAGAATCTTTCCCCAAGATGTTTCTTGACCAGCCGTACTTGCTATAGTATAATTATCTAATCAAAAAGTATTTTCTATTTGAGCACTTAAGAATCAATACTTTTCAGTAAATTCATCAAGACCATTTAGCTCTGAATCATATTCAAAATTCTGAAAATTATTCATAGTGAGAATATCTTCTATAGAATCCACTCATTCATTTTTATCTATAAATTCTTGTGCTAACTCTATAGTATTTGGTCACAAATTACCATCTGGTTCAGCTCATACATGTAATTGTAATTGCACAGTAAGAGCTTTGTTTGATTTTATTTGTGGAATCAAATCCCTACTGCTATCAAGTTTGAAACTTTGGAGCGTATCTCAAAATTGATTCATATACGCATCAAAGTCAGCATCATTCATCTCTCAGAAATCTACGTCATATTCATCAAATTCAGCTTCTTGCAATCTTACTGATTGTATATATTCATCCTGAGCATCTGGAAGTTCTGCTCATACTGAATACATTGGTGCAGAAAAATCAGGTGATTCTAGTTCATTTTCAACTACTGGAGATTCTTTTTCTCTAGTGAGACTATTGGCTATATCAGCTATAATACCTTTTTCACTATCAGTAATTGCTGCTACTGTTTTTTTAGTAGTTCAGATAACTTCTCTCAGGGCTTGTAAGTTTTCAGCACTTACATTAAGAATTTGTAATTTATTTGCATCAAAAACATCTGTAAGAGCTTGAGCCTCTTCAGAAGTCAGTATCTTGTCATCAAGAAATTTTTGTAGCTCTGGGTTTAAGTTCGTATCGAGGTTATAATCAGCTCCTTCTTGTAAGCTACTTCCTGGTACTTCAGCCATAATATATTTTTTATTTTTATTTTACATATAAATACTATCATAAATAGCTTCTATGAGCAAAAATATGACTTTTTTTATATTATGTTGACTTGAGAGAGTTTTTCATATACTATACATGCGTAATTTACTGGTGTATTTTTCCGGTTTATTTACATTTTATACCTTAAAAAATACTACTATGTCAGTTACAAAAGACGAAAAACAAAAGTTAGTAAAGAAATTTGCTAAAAAAGCTGGGGATACAGGATGTCCAGAAGTACAAGCTGCTATACTTACAGCTGAGATTGAAAACCTCAAAGCTCACCTTTCTACTCATAAAAAAGATAATCACTCTAGAAGAGGTATCATGCTCAAAGTAGCAAAGAGAAGAAAGATTCTTGCTTACCTAAAAAGAAAAAATCAATCTTCATACGAAGATGTAATCAAAAAACTAGAAATAAGAAAATAATAACCAAAAAAAAGACTCTCGCTTGAGAGTCTTTTTTTTTATTTGTATGTTATTTTTTCTACCTTATGTTCGAGTAGATCTTTTCACATGTTTATCTTTATTCTTTCGATAAATCTATCGACTATCAGATAGTCATGATCCATGATTTCCAGATCGAGATATACTTCTGTTTTATGTTTAGATATCTTTTTCGTAGATATCTCATCGAGATTTATCCCCATGGCAAAGAGTGTCTCACTCAGACTTTTCAGTATACCAAGATGATTTGCAACGACTAACTTTAGTTTTATATAAATCGGAGTATCTTCTTGTCACTCTACATATGCGCTCAGGAGCCTATCTTTATTTACCTTTGCTAGGACTTTACAGTTTCTTGAGTGAACAGTAAATACTCAATCAGCATTTATATGAGCCACTATATTATTTCCGATTTTCTTTTTACAGCAGTTACCAAACTTGTATGGGAGATTTTCCTGTCATCAAATGATGATATTTCTCTCTTCTACTGGTTCCGTGCTCACTTTTTTTAGGAATACATCCTTGATAGAATTATTTCTCTTGAACTTATGTTTCTTCCCTGCAGCTCTGAGTATCCTACGAATAAGTGAAGCTGGTGTGATACTAAAGTTTCATACTTGTTCGAGGAGCTGAAATCTCTCATCGACAGAGTATTCTCTCCCATCAAGTACTTTTAAAACCGTGAGATCTTTATCAAATGGTGGCATACCTGATTTTTCTAGGTATCTATTCATGATATCTTTTCATCTATCTCTATGGAGATCTTTATCTCACTCTTTGATATATGATTTTATGTTATTTTTTGCTTTGAGCGTCTTTACAAATGAAAGCCAAAGAGGATTTGGTTTTTTATTTTTATCAGTAATAATCTCTACCACATTCCCATTTCTTAGCTCTTTATCAAGAGGATGTACTTTATTATTTACCTTTGCCATAGATATATGATTTCCAAGTTCGGTATGCACATAATAAGCAAAATCTATAGGAGTCGAACCTGCTGGGAGGTTGATAGCGTCTCATTTTGGGGTAAATACAAAAATCCTGTCCTTGAAAATATCGATTTTCAAGGAAGACATTAAATCATTATTTCCTATATTTTCAGTGAGTTCTTTGAGTTCTTTTACCCAGTTTACATCTTTGGCTATTTTGCTTCACTTTTCTTTGTATTCAAAATGCGCAGCTACTCATATCTCTGCCTGCTTGTGCATCTTGATAGAGCGGATTTGTATCTCGGTAGGTTGCTTAGTAAACTGCTTCAAAAATCATATGATAGTCGTATGGATAGAGCTATATCCGTTTGGTTTTGGTAGTGCTACATAATCCTTGAATCTATACGGGAGTGTATGCCATTTTCTATGTATTTCTCCGAGGACTCTATAACAGTCAGAAACACTTGGAACAATAACTCTAATACCATATATATCATACAAACTCTCGATATCATCGATATCCTTTCTCTTCATTTTTTTATAGATAGAGTAGGCTCATTTTACCCTGAAGTCTACTTTTGTTTCTATTCATAAATCAGAGATAGTTTTTTGTATCTCACTGATAGCATTTTCTTTAAATGCTTGTTTTGCTTCCTTGAGTTTTTCGAGATCCTCTGTAACTCTTTTATAATCTTCAGGATATAGAGTCTTAAAGCACTCTTCTTCGAGCGCATTTTTCAGATTAAAGAGACCGAGTCTAGCTGCAATCGGAGCATATATGTTGAGTGTTTCTAAAGCTATTCTCTCTATTTTATCACGTTTTGGATGGTGCCAGAGAGTTTCCATATTGTGCTGTCTATCTGAGAGTTTTATCAGTATGACTCTGATATCCTCAGCCATAGCTACAAACATCTTTCTGAGGCTTCATACTGCTCTATCTTCTCACCTATATTTTACTTTTGAGAGTTTTTCCATACCAATACAGAGAAAAGCAACATCATCTCAAAACTCGTCTTTTACATCTTGTTCTGTTCTATCGGTATCCTCTATCACGTCATGCATGAGACAAGCCTGTATAGTAGCTATGTCAGGCTGAAGGGTGATAAGTATCTTGGTAGCCTCTACTGGATGATTTATATATGGATATCCCGAATGCCTATACACTCATTTATGAGCTTCTTTTGCATATTCATAGGCTTTGAGGATATTTTCTCTGATATAAGTTTCATCTAAATCAGTCATATATCATACGACTGTTTGTACCAAATCTTCTGCTTTTTTATCTATTTCTCTGATGTAGTCTTCGTATGATCTTTTATCTGTCATCGATAATGATTAAAAATAATATTTTTCATCTATAATTATAGGAGCAAGCAGGTTTTTGTAAAAGTTTTTTCTACTATTTTTGAAGGATAGTGACAAAGTTTTTTTGATTTTCAAAGAGTCTATTTTCTATCACTTCAAATCATGCGCAGAGAGAAATATTTTCTAGCTCTGAAAGTGAAAAACAGTGATAATATCTATAAAACTCTCAAAACTTTATAGAATAATCGGTTGAACCAAATACATTTTCACTTCACTCTTCCCTACTTTTTTTGTACTTCTCTTTATTTATCTCACTTTCTAGTGCCCAGTTTGTCATGTAGAGTTTTCCGTCTGGCTTTAGGAGTCTGTATGCAGACAGAAGTGTGTTTTCTCTTTCCTCTATAGACTCCAGATGATGAAAAGATGCAATAAGAAATATAGCATCAAACTGCTCCTTTATATTTCCGATATCTTGCATATCCAGAAGTTGAAAATCATTATCTGGATGGAGTTTTTTTGCCTCTTCCAAAAGTCATAGCGAATTATCTACTCATAAATACTTTCAAATCTTTACGTCACTATCTGATATGATTTCGAGTAGTCTCCCATTTCCACATCAAATATCTAATAGTGAAGATAACTCTGGCATATCACTCAAAAAATAATCAATCTCTCACCATTTCATGTTTTTTCTTCATGCTGAAAAATTCTTGGCAAAGCCATCATACATAGCCATATCTACTACATCTTATCAGGTAAATCTATTCCGAGGAGATCAAATGAATCTTTTATATATCATCTAAACATCTGAACAAATAGAACACGAAGATTTCTTTTTTCTGTATCTTCTTCATTTATAACAGATACAGCATTGTAAAAGCTACTAAACTTTTTAGTGAGATTATACGCGTATCATGCTATGAGATGAGGAGCATTTTTTTCCAGTGCTTCAGATAGCATATCATGGTATTCCCAAAAGAGTTTTACAAACTCAAGCTCTTCTATAGTCAGACTGGTATCTTGCATCTGAGATATATCGATATCTTGAGGAGATAGAAGCTTGCCAATTTTATCTAAAATTCTCCCTGATCTTACGTAGGCATACTGTATATATGGTCAGCTGTTTCACTCAAAAGTCATAAACTCATCCCAGTCAAAAATCACATCTGATTCTCTGGTCTTTTTGAGATATCCATACTTGATAGCTCAGATTCCTATGATAGTAGATAGATGCGCAAGCTCATCTCACTGTATATCATCTCTTTTTTCTAGTATGATATTTTTTGCTTTTTCTTCGGCTTCATCTAGGAGTTTATCAAGCTTGATAATCTTTCACTTTCTCGTCGACATAGCTCCATCCTTGAGCGATATAAATCAGCTATAGGCATGAGTGAGCTTTTCTGACTCTATCCATCCTGCCTGTGAGGCTATCCAAAAACATTGCTGAAAATGAAGCTGTTGTCTCACATCTACAGAGTAGATAATCTTCTCTGGATTCCAATTATCTTGCCTGTACTTTATACATGCAAGATCAGAAGCTAGATATCCATGAGTACCATTTCTCTTTTGGAGTATACAGCTCGGAAGCTTGGCTTCATCGGGAAACACTACTCCAACTGAATTATCTTCATTTTTTGTTGCGATTCATTTTTCTATGAGTTCATCTACTATGCTATGCATATTCCACTTGAGATCTGGATAATCCTCTAGCTTAGGCAATCAGATTCATTCATAAAAACTCTCTCATATGTTATAGTCTGGTTTTACATTTATCCTACTTAACTGAGTATTCATAGATGCTATCGAGTATCCAGTGAAACTCTTCCATAGCTCTACCAAGTCAGTTTTTCCATCTGATAATTCTTTAAAAGTTTTTCTAAAATCATCCTCGAGTGAGTCATCCTGCTCGGCATCAGATGATATCTGCACATAGAGTTCAAATAAATGCTCTACAGCATTGTCCTCTAATTTCTTTGGATCTCAATATTTTTGATAGGCAACTATCAATTTTCAAAATATAATTCCCCAATCCCCTATATGACTATCTCCTATTACATTGTATCCAAATTTTCTATTGAGATTAATAATCACTGATCATATATTTGGAGTGCACATATGACCGATATGAAGAGGCTTTCAAACATTCGCTCATATATAATCAACGACTACATTTCATGATTTTTTTTCAGATATTTCGAGATAATCAGATGATGCAAACTCTAGAAATGATTCTATAAAAAACTTTGTATTCACCTTGAGATTGAGATACGGCCCAGCTACTGATACAGATTCAAACTCCTCAGTAGCATTATCCTTTATATATGCTGCTATTTCACTCGCTATTTGAGGAGGTCATTTTCTCAACTCTTTTGCTAATATAAAACACCCAAAAGCAAAGTCTCACATATCTTTTTTTGGTGGAGTATCTAGTGTTGGTAATTCTATCTCTATATTGTAGAGATTTTTTATTATTTTTTGTAGACGATTTTGTATCTGCTGTTTCATATGTTGAGCTCTCTATTTAGCATATAATTATTGATATAAATATATGTATTTTTATAAAAATTGAAAATAAACTTGAAAAAACGGCAAAATGTTTACAATTTGTATAAGTATAGTATAAATATATTTATATAATCCATCTATATTCGTATGATTAATGTATTACAAAATAATAAGATTTTCCTATCAGAAAAGGAATCTCTTCGTGATAATCCTGATAAAATAGTAAAACTCGTAACTACGCTCAACAATGATAGAGTTATACTCGTATCTGGTATGAGATACGCTGGTAAGACGAGATTTATATCAGAAATGATTACGAAAACCCGCATTGGAGATAAAGCATTTTATTTTAACAGTGAGCTTGATACACTCTGAAAAGTAAAATCAGCTCAGGATATACTCTCGCTCATAAAAGCTCATACAGAAAAATACACAAAGCCTCAAATACTTATACTCCAAAATATAAGTAAGATAGCAGGTATAAAAGAGCTCATATGAAAGATATACGAAGAAAAAACACACAAGATGATTCTCGTAGGAAATAATCTCAAAATAGAAGGTATAGAAGAGATAGAAATACACACAGCAGAAATATCTCACTTCATAAATAATCAGGAAGATCTAGAAAATATCATAATCAGTATACTCTCATACTGATCTATAGAAGAAGTACATAGAGTCCAAGATACATATATGAAAAAGTTCTTACTCGAAAGCATCAAAACGAGTATCATCTCAAAAGATATTATCTCAGCCTATAGTATAAAAAATAGCTTTTTATATAATCAAACTTTAGCATTTTTATCATCTATAGATAGTTATATATCTCTCAGAGAGTTCAATAGGAGGTTAGCATGAGCAGAGATAGATGTATCACTCATAACGAGTATCGACTATATAAACTTTACTCTCAACTCTAAGCTCGTAAGCAGAATATATAGATATGATCTCAAGCTCAGAAAAGAAATTACTTCTAAAGCAAAGTATTATTTTGCTGATACTGGTATCAGAAATGCTGCACATGGAGTGAGACTCAGTGATGATACGCTCACAGAAAATCTGATCTACAATGAACTCATAAAAAAAGGGTATGAGATCCAAGGAGGTATATATGGTAGATTTGAGTTTGATTTCCTCTGTACTCCAACATGAATCATGAAAGATCAGGATCTCTATCTCCACATCTCTAAAGAGTCAGATAGAAATGAAATACAGAAACAAGCTCGTAAGCTCTGAAAAGCAGAGCTAGAAATGAAAACTAAATCTCAGGAAACTGATGTAGATATGTTTGCTGAAGCTCCGGTTTGAACTGATGAAGATATAGTTACTCATACTCCTAGAAATGTAAGAAAAGTACTTCTGGTTAAGGATTTGGATAAAGTTAATATCAGGAAGCTCAATATATCGTGAGTTGAGATAGTTGATTTATATGAGTTTATGAGAAGTTTTTAGAAAATAAAAAGACAAGAAATTTCTTGTCTTTTTATTTTATATTTTTAAACTCATTCTTCGTCAATCATAAGCTTTTTATGATTTTTCATTCAACTCAAATTGATATATCTCTTCAACCGTGGTTTGGGACTGGGAAAGTATTTTTTCAATTAGAAAAAAGTACATGACTTCAGCTCTGACGAACTTTCTTATATCATATTTTCAGAAGTCGTTTCTCTATTTCTTTATAACTATATGGCATACTATATAGTTTCGTTTAATAGATGATTTTTAATTTTTCTATCATTCTCTACTTGTTCTAGATGAAAGTCCATCATCATCTCAATAACTTTTAAAAGCTCACTTTTTGCTTCTGACTCTGTTGCTCCATATGCATATACATTATCATGTCATTCTACTTCTGCAAGAAAACCGTCACCATCTTTCTTTATTACTACTTTCATGTTTATATAAGTTATATATCAATTACTATACATTTTAATCTATTCGCTTTAAATTGCAAACATACTTATATTTGCTCCTGAAAACATCAGGAAGCTCAATATAGCATGAGTACAAGGTGAATTATTTCGAAGAAATAAGAGATAGTGCCCTGGGGTAGAGATAATTGATTTATATGAGTTTATAGCAAAAATATATAATAAAAAATCTCTCCCGAATGGGAGAGATTTTTTAATCATTATTAATCGGTAGAAGTTGGTTTCAATCATGTTATTATCGCATCAACTTTACCATCTAGATCATCAATGTCATCTAATTTATTCCTGATATCTGTAAGAGTTGAAGAATCAATCACATCATTTTGACTAAATCATAGTGTAGTTCTAATGTTATTACTTATATCGCTAGCACTATTACTTGGATTTATATTTAGATCTATTTGATCTCAAGCCTTGTTAGTAACTTGTTGGATTTGTGCTGAGCTAGGCGAAGACGACAGAGTTGCTTCTATTGGATTTTCTGTAGGTGACATTCTTCTAATAGCTGAATCAACTTGATCTGATGTTTGAACATCTCTTTCAGATCTAGTTCATAAAATAGTATGTTGCTCGCTTCTTGCTTTTCTTTCAATATCTCTAAGTATTCATCTAACTGCATCAGCTGAGGATGCATTTCTTAATTCGTCAATTCTTTCTTCAGATACATCAAAACCAAAAGCTCATGATCTGATAGATTTAAATGCGTCAGCTAAAGCCTCTCTTGCTGGCTTATTATCTGCTAAGGCTTGGGCACTTCATGCTGTAGCTATTAACTCCCTTGATCTATTATACTTATCCATATCTTGTGCAGCACTTCTAAGATTAATTGTTGCATCATTTAATTTCTTAAAATTTTCTCAGAATAATCATGGGAAATTCTGCTGTGCAAAATCAGATCATTGTCTAGAAGATCTTTGTTCAACAGCAGAAGTAACAGTAGATCAAGCACTCTTAAGTCACGTCACACTCAATCCTCCAGGTATTATAGGTGCATACATAGGTGATTTAGCAACCAATCATCATACACTATTTCAGAAGTCTCAAATTGGTTTAGCAATTTGTTCAGTTATTTCAGATTGTTTTAATGCCATCATCACAGCCAACCATAATACAACAATACCAAATAATTGCATAATAATTCTTCCAAATGCTCATCCTGAAGGAGCTCATCAAGTTGATTCTCAGACAGCTCATTGAATAGCAAACGTAAATGAACCTATATTCATACAGTTCATTTTGTCTGGAGAAACTGATGATTCTATACCAGCTAAATCTTCAGTTGTACATTTTGCTAATAAGCTGGATGTTCACATACCATGACTCGATACCATTATAAATAATAGTCCAAATGATAATGCTGCAGCTACATAAACTGGGACAAGAGCAAGAGATATGAAATCTTTTATTCCAAATTTAGCACTCCCAGATCATACTCCATCAGTTTTATCAAAGAAATAAAGTAATCCAAACGCTGGAGACAACATAGCATATACCCAAAGCTTTATTCCTCTTACTAATAATGCTAAGAAAAGAGCAATCATAAGCACTAAATACACTATGATAAATAGAGCATCAAAAACTAACTTGAGAGTCATATCGGTAATATCGCTAATAGCTTCTCAGAATAACCAACCATTTTCTGTATCTAAATGTTGAATTTGCATTATACCATATGTATATAATCCGAGTACTCAAAATATACTATTTTCATGACCTGATGCACCATCTCATTTTAGTATTTCAGTTATTTTTTTATCGTTTCACTGCACTAGAAATTCTTCTTTCTTTTTTACTGACGCTCCATTTTCTCAACTAGCTGGAACAAGATTTTGAGAAAGATTTAATATGAAAGTGGTAGGTATTCATTCGTTAGCTTGATCTCATGAAGTATTTTGATTTTCTGGATTAGAGATAATTGCTTCCATCTGTTTTATTGCATCTTGATAGGTTGATTTTGATTCAAAAGAATCATATGGAAGTGTAAGAACTCATACTGTCAGTATAGCAGATATAGAAAGAATAAATTGTACGAAAAACCACGTAAATGGAACCATTACTACTCACACTATAAATTTAGGTAACGCAGATTTAAGTTCCCATTTATCTCATTTTCATATGATATTCATGAATGCTATCGTGATAAGTATGAATGCAAAAGCAAAATAAACTATATTTGAAATCATAATCCACATATCTTTCATATATGAATCAAGGCCAAAAATAGTTCCATTCACCCAACCTGGTGTTAAAAACAACGATATCATAGCAGTAGCAGCTCATAATAAGGCTGATGACATCACTAGTATATAATTTACTACTTTAATCACTTCATTTATGGTGTCACTTTCTCAAGTTCCTCATGTAGCATTATTAGCAAAAGCTAAATCACTAAAAAGAAAAAATGAAAAAAGAAAAAATACTGTATAAAAAAGCGATTTTTTATTATCCAAAAAGAAAGATTTTATTTTTGATACATTCATGTGTGTATACGTACGTTACTATTAAAGCTATTTATAACTATACTATCAGAGTATCATAGTTTTTATCCTCCTGCAAGATATGGACACATAAAAAAGCCAAAAAGGTTTTACTTTTTGGCTTTTTTGTTTGAGAGTAACTCTGATTACCCTAATTTTTTCTTGAGCATTTGATTAAATACCTTTGGATTTCATTGTCCTCTACTCTTTTTCATACACTGTCCTACAAAGAATCAGAATATATTTTCATTTCCTCATTTATAATCCTCTACTTGAGATGTAAACTCAGCAATGACCTCATCTACTATAGCTTCGAGAGCACCGAGATCATTTTTTTGTCTGAGGTTATTCTCATCTATTATGATATCTGCTTTTCATCCATTATTATAGAGCTCTTCGATTACCTGTTTTGAGTTGGTTGATGAGAGTTCATCAGCATTTACTAGCTTTATAACCTGAGCAAACTCAGATATATCAAACTTGAGATCTGATATAGATATAGTTCAACCTTTTTCATTCATAAGTGCTAGTAATATTGTCGTGATATAACTACATGATTTTTTTGCATCTGAGGTAAGTTCTACTAGTTTCTCAAAGTATTCACTCAGCTCTTTATCCTTAGTAAGTATTCTAGCATCATCATCCTGGAGTTTATACTCACTGAGGTATCTTATCCTCTTTTGTATAGGAAGCTCAACCATAGAATCTCTACATGACTGTATAAAGTCTTCATCCAAGTCGAGTGGCAAGAGATCTGGTTCAGGAAAATATCTGTAATCCATTGCATCCTCTTTGCTCCTCTGAGATTTACTCATACCTGTATCATCATTCCACCCTCTGGTTTCTTGGTCTACTTCTCATCATGAATCTACTATCTTTTTTTGTCTTTTAAACTCTGCATCGATACATCTCCCGATAGCTGAGAATGAGTTTACATTTTTATGCTCAGTTCTATTAAAGAGTTCACTGCTCCCTTTTGGACGAATAGACATATTTACATCACATCTCATCTGTCCTTTTTCCATATCTGCATCACTCACTCATCCTGCACGCATCATCTTTTGAAGTTCTTTCAGAAACTCCATTACTTCTTCTTTTTCATGAAAAACTGGATCAGTTACTATCTCCATCAGTGGACTTCCAGCACGATTGAAATCACAAAGAGTCTTTCCTCCTGCATGAGAGAGTTTCCCTGCATCGTTTTCTAGATGCATATGATGAATAGCAAAATCTCTTTCTTTTCCATCTACGAGAGCCTTTACAGATCAAGCTCATACGATAGGTTCATAGAGTTGAGTAATTTGAAATGATATAGGAGAATCTGGGTAGAAATAACTCTTTCTATCAAAACGAGAGTGTTTATTTACTTCGCATCCCATGAGCATACCTCAGAGTAAACCAAGCCTTACTACTTCTTTATTGAGCACTGGAAGCATACCAGGAAATCACATACAGACTGGGCATACGTTTACATTTGGCTCAGATGCAAGTTCGAGCGCATTCTTGCAGCTACAAAACATCTTGGTTTGAGACTTTATTCTCATATGTATCTCGAGACCGATTACCTTTTCGTATTCCATACTTTTTATCTGTAAATATTAAAACTATAGATACGAGTATATGGCTCTAGAGAGCTTTGTAAAATTGTTTTCTATTATTTTAAGTAGTTTTGTTTAAATTAAATTTGACTTATATATATTTATATTTATAGTATTTGTAAGGTAAGTTTTACTTACCAAGAGTTTAGGAAGAAGTTCGCTTCATTCCTGTGCTCGCAGAGCTTGTACGTTTCAACCCCCAATTTGAAACAAGCTTTGCGAGCAATGCTCACCATGTTGGTAGGCTCTCGCCAGTGTACCGACTCACTAATGTCTTCCCTTAGGGTACTGTCGCATTAGTGGTCTCCAATATAGTCAGATTTAGCCCTGGTTATATTGGAGAAATTTACCTGACAGATACCAGCCCATCTGTCGGTAGCCCCTCTAGACTTGTCGTGCTCCACATCGCGCAGTCTAGAGGTTGGAATAAAAGCAAACCATTCACTAAGAATTGGATGCTAAAATTCTCTCTCGTCTTCCTTCGTGAAGACACCCAGCTTCGGCTGGGCTTTTTTTTTATTTTTTATTTGATTTGCATATGGGTTTGTAGTATCATTTTTGTGTACTTATATTTTTTTAAGAAAACAAATACTAAATATGGAATTACAAGTAAAAATACACGCAGGAAAAGAAGTAGACTTCTCAAAGGAAGTAATCGAAAGACTCGTACAAGAAAACCTGAACTCAAAAGTAGATAACTACTTAAAACAATTTGATAAAAAAGATGATGCAGAATGAATACTCGAAATCAAAATAGATAAAAACAAGAAAAATCTATTTAATTGAGTACTACAAGCAACACTTGATGGTCAATCATTTAGATATGAAAGAGAAGACTATAAAAACATGGATGATCTTGTTAATCACCTTTTTGATCACTTCAAAGAAGGACTCAGTAAATAATTTTAAAACACAAAAAAAAAGGCTCTCACGTGAGAGTCTTTTTTTTATTCACATATCCCTGAAAGATTTTCCAGTGTCAGAGCCTTACCTGCTTTACACATTACAGATGAGCTGAGTGAATTAAATCGAGCTAAAGCATTCGTACTATCTGAGAGTATAGGAAGTATTTCTTTATCATATATTTGTTTGATTCCAGTATTGAAAGAAACCAGTAGTGAGTCTCTATCATAAAAATCTTTATACACTATGTTGTAGTTTTCATTTACTTTTTTTTCTAATCTATCATCCTCGAGTGATATCTTGGCTGGGAGATAGTGAGTAAATATATCTAAGTACTCAGTTGCTCAATCATCAGTCATCATATAACTCAGTAGATCTATAGCAAATGATGTATCTTCAGTATTTTTATTGATGACATAATAATCATAATTGATAAGTGTCTTATGATCGACTCATGCAAATGACGGAAATGGAGTTGCGAGCAAGAATGTGCTTCTGTATCATTTTTCATCTATAGACTGAAGAGTCCTAGGATATCAAATCACAGCTGCTACGTCTCATAGTGAAAAGAGATCGAGATTATTCTTATCAGGATTTGCCCCTAAGAGTCTATTAAATCAGTTGTCTCCTCTCTCATCTGCGTATCATTCATATATCTGTAGTGCTTGTCCTATAGTCTGGTTTGATACGGCTCCGAGATCAGTGTCACCATTTAAGGCAAGTATCTGAGTAAATATATCTCATGCATGAAGAGTTGCATCTGATTTTCAAAGTCAGAGAGGAACTAAATCTCAAGAATTTCTCTCAGATATATCAGTTACAGCTGATCAGAGAGCTGTCCATGACTCAAAGTCACTGGATTTGAAATATCTCCTATTGTAGTAAACTCATAGTGATTCATATCATACAGGTATTCATTTTAAAAACTCAAGTCCATCTCCAGTTCTCGATATGAGATCATCAGAAAATACTCACTTATACATCTTTCTAAAATCACTCGGACTTATGAGAAGTGGGTCTATACCGATGATGTTATCCTCAAGTACTGATCTTTCTGAATTATTTAGCGTAAATAAATCAGGTCATTCTCATCTAGAAAATGCAGCTACGAGTGAATAAAAATAGCTATCATAGTCTGAAAAACTCTCTACTACTATATTAGATTTATTGGCATACGCTGGATTTGCTTCTTTGAATTTTCTTAAAAACTCATCAAAATCTTCTCTTTTGTCTTGGAGTATCCATATGTTAAATACTTCTCCACTATTAACATTGGTTCTCGTTGGCTCAGATGATCTGAGGTTGAGCGCTAATAGAATGAGGATAACGAGTAAAATCGCTCAGAGGATTGCAAATATTATTTTATTTTTGTTCATAGGTATTTTTTATTTTTATATATCTGACAAGAGGTGCATATGTATATGAAATACTTCTTGTCCTCATTTTTCTCATACATTGAGCCTGAGACTATATCACTCATCTATACCAAGGTCTTTAGTTACTTTCTTGGCAGCCAGAAACATATCTGACATGAGCTCACTATCATCATCTACTATATCATTCAGTGTAGGGATTTCTTTTTTAGGAATAATCAGTAAATGCGTCTTTGCCTGTGGATTTATATCACGAATCACGATAATGTTATCCTGTTCATAGACGATATCAGCTGGTATCTCACGCTGAATAATCTTGGTAAATATAGAAGCCATAAACTATGAGTTTTATATTAGTAATACGTATCTTGAATTCTCTCGTTTGGAGTGATTTCAAAACTTGCAGGTGCAGTATCGAGAAAAAATATCAAAATATACCCTAAAATAGAAAGTGAAATAAGGAATATTAATAGCACAGTAGTGACCTTTTCAATATTTTTACTAAATGATTTAAATTTGTAGGAATGGAGCTTTGCGAGCATGAAAAACCCCCACAAAATAGCGAGAACAAAAGTATATATACCAAAATAAACAAAAAACATTTTTACAACTTATATGGTAAACAGGTAACAAAACAAGTATACAAGCAAATCACCCAGAATATAATTTAAGTATATTTTGATATTTTCTTTTTGCAAATTTTTAAAGAGTTTGATATAATTTATATAGATACTTAAAAATAAATATTAAATCCTAACTGTTTACACATGGCTCAAATACAAAAAGATGGGAAAGCCTTCCAAATACTTGATGAAATTCAAGCAAAATTTCCTGATCTCATAAAACTTATCCTTGAGACCGAGAGTATGGACGATGATGAAAGACAATACTGGTTTGATATCATGCCTTCTATGACTGATGAACAAATCGATAGACTCTTTGATATACTCGAAACTGAGAGAAAGAAGCTCGAAGAACTCGAAGTAAAATACCAAAAAGAAATCAAATCACTCAACGAGAAACATCTCATCGAATGGCAAGAAATGCAAGTGAAAGAAGGGAAAAAGAAAATGGCAGCAGCAAAAGCAAGTGAAGCTCAAGAAGAAAATCCAGATGATATACTGGAAATGCTCAACGAAATATAAAAGAACTAAAAAATACTCTCGCATCGCGAGAGTATTTTTTAGTTTTTATCGAATATATTCACTATCTTATCATTTACATCAACTCCTCCTAACTGTTTTTTATTAATATCTGGAACAGTATGATATTCAAATTGATTATCTCAAGTCTTCCTAATAAAAAATTGTTCTTGATGCGGAGGATTCTTATTTAAATTATCCTTTAAAAAATCCTGCAATCTATCCAAGGTTATTTCTTGAAATTCACCATCAATAGTAAATACATTATTTTTATTACGAGTATCTAAATAAAGAGTTCTATCTTCATGAATTGGTGTATCAACTTGTGATATTTGTGACTCCGAAGGAGTTAAGCACATAATATCTACTCATTCTTTTAAGGAGATAAGTTTGGCTTTTAAATATGGAGCATTAAAATTATATGTTCAAGAAAGTACGTCAAAATCATTCTTAGGAAAAACTCAAGAATTAAATCATGGTTGTTTGTTTTGTGTTTTATATCACAAAAAATCTCTTATTTTCATATAAATTTTATTAAAAAATAAAAAATACTTATAAATTAATATAAGTATTTTTTAATGTATGTCAAACTAGAAGTCTCCTCCTCCTATTTTCATATCTTGTTGAGCTTCTGCTACGAGTTTTTCTGGTATATCAACAACAGGAGCTTCAGAAGGGTCGAAGTATGTATCTTCTTCCTCTTCATCATAGTGACCATTGATAACCTTGTATTGTTTACCAGCTGGTATGAGCCTACCGATAATTACATTTTCTTTGAGCTCTTTGAGCTTATCTATTTTACCACTTACAGAACTTTCTGTCAGTACTCTTACTGTCTCCTGGAACGAAGCAGCAGATAGCCATGACTCAGTGTAGAGTGATATCTTGGTAATACCGAGAAGTAGTCTCTCCCCTATACCTGGTTTCTTTCCTGATTTTATGAGGACATCATTTACATTTTTAAACTTAATGATATCTACTATATCTCCAGGGAAGAATTCTGTATCTCATTTATCTATTACTCTGATTCTACTAAACATTTGTCTTACAATGAGTTCGATATGTTTCGAACTTACTGTTTGTCATTGAGATGAGTAGATAGACTTAATCTCGTTTACGATATAGTTTTGAGTTTCTAGTACTCATCCTACAGCCATGAGTTTAGCGAGAGATAAGTATCCTTCTGTAAACTTTTGTCCTTTTCTGACTGTATCACCAGTTTCTACGTAGATAGTTCTTCAGAGTTCAAAACTGTATTCAAATACTTTTTTCTCTAGATCTTTTACTACTATTACACCGTCTGAGATTTTTTTCACCTCTCATGGGAATGTAGATACTGTTTTATTTTTACTTGAGTTATGTCTCGTGAGGACTTGTTTTGCTTTTATTTCTTGTCCTACTTTTACAACTGGATCAAAGTCTTCTGAGAAGTAGTATTCTTCTTCTTCGAGTTCATGAGCAGTGATTTTTACTACAGCTCATCCATCTTCATAGCTAACTTCTACTGTACCTGCGATATCAGCAATCTCTGCTACAAGTTTTGGATTTCTCGCTTCGAAGAGTTCTTCTACTCTGGCAAGACCTTGGGTCATATCTCATCCTTCTTTTGCAACTCATCCCGAGTGGAACGTACGCATCGTCAGCTGAGTCCCTGGTTCTCAAATAGATTGCGCTGCGATAACTCATACTGGAGTACCGATTTCAACTTCTCCATTGAGACCGAGGTCGAGACCATAACAGGCTTTACACACTCATCCTTCGACTTCACATGTAAGTACTGATCTGATATTTACTTCTTCTACTTCAGATTTATTTATGAGCTTGAGTACATCGTTGTCGATGATAGTTCCAGCTGGAACTACTACGTTTCATTTTGCATCTTTTACATCGAGAGCTGCAGTATATGAACGGATTTTATCCTCGAATGATTCTTGGAAGCTTCATCCTTTTTCAGATCTGAGAACAGTTTTATGATGTACTGTTTTACAATCATCTTCTTTTACGATGATGTTTTGTGATGCATCTACCAGCCTACGAGTGAGGTACCCAGATTGAGCTGTTTTTAGGGCTGTATCTGATTTACCCTTTCTTCAACCATGAGTAGCTGAGAAGTATTCAAGTGGAGAGAATCATTCTTTTAGTGTAGATTTGATAGGAAGCTCGATAGTCTTACCACTGGTAGAGGATACGAGTCATTTCATACCACAGAGCTGAGTAATATTACCCCAGTTTCATCTCGCACCAGAATCAATAAAGTTGTAGATATGATTATCTTTTCCAAAGAGTTCTTTCATCTCTTTTTCAATAACTTTCTTAACAGCTGCCCATATAGTAATCGATTGTGTGTACTTTTCTTCTTCTGTCATGAAACCATTCCATTGTTGTTTTTGGATGAATTTTACTTTTTCAGAAGCTTCTTCGAGAAGTTTTTTCTTGTTATCTGGAACTACCATATCATCTTTACCAATCGAAAGACCGGAAAGTGTAGCGTAGTCATAACCAAAGTTTTTGATTTTATCTACAAAAGCTGCAGTAACAGCTGGTCCTAGTTTTTCAAAACTTTCAGAGAGAATTCTCTTGAGTACTCCTTTGGCAAGAGCTTCATTTATATACCCGAGTCCTTCTGGAACGATTTGGTTAAAAAGAAGTCTACCATAAGTAGTTTCTACTATTTCACCATTTACTCTTGTTTTAATCATTTCTCTGATATCGAGAGATCCAGCTTCGTATGCAAATGATGCGTCATCTATACCACTGAATGCTTTTGGAGCTTTTGGGTCTCCTATAGAATCATCATGAGTAGTGATATAGTAACATCCTAGAATCATATCCTGTGAAGGAGTTACAATCGGTTCACCAGATGATGGAGAAAGAAGATTCTTAGAAGTAACCATGAGATCTCTCGCTTCATCTTGAGCTTTTTTCGTAAGTGGGAGATGGACAGCCATTTGGTCACCATCAAAATCGGCATTAAAAGCCGTACAGGTAAGTGGATGCAAGTGAATTGCCTTCCCTTCTACAAGTACTGGTTTAAATGCTTGTACAGAAAGTCTGTGGAGGGTAGGTGCACGATTGAGAAGAACATATCTTCCTTCGATAACTTCATCGAGAGCATCCCACACTTCTTTACTTGAGTTTTCTATGTATTTTTCAGCATGTTTCACGTTGTACACGATTCCATCTTCTATCAGTTTTGCGATAATAAATGGTTTAAAGAGGATAAGAGCTATCTTCTTTGGTATACCACATTCATCCATTTTGAGATTTGGCCCAACTACGATAACCGAACGAGCAGAGTAGTCGACACGTTTCCCGAGGAGATTTTGTCTGAAACGACCTTGTTTCCCTTTGAGTACTTCTGTAAGAGATTTTAGTTTTTTTCTATTGGCAGTTACAAATCCTGATCTATTACTTCTACTTTCACCAGTGATAAGCATATCTACTGATTCTTGTAGCATTCTCTTTTCATTTTTGAGAATTACATCAGGAGCTCCAAGCTCGATAAGTTTTCTCAGTCTGTTGTTTCTGTTTATTACTCTTCTGTAGAGATCATTGAGATCACTACTAGCAAATCTCCCACCATCAAGTTGGATCATAGGTCTGAGATCTGGTGGTATGATAGGTAATACTTCGAGAATAAATCTCTCAGGTCTTTGTCCTGATTTGAGAAGATTTGAAGCAAGTTTTACTTTTTGAAGGAGTTTTTTTCTCTTGATTTTCGTTGCGACTTTGAGTTCTTTTTGAGTTCTTTCAATAAACTCAAGAAGATCAATTCTTTCGAGAAGGATTCTGAGATACTCAGCACCTGTTCCTCATTTAAACACATGAGGGAATTTTTCATTGAGCACTCTATACTCTAGTTCTCCTACTACACCACCTTCTTTGAGATCCTTGAGTGAAGCTTTCATTTCATCAAATTCAGCTTGGAGATCCTCGAGAGGTTTCATGAGAAGCGCTTCTTGAGTAGCAAACTTTTTTGCTGTGAGTTTTTTTGCTTCTTTGAGAAGTTTGAGTTCATTTACTTCTTTTTGCATTTCTTTTTGCATTTCGATTTTTGAAACTTTGAATCTCTCTTCGAGATTTGCTATTGCTTCATCTCTCTTGTCCTCAAATACATCAGTAACGATATATGAAGCGAAGTATACTACTTGTTCTAGTTTTTTTACTGGGAGATCCAGGAAGAGACCGATTCTACTTGGTACTGATTTGAGATACCAGATGTGAGCTACAGGAGCGTAGAGGTCTATATGACCCATTCTCTCTCTTCTTACAGAAGTTTTTGTTACTTCTACACCACATCTTTCACATACGACACCTTTGTATCTGATTCTTTTATACTTACCACATGCACACTCAAAGTTCTTTCTAGGACCAAAGATTTGTTCACAAAAGAGTCATCCTCTTTCTGGTCTTTGTGTTCTATAATTTATCGTTTCACTTATCAGCACCTTTCCGTGAGAAAGTGCTCTGATTTTTTCTGGTTCAGAGATACCTATCGATATACCAGCGAGGTTATCAAGGTTTTTTCATCTAGTGACATCTTTTCTCCCGATATCCTTACCGATTTCTGTGAAATCGGTAATTTTATCGTTCAAGAAGTTATCAAATTTTTTATCAAACATAGTATTTAGATTTAGGGATTATTTTTGTAAATAGAGAATTTTTATTTTTCCTCTGACTTTTCTTCTGATTTTACTTCTTCAACCTGGTCTTCTTGAACTGGAGTTTCTTCTGATTTTTCAGCTTTTTTTGGAGCTGGTTTTTTCTTGGCTGTTTTCTTTGCTGGTTTTTCTTCTGGCACTTCAGCTTCCAGTTTTTTCTCTATTGTTACTATATCGTTATACCTATTTTCTATGAGTTCTTCTTCATTCATAAGCTCTTCTGCATCTAAGAGTTTCACATCGAGACCGATGGCTTGAAGCTCTTTTATCAGTACGTTAAATGATTCTGGTATATTTGGTTTTCTTATTGGAGCATTTTTTACGATTGCTTCATATACTTGCGTACGACCTGCGACATCATCTGATTTGATAGTAATCATTTCCTGGAGGATATGACTGGCTGAGTATGCCTCGAGAGCCCACACTTCCATCTCTCAGAATCTTTGACCTCAGTTTTGAGCCTTTCACCCGAGAGGTTGTTGAGTAACCATAGAGTATGGCCCAACTGATCTAGCATGGATTTTGTCTTCAACGAGGTGATGAAGCTTGAGCATATAGTTTATACCAACCATAGTTCTTTCTTTGAACGGCTGACCTGTTTCACCATCGAAAAGTTGTACTTTTCCATCTGCTTCCATACCTGCTTTTGTCATCACATCAGTGATTTGATCTATCTTTATACCGTTGAGGATAGGAGTAGCTACTTTGATTCCGAGCGTCTTTGCTGCAGCACCGAGATGAGTTTCGAGTACTTGCCCGATATTCATACGTGATACAACTCAGAGTGGATTCAGGATGATATCGATTGGAGTTCCATCTTCCATAAATGGCATATCTTCTACTGGTACGATTTTTGAAACAATACCTTTGTTCCCATGTCTACCAGCCATCTTGTCCCCTACTTCTATCTTTCTCGTTTGAGCTACGTATACTTTTACTTGTTTAAATACTCCGGTTGGAAGATTGTCTCATAGTTCTCTTTTGAGAATATGTACATCGAGAATCTTTCATCCAGCTCCAGATGGGAGTCTGAGAGATGAATCCTTTACGTCTTTTGATTTATCACCAAAAATCGCTCTGAGGAGTCTTTCTTCTGGAGAGAGTTCTTGTTCTCCTTTTGGGGTGATTTTCCCAACGAGGAGATCTCCACCTTCTACGTACGCACCTACTCTGATGATACCTTCTGGATCGAGATCTTTGAGTTTAGCAAATGATACATTTGGGATGTCATCTGTTGTTTGTTCCGGTCCGAGTTTTGTTTCACGAACATCCATTGAGTATTCCTTGATATGCACTGAAGTATATACATCATCATGAACGAGTCTGTCAGATATGATAATCGCATCCTCAAAGTTGTATCATTTCCATGGCATATATGCTACGAGGAGGTTTTTTCCGAGTGCGAGCTCACCATCTTGGACTGCATGTCCATCACAGAGAACTTCTCATTTTTTAAACTTTTGTCCTTTTGAAACAAGAGGTTTTTGATGAAGAATCATGTCATGATTTGATCTCTTAAACGTAACGAGTTCGTAGAGAGCTTTTTCACCTGATTTATATAGTACAGTGATATGCTTCGCATCTACACCAAGTACTTCACCATCGTCTTTTGCTACAACTACGTATTCTGATCATTCTCATACGATTCTCTCCATACCGGTACCAACGACTGGACTATCAGTTTTGATAAGTGGAACTGCTTGTCTCATCATGTTCGACCCCATTTCCGCTCTCGTTGCATCATCATGCTCGAGGAAAGGAATCAGAGAAGTTTCAACTGACATCGTTTGTTTTGGAGATACATCCATGTGAGTTACCTCTCTTACATATGCTATGGTAGGCTCTGTATTAGACCTCGCTGAGAGACGAGTATCTGTAAAGTTTCAGTGCTCATCAGTTTTTGTATTTGCTTCTGCTATCGTGAGTTTTCTTTCTTGATGTGCGTCAAAATAATCAAATCCTTTCCCAAGGAATCCTCTTACTTCTATCGTTTTTTCTTTGAGTTTGGTTTTGAGTTTTTTTGCGTCTGCTTCTGTCATGAGAGACTTATCAGCTACAATCACTTTTCCATCATCTCCGAGGATATCCCCAAGTGCGATTCTGTTTATTACTCACGCTCCATCATTTTTTACGATATGCTCTATCTTTTGAAATGGAGTGAGTATAAAACCAAACTTATCTACTTTTGCATACGTCGCAAGGTGGAGAACCAGACCAATATTTGGTCATTCTGGAGTCGCGATAGGACAGATACGTCCATACTGAGTTGGATGCACATCACGAACTTCAAAACTCGCTCTTTCTCTCGTGAGACCACCAGGTCCGAGTGCTGAAACTCTTCTCTTGTGAGCAAGTTCAGAAAGAGGATTTGATTGATCCATAAACTGTGAAAGCTGAGACGAACCAAAGAATTCTTTGAGTATAGCTACGATAGGTCTCGAGTTGATAAACGTACCAGGAGTCGCATCATCAAGCTCTACGATAGTCATTCTATCCTTTGCGATTCTTTCCATTCTCGCAATACCAACTTTGATCTTGTCCTTTACGAGTTCTCATACTGATCTCACTCTTCTATTTTCAAGGTGATCAATATCATCGAGACTGTGACCTGCTTTTCCATCTATGAGATTGAGATAGTAGATAAAACTTGTCATAAGATCATCGATAGAAAGGAATTGCCCTTTTTCATCTTCGTATTTTGTTTTGATACCAAGTTTTGTTTGGATTTTCATTCTTGCTATTTCTCCGAGATCAAATCTCTTTTCTTCGAAGAATGTAGCTTGGAATAAATCCTCAACTCTCTCATCAGTAGCGAGATCACCTGGTCTCAGAAGCTTGTAGAGTACGTGAAGGGCTTCTAATCTATTGGTTGTTTTATCCTTTTCGAGGGTAGGAACTACGTGATTTGTCATCATTTCATCTGATACTCCTGAGAATGCTTTCAGGATTTCAGCGTTTGACTCGAGTCCGAATGCTCTGAGAAGTACTGAGATAGGAAGTTTTCTTTTCTTATCTATTTTTACATTGATAATACCTTTTTTCTCGATAGCTATCTCAAACCAAGAACCCTTTTTAGGTATAAATTTGAGCGCAAATCCAGCATCACCTCTCGTGAAGAAGATACCAGTAGATCTGATAATCTGATTTACGATAACTCTCTCAATACCATTTACAATGAAACTTGCAGACTCAGTCATGAGGGGAACCCCTCATACATATACGTCTTGTTCTTTGATCTCCCCTGTTTCTTTATTGAGCATTTCTAGTCTCATCTTGAAAGGAGCTTCATAGTTGAGATTTTTTCTCTTACATGTTTCTGGGTCAAACTTTGGTTCTTCGAGAAAGAGTCCTTTGTAGTAGATATCTATCTTTTCACCTGAAAAATCAGAGATAGGAAAACTATCTTTGAACACTTCATCAAGTCCAGTATCTAAAAACTCTTTGTATGAATCGAGTTGCACTTCGAGCAGCTCAGGTATACCTGCTACCGATCTATCATCGGTATAGTAGTGACGTCCTTTTATATCATAAAGGCTCCCTACCTCTTTCCCCTTTGGAGATTTTGTTGGCATAAAATCTATGTGTTATGTGGTATAAATATCAAAAAAATTAAAACGCAAAAAAAACGCTAAAATAGCATAAGATTATTTTTATGAATGGTGGTTCACTAAAAATTGTTTTAACATTTTAACTAAATTTTCGCTACCTCTTCTCCTGGAACGCATTCAAAGGTAGTACTTTCATTAGGAATTATAGGAAAATAAAAAGGAAGTCAAATGATTTTTGAGCTTCCTTAGTTGAAGTTATTTTTATCTAAAAAATGAATAGATTTCATCATTATTAGATTTTTGCGAGTTTACACTTTGGGTGCTTTGTGGATTTGTATTTTGGAATCTTATAGAATCCTGATTGTATTTTATATTTGATCCAAAAATATTTGTTTTTTGTGGAGTTGCTGTAAAAGATGTATTTGATAGAGATCTACGAAATTTCTTATCTTGTATACTACGAATTCTTTGAACTTCAGCATTAAGCGATCTAGTACCATAAGATTTCCTATCTTCTGCATTACGAATTCTCTCTATTTCGAGATTATAAGACCTTTGCACTTCAGCTCTTTCAATTCTTTTAAATAATCTGTCTTTAAACGCATTTGATTCATTAGTATTAATATTTTGTGAGTTTACATTATGAGTTCTTTGTACTCATGGAGCATGAATTATTGTTTCTGATTTTATGTCCTCAAATCTCACTGAATTTGCATTATTTAATCTCTCAAACTGTTGATTTCTCAATCTTTCTTCTCTTTCTTTTTTTGCTTCTTGCGCTCTTTCTATCCTGAGTCTTTCTGCTCTGAGTCGCAATAATGCTTGCTCGACTGTTTCATCAGATCTAAAAAATGGTGCAGATGAAAACCCTGATGCCACTAGCATATTTCATGCTTGCACTACCTCTAAACTTCATATATTTTTTGCCTCACTAGCAAAACTTGTTCCTACTGATAAAGATAAAACTGGTAGAAATATAAGTGTAGTTATTATTATTTTCATAAAAATATTTTTATAAATTATGTATATATAATAATTAATAAATTTTAATAGTCAAATTATTACCAAATATACTATAATAACTCCAGATTAAGCGAACCTTAAGTTACTTAATATTTTTAGTTTATAGCCATAAGCTTCTTGTCAAAAAAATAAATAATATCACCTACTAAAACTTCATATTTAGAGTCACTAGTCATATACACTTCAAGAGCATCAATAAGTCTCAATAATTTTTCTTTAACAAATAATTTAAAATGATAAAAAGTATAATTACATGATAGCAACAAAATAACATGAATCCAAACTTAATTACAAAATAATCTGTAAAATTAATATAGATAAAAAATGAATTGAAATATTTGAGTTTTTTTGTATAAATAATTAATAAAATTTACAAGAATACTATGAAAGATAAAATACTGCTCGACGTACGTACTGCAGAAGAATGCAAATCTCAAAGAATAAAAGATTCAGTAGAAATGCCTCTAAGTACACTCAAATGAAAAGAAGAACTCATAGCAAAAATCCTAAAGTGAAAAAAGATAACCATCATATGTAGAAATGGAAAAAGATCAGAAATAGCAAAATCTATGTTAGAAAAGCATATAGATAAAAAGGATTTGAAAGTATACACTTGATGAATAGTTTCATTTCAAAAAGAACATCCTGAAAAAATTATCATGTGAGGAGTAGGCTGCAATATAGCTATCGTACAACAAGTACAGATTATCGTTTGAACATTGATACTCGTATTTTGCCTACTTGGCTTTTTTCTCAGTTCATACTTCTATATATGAGCATTATTAGCATGAGTATGAACTATATATACATGAGTGACATGAGTCTGCTATACAGCGAGGTGGCTGGGTAAACTGAGGTTCAATAGAAACAATACCTATAATTAAAATAGAACTCTAGGCTTGAAAAATATAACTTTTTTTATACAATTCTCGGGATAATATTTCCAAGACCTTAATTATGTTTAGACTTATAAAGCTTATTATCTGGATTGCAGTGATATCTGGACTCGTGTTTTTTTGGAACTATAGATGATTTTGAGACACTCCTATAAGCCTAGAACAATCAGTATATGAAATCGTAGATGGTGATTCATTTTCTAAAATACTCCAAGAAGAAACTGAAAGTAAATACTTTGCAAAACTATACCTGAGAAATAATGCTCCAGACTACCCGCTTCAAAAGTGAAGGTATTTCGTAGAACCAAATCAAACAGTAGATGAGTTTCTAGCCTCACTCAAAACTCCTATCAATGAAGATGATACCGTAACTATCCTCGAAGGATGGACGATATACGATATCGATAATTACCTCGATAATAAAGGACTGATAGAAGCATGAGAATTTATAAATAACAATGAATCATATCTCAGTGAAATAAGATCAGAATATCCATTTTTAGAAAGTGCTATCAGTCTCGAAGGTTTTCTCTACCCAGATACTTACAACATAAATCCAAATACTTTTTCTGTAAAAAGTCTCAGCAAACAAATGCTTGATAACTTTCTCGTAAGAGTGTACCAAAAACTGATGGTAAATATGGATGGAGAAACTATGCTTGAGCTGGTAAATCTCGCATCGATAGTAGAAAGAGAAACAAAAGACCAATGACTCAATGAAAGAGAAATAGTAGCAGGAATACTGAAAAAACGATATGAAGAAGATTGGCTCATCGGAGCTGATGCAACTGTCTGTTATCCATATAAAGTGGTATACAAAGATTGTACTCCAGACTTTGTAAGAAATAATGTACAAGCCAAAAATGAGTATAACACCAGAACAAAAACAGGGCTTCCAAAAACTCCTATCTCAAATCCAAGTTTTGATAGTATAGATGCTGCTCTTGATCCTCTTGATACTGACTACTACTTCTACCTGCATGCTGGTGATGGAAACATCTACTACTGAGTAGATAATGCTGAACACGAAAGAAACAGAGCAAGGTACAATGTCTATTAATTGACAAATAAATTTTTAAAACTATAGTAATTAATATTAATTACTATAGTTTTTTATGTTGAAACAATCTATCCTAACTCTCTGAGCCTCAGCAATACTAGCTGGTTCTGCTCATGCTGATATACCAAATCCAAAAGAAATGATTTGAGATTTTTATTCACTAAAACATCCTCATGAATTAACCTCAAAAGAAAGATTTGAAAGAGAAATGAGAAAATTCAGAGCTTCTTTTTTAGAAATACTTAAGTGACTCGAAGAAACTGAAAGACTTTTCATAGAAAGTAAACAAGAGCTCACACATGAAGAAATCTGAGCACTTAAATCGGTACAAAATTCAATATTTATGATAAAGTTTAATATGGACTTTTTACTTAGTTGAAATAAAGAAGACTTACTTGGTGGCTTTCTATTGAAGTATGATGAAATATGTATCAATATAAAAGAAAGTTTACCATGGAGTTGAGTAAGTGAAAATCTAGAATCAATTGTTTCAAGCTTGATAAACGAGTACATAAAAGAAATATCTGATAACGATAGAATAACAAGTTCACAGGTATATCCTCATCAGTTTTCTACAGTAGTTTATGAAACCAATGACCAATGATATGTTATGTCTGTGATATTTCCTCACGAATGAATATATACCTCAAAATGAAGAATAAAAACACTTTGGATAAAAAAAATATCTGAAAATGAAATGATGATTAGCTCATATGATCCTGAATATAAAGTTCACTTCACTAAATAAATAACAACATTCCCCTACCATTTTCCTAAACTTTTCATATAATAATGAAAAGTTTATTTTTTGTCCCAAAATAGTTTATGGCACAAGTTGGAATAAGAGAGTTTGATGCAAAGAGAATGTTTTTTGAATCTATCTGAAAAAAATACAAATGAATCCTGATAGATGATATCAAGGATGTAAAAAAACTCGATAAAGATAAAAGCTATGTCCTCAAGCCAGATATGCTCTTCGGGTGAAGATGAAAACTCGGGCTCGTAGGAGTCGGACTCGATAAAAAAGAGTCGGAAAAATGGCTCGAAAAGAAACTTGGGAAGAAGCAAGAAGTCTCATGAGTCGATGGTACGCTCGATGTATTTCTCGCAGAAGAGTTTACTCCACATACCAAGGAGTACTACATATCTTTCCAAGCAGGAAGAGATGCTGACACCGTGCACTTCTCAGAAGCTGGATGAGTCGAAGTCGAATCAAACTGGGATAGTGTCACATCTATAGATATCCCTACTATGGAAGACCTAAAAGAGTCTGATTTAAAAGAGAGTTTCTGAATAGCACACAAAGATATCATCGAAGTTATCATGGATCTCTGGAAATATTACAAAGACTATGGTTTTGTATACCTCGAAGTAAATCCGTTTTGTTTTCATCAGGAAACTGGTGATATCGTCCTCCTCGACATGGTAGCCAAGCTCGATGACCAAGAACATTTCAAACAACAAAACCATTGGAAAGATTTAGTATTCCCACCTACTCTTGGCTTCAAAGAAGAGCCATCAGAAAGACATATAAGAGAGCTTGATGAAAAAACTGGTGCCAGCATGAAACATAAAATCCTCAATCCTGAATGAAGCATATGGACTATCATAGCCTGAGGATGAGCGAGTCTTGTTTTCACAGATACAATAGGTGCCCTTTGATATGCTGATGAGCTTTGAAACTATTGAGAATTAGCTGGTGGTCCTGATTTTGAGAATACCTATGAGTATACAAAGACTTTCTTTTCTCAAATGTTTAAATCTCCAAATGCAAAATACTTTATCATAGGATGAGTAATAGCTAACTTCACAAATATTGCTACTACTTTTGGATGATTTGTCGCAGCTATTAAAGACTTTCAAGATGAATTTAGAGATAGAGATATAAAAATACTCGTAAGAAGATGATGAATACAAGAAGAAATATGACTTCCTCTCTTGAAATCTGAATGTGAAAAGATGGGAATAAACTGTACTGTTGCTTGAAGTAGCGACTATATGACCAATATTTTAAAAGAAATAAAATTATAATAATGTTTTCAAAAAATACTTTTTCTATCGTATACGGACTCCAACTAAAGGCTATTCAAAATATGCTTGATTTTGATTATCTATGTTGAAGAGATCCGTCTGTTCTCGCTATACTGAATCCTCAAAGTACGAAGAATGGAAATCATAAAATATTCTTTGGTGACAAAGAGTTATTTATTCCTAGTTATAGTACATTTAGAAGTATCCCTGCTGATATTCAAAAAAAAGTGGATACTATGGTAAATTTTGCATCTCATAGGAGTGCTTTTAAAGCGACTATCGATGCTATGGAAACAGGTATATTTAAAAATATAGTTATCATAGCAGAATGAATACCAGAAAGAGAAACGCGTGAAATTATCGCAAGAAATAAAGAAAAGAACCTAAATATCATCTGACCAGCAACAGTGGGATGAATGAAAGCAGGAGCTTTCAGGGCAGGAAATACTGGATGAAGTATAAAAAATATTGTTGATTCTAGACTTTATCAATCAGGAAGTGTTGGTGTGGTTTCAAAATCAGGATGAATGAGTAATGAACTAAGAAGAATGTCTTATGATAGAGCAGATTGAAGTTCTGTTTCTATTGCTCTCTGATGAGACAGGTACAATGCTATGGAATTTAAAGATGTATTTAAACTATACCAAGAGGATGATGAAATAGAAATGATTGTCATGCTAGGAGAGGTATGATGAGTATCGGAACTCGAGATTGCTGAAATGATTCGTACATGAGAAATCACTAAACCTGTTGTGGCTTGGTGTATCTGAACCATAGACGATCAGATATCTGGAGAAGTACAGTTTGGTCATGCTGGAGCAAAATCAAATGCATTAGAAGAAACAGCTAATTATAAAAACAAAACGCTTAGAGAGGCTGGAGCGATTGTTCCAGAAAACTACATGGATTTCTGAGACAAAATTGAAGCAACATTTAAAAAAATTGTTGGTTCATTTCCAGAAAAAGAAACTATAAGCCACGATATAATTCTCGAAAAGGTAAAAAAAATACAATCAAGATCAAAAACCAGATTTACTTCAACTATCAGTGATGAAAGAGGAGAAGAACTTCACTACAATAAAAAAGCAATCTCTGAATATACGTCTAAGTGAAGCTTTGCAAATGTGATTGGAAATCTCTGGCTCAAAAGAGACTTACCAGCATACGCTGAAGACTTTATCAATACTGTTCTCATACTCCTAGCAGATCACGGACCAGCAGTATCTGGAGCGACTAATGCTATCGTCACAGCGAGAGCTGGAAACGATCTCAAGTCATCACTCATCGCTGGACTCACAACTATCGGACCGAGGTTTTGAGGTGCTATCGACTGAGCTGGGAAGTGCTTCTCTGCGGCTGTGGAGAGTGGAGTGGAACCTCGTCAGTTTGTAAGTGATATGAAGAAAAAATGAAAATATATACCAGGAATCGGACACAAGGTAAAATCTAAGTTTAATCCAGATAAGAGATGTGAGATCATGCTCGAACTCGCTGAAAGTTTCCCAAATAGAACGCATCTCGACTTTGCACTCGAGGTAGAGTCTATCACTCTCGAAAAGAGATCAAATCTGATTCTCAATGTAGATGGTATGATTGCTGCGATGCTTCTAGATATCATGAGTGATATCGGGATGAGTTATGAAGAGATTCAGGAGTATATTGAAGCTGGGATATTTAACGGGCTGTTTATCCTCGCGAGAACGACTGGGTTTATCTGACATATAATTGATCAGAAGAGACTTGGAGAAGGCTTGTATAGAACTCCTTGGGATGATATAATGTATGAATAAAAAAGCTCCCAAAAGGGAGGTTTTTTATTTTTAATCAGTATCTCTATCTCTAGTAACTAATCTTAGATATAACTTAAGGGTATTATAGTATGAGTGAAATATCCATTCGTAAAATACTTCATCATCATAATCAATTTTTTGTTTCTTATTAAAATGTCTTATTCAAAAATTATTAGCTATATTAAATAAGTCTGATTCATCTTCTTTTATAAAATCAGTATTTTTTATTGCCTCTCTATAAAATTCTAAACAATCAGCAAGTCACTTAATAGCATTTCTCTTATCTTGTTTAGATGATTCACTATCAAGAAATTTCTCAGTTGCATCACTGATAATATCTTGAATATCTTTATTTGAAGATAGATTATTATCTTCTAAAACTGAAGTTTTGAATGATTCAATTGGATTAGTTCCATTGATATTTATAAGATTATTATTTTTTATTAAAATTTCCTTTAAATCTCTATACGCTATTTCTAAAGAATCGCTAATATGATATTTATAATAATTAGATAAAGCTACATCATAAACATTTCCTAAATTTCATTGATACTCGTTATGTAATTCTTTGTACTGAAGTCCTCACTCAGAATAAATGACATCTTTCAATTCATAAAACAAATCTAGTAATTCATCATTCATTCTTTTTACATCAATAAATTCTGAAGGCCTATCAATATCAGTAAGTTTTTTATTTACGAGATCCTTGTAGGAAAAAACTTTATCTTTAAATAAAGTTAATTTATCGTATATATCTTTATTCATTTTTTAATTCAAATTATTCTTAATAATATCACACACTCCCTCAAAACTATCATACACTTGATTATTCGTAAATCTGATAACTTTGAGTCCATATCATTCTAAGATATTTGTTCTTTCTTCATCATACTCCTCAGCTCAATCCTGATAATGAGAATCTCAATCAAGTTCAATCACCAGATTTAATTCACTACAGTAAAAGTCTACTATATAATTATCAATAACTCTTTGCCTGAGAAACTTGTGCTTGTAATCTTTTAGAAAATCAAACCAGAGCTTTTTTTCAGCGCGAGTCATATTTGCTCTCATTTGTTTCGCTCTATCGTTTAGTTTTGGATTGTATGGAAGTCTATTATTAGCAAGAGTGAGTCATCTTTCTTTTAATAATTCCGGTGTAATTTCAAGCATATTTTATTCATTACTTTTTTAAACTCCCCCTAAATTCTGTATCTAGTTCTCTCCCCCTCCATGAGGGGGAACTTTTGATAAACTCACAAAATATAGAGTCCTCCCTCATGGAGGGAGGTGGCTGAGCTTGCGAAGTCGGAGGGAGCTTTTATTTCACTTTATCCTTATGCTTCCCTCTCCCCTTAAACTCTATCGTTATCGGAGTCCCAAAGAATCAGAAATTGTCCCTGATTTTATTCTCTAAATACCTCTTATACGAGAAGTGAAAATGATTTGGGTTATTTACCGAAACCATAAACTTCGGTGGGTTCGTATCAACCTGAGATCAGTAGTATATCTTTGGGCTATGAGATTTCTTATTCCCAGTTGGAGCATGATTATAAGTCACTTGTTCTAGGAATTCGTTAAAGATACTCGTCTTTACTCTCTTTCTTCTCTCTACATCTATTTCTAGAGCTCTATCGAGTATTTCTTCGAGTCTCTTTTTCTCAGTTGCTGAGGTAAATACTACAGAAACCCATGGGAGGAATTCTATTCTCTCCTTGAGATATGTGATATATCTCGTCATCATATGATCCTTATCAACTCATGGTTTTGCGAGTACTTTATCCCATTTATTTACGACGATTACGAGCCCCTTTTTCTCTTCGAGTACTCTCGATATGATAGAGAGATCCTGTTGTACGATTCATTCAAAACCATCTACCACCACTGCGATGATATCTGCTCTTTTGAGTGATCTTTCTGTTCTCATGATAGACCAGTTTTCGATATTTCTCGTACCAACTCTTGAGAGTCTTCTGATACCAGCTGTATCGATGAGGACGAAGTCCTTACCTTTGTATTCCATCTTGGTATCGATAGAGTCACGAGTCGTACCAGAGAGGTCCTTTACCATCACTCTGTTTTTTCCGACGATCGTATTGATGATACTTGATTTCCCTACATTTGGTCTCCCGATAATAGCAAGCTTGATATGATCTTCATCAAACTCTTCTCTTTTATAATCGAGTCCTTTTGATTTGAGATGTTTTTTTACATAGTCTTTTACCTCTGTGATACCTCTGTTATGAGAAACTGATACTGGGAAAAATTCTTTTTCTCATTTTCCAGCAATACTATATGACTCCATGAGTTGATTTTCGTTGTCACACTTGTTGGCAACGAGGATGAAATCTGAGTCTTTATTTTTCTTGATGGTTTTATATATCTCTTCGTCGAGCGCTGTAAATCTATCGTACTCAACCAGCCAGATGATGAGGTCACTCTCATCGATAGCAGTTTTGGTTCTATCGACTATATCTGCTGCTATCTCTCCAGCCTCAGATGAGAAGTCTAATCATCCAGAGTCACAGATTATATAAGTCAGTTCTGTATCTGGATCTACGTATTCAAACTCTGATATATCTCTCGTAGTCCCAGCTTCATCAGCGACTACAGCGATCTTGTGTCCAACAAACATATTAAAGAAACTAGATTTCCCAACATTTGGTCTCCCAATAATAGTAATTTTTCCGAGCATTTTTTGACAGGTGATATCATTTCATAATTCTATTCCTCTTGGCATCGCTCTCGAGGTCTCCCTATATCGGAAGTCGTATAGAATTATTATGAAAAGTAAAGTATCAGGATTATATAAGTTTTTACAGAAAAGCAAGTAAACTTACATCTTTCTATTATTTGTATAATAAATATATAGAAGTGAGACGAGTCAAATACTAAAAAATAACATCCCATAGACAAATCCAGGACTATCCTGAAATGGTAAATCTACATTCATACCGTAAAAACTGGTAATGAGTGTAAGAGGGAGTAATATAGCTGAAAATATCGTCAGAAATTTAATCGTAGAATTGGTCTTGATATCGATAATAGATTTAAATGCATCCTCAACTGATTCTATGTATTCTTCGAGTATCTTTACATCGGTAATAATCTTTTCCAGCTTATCCTCGAGGTCTTCGAAGTATACCTCTATCTCATCTGGAAATATCTTTTTCATATGATTTTCAAGTCCTATGAGAACGGATTGTTGCGGTGTAAACATATGCTTGAGTACGACGATATTTCTCTTTTTGATCATGATATCTTTTACTAGTGGAGAACTCGCTTTTGTAAATACTTTTCCTTCTATTTCTTTGATATCCTTTCTGATATTTTTCCCGACCTTAAACATCTTCTCCAGCATAACTTGCACTACTTCGTAGAGAATCAGTCAGGTAGAAACTGGAAGATCATACTCCTCTGTTTGTTTGGCTTTATATTTATTAAATATCCCATCGAGATGCTGCCCCTCAAAATCTCTGAGCGTGATAATAAAATCCTTTCATAGAAATATATGAAATTCATTGAGGCTATAAAACTGTGCTCTGGAGTTGTACTTTGGAAAGTGAAGCGTCAAAAACATATAGTCATCATAACTATCGATACGAGCATTTTGATTTGGCTCTAAAACTGCTTCCATATCAAGTTCATGGAAATCATAATCAGCCAGAACTTTTTGTATTTCGTCTTTCGAGAGCCCCACTCCATCTATCCATGTGATTCATTTTATTTTGAGTTCTCTAAGCATAGGAAATTTTTATTTTTTATGAAGTTTGATGTCTTTTAAGTAACGAATAGTTTCTTTTTTATCTTCGGTATATTCAAGCAATAATCTATAATTTCATATCTGAGACAAGATTTCGAATGCATTTACTCAAATTTCTTTTCTTCACAATACTATATCTGATGACAAGATATCTTCTATCAGATTAAATATACCTATTTGAAACTTTTCTGAGCTTTGTATATAGTGCTGTCTTATTAGGTCTTCATCAAAGATACCGGTATCAGAAAAAAGTTCTAGAAAAGTATTTCTATATGAATCAATAAACAATTTAATAGATTCATGAACTTTTTTTGTAACTATAACACTATACATAGGCTTTCTTTTGCTTCTCTTTGAGTTCAGATATCAGCGTATCTGCTGAAGTTTCTATATATGAACTTATGATTTTTTTTGATTCCTCTATTGTGAAATATTGTTTTCCGTCTTTTGTTACTGACATAAGTAAAAAGTTAAGGAAGTATTATATATAGAGTATATAAACAAAGTATAAAAATACAAAATTTCTCTAAGCATAGAATGTATGTGAGAAATTACTTGAGTAGTATTTTAATCAGAAGGTTTTATAGTTGAAAATAAAATAGCTTTATATATTGACTTTATTGAATTTTTATTTAATATATTTATATAATAGTATATAACTTGGTGAAATATGACCTTCCAAATACCAACAATAAATCATGAAAGTGATAAAAATAAAAGATGAGTAATAGGCACTCAACCTACTATTTCTATAACTGGATTCATATCAGATCCTTTAGGATTTAAGGATCCAATAGATGACACTCTAGAAAAAGCTATGAGAATCTTAGAAGCTATGTCAGAAGAATATAAGTCAGCTGGTTTAGAGTTAGATGCTTTTCAGGTAAAGAAGAGACTAGGTCTTAAGATGCTGACAATATGAGAATTAATAGAGCTAAAATCAGACATAAATTGTTCCGGTGAGGTCACAATCTTGAATTGATGTAATGATATCACTTGGGATGGATCACCTAATTCATATCACCCTGAACCTACAAACATAAGATTAAACTTACCTTTAGGAGATTATGCCCCTAACACTAAAGAATTCATAAGTAGTATATGGTGAGATATAGACTCATTAGTAGGGACATTCAAAAAAGTATGACCTATGATTGTATATAAAGAACCATGAAAAGATAATTTAGTATGAGATGATGCAATAAAGAAGATGTGAATCAAATTAGAACCTAAACCCTTAAAATCAGTAAGTTGGCTTTAAAATAAAAACTTCCTTCCCGGGAGTTTTTTATTTATTCTGTTTCGTTTATTTCTAGATGCAGTTCATCGAGTTGTTCTTGTTCCACAGCTATAGGAGAGTTCATCATCTCATCACGAGCCTTCCCTGATTTCGGGAATGCATAGATATCACGAATGTTGTGCTCATCTACATATATCATCATGAGTCTATCGATACCGATAGCAAATCATCCATGTGGAGGAACTCCATATTGAAACGCTTCATATACAGCCCCAAACTTGGTTTTTACTTCCTCTGCACTTCTTCCTACTTTTTCAAAGGCTTTTACCAGCGCATCTACATCGTGGTTTCTGATAGCTCCTGAGAGAATTTCATATCCATTACATGAGAGGTCGTATTGGAATCCGATCACATCGAGAAGATCTTTTCATTCTTTATCAAAATCTGCGATTCATCCCTGAGGCATAGAAAATGGATTGTGTTCAAAGTCTATTTTTCCTGTATCTTCATCCTGTTCAAAAATCGGGAAGTCAGTTATCCAACAGAAAGAAATCTCATCTTTATCAGCGAGCTTTAACATATCTGCTATATAATTTCTAAATCTCCCCATATAGTTACACACGAGATCTCTCTCACCTGCTCCAAAGAATACTACATCACCAACTTCGAGTCCAGTTCTACTTACTATTTCTTCTAAATCAGCTTCTGCGAAGAATTTATTCAGTGGCCCTTTGAGTCAGTCTTCTTTCATTTGAAAATACCCAAGTCCTTTTGCTCCAAACTTGCGTACATAGCTTTCAAATCCTTTCATTTGAGTTTTTGAGAATTCGTTATCTCCATTTGGTACTTTGATAGCTTTGATTCTATTTGCTACTGGATAAGCTGCGATACCTGAAAATATTTCATTGGTACTTCTCGCAAATATATCAAGTACATCTACCATCTCGAGACCAAATCTGAGATCTGGTTTGTCTGATCAGTATTTTTCTACTGCTTCATGATGAGTAAGAGTAAAAAACTTCCCTCCTTCTCTGATGACATCATTTGCAGCTGTTTCTGTTATCACTTTTTTATCTGAGAGATCTTTGGTTATATCGAGTAGATATCCTTCGACTACATCAAATACATCTGATTGTTCTACAAAACTCATTTCACAATCAACTTGATAAAAATCACCAGCATGTCTATCTGCTCTTGGGTCTTCATCACGGAAACATGGTGCTATTTGGAAGTATTTATCTATACCACCAACCATGAGGAGTTGCTTAAACTGCTGAGGTGCTTGAGGAAGTGCGTAGAACTGTCCTGGGTGGATACGAGATGGTACTAGGAAGTCTCTGGCTCACTCTGGAGAAGAATTAGCAAGGATAGGAGTCTGCACGTCGAGGAAGTCTTTCTGAGTAAACCAGTTTCTTGTATAGGTAGTCATCTTGCTACGGAACTTGATATAATCGAGAATCTTTTTTCTACGAATATCGAGATAACGATATTTGAGTCTGATATCTTCGTTTGCTTCGGTTGCATGCTCATCTAGTTCAAATGGTGGAGTTTTAGATTTTGAGTGGAGTTTTACCTCTGATATAATTACCTCGATTTCCCCTGTTTCCATATTTGGATTGGTTTGTCCGTCTGGTCTACTTCTCACCTTTCCAGTTGCCTGGATTACATACTCACTTCTAAATTTATCAGCCATTTCCCATGAAGCCTTATCATCCTCTGGATCGAAAACTACTTGAGTAAGTCCGTATCTATCTCTGAGATCGATAAAGATAATTCCACCATGATCTCTTCTGTTGCTTACCCAACCAGAGAGTGTTACTTCATCTCCGATATTATCCTTGGTAAGTTCATTACACTTGTGCGTTCTTAACATATTAAAAAGTTATATATAAAAATAAAAAAGCATATATGCCTAGAAACTTCTATAGTCAGAAATTTTCAGATATATATGCTTTCGGTCATGCTATTTGCATGAAGCTGCCACCTAAAGCCAGTACTCTATTTGTATTTTGATTACGGAGATATGTAACTCCGAGAGGGTCTAATAATCCTATTAATCTCCCCTTAATAGGGGGAGATGCCTGAAAGGCAGAGGGGGTTCTTCCTCCAGCATCGTAGTTGTTTGCTACTCAAGTGCTATTAAGAGTATTTTATAGATTTTAGGTGGATTGCAACAGTTTTTCTTCTTTTGGTGTTACAATTAACTCTCCATAAATATCAAAAAGGATATCAAAAGCTTTCATGAGAGTTCCATCCTCTGCTGCTGGACATCTTCAGTATCATCATTCTTCTTCATCAATCCATTTTTTCAGAGCTCATAATTTACTTTCACCAAAATCCCATAATTCTTTCATATTATTTATGACATAAGGTGATTCTCTACCAAACATATATCATAATTCTATCGATGCTAAACTCATTGTAGATTGAATACCAGTAGGAATTTGAGACAAATCAATCAATATTTCTTTCATTTCATGTTTGATTCACTCCCATTGCTTTAGAGTGTTTACTCATAACAATCAAGTCAAAAATACTGAATCAAATGCTTGAAAAAAAATATGGGTCAACTCATAGAATCTTTGCCTATCTTTAGCATTATTTTTATTTTCAAGGACAAAATCGCTATATATAATATATGATAAAGTACTGAGATAATTTGGCTTTTGCCTATCTTTTTTCTTAAGTATTTCAATATCTATCTCATCAGATGGCCATAATTCTCATATAATACTTATAGGAATAATTTCTGTAAAATCATTTCTTTTTTCTATAGTAGATATATCCTTTAACCATATATCTAAAAAAGGAATAAGTTCTTTTCCATCTATTCATCAAAGAGTATTATTCAGTTTTAGATTAGGTTTTCAAAACATATCATGACATCTTTTCTTAATATCATTAGATGCGTTTCTAATTTGTTGCATTGGACATCATGAAGCAGATTCAATACCCCCTGACTTATTTACCATAAAATAAAAATAACATATAAATTATATAATTTATATGTTATTTTTAATAAAAGTCAATATTACTCTGAGTATTTATCTATATCTCTAAAGAAATCCAGCATATCATCACTCCCATCTTTTGGCCAGCTATGCTGATCGTTTCAATATGTTGCATAGTCATTACAGAAAAGCACTGTGTTTCCATCTGTACAGCTTGTCTTTTGCGTACATGATCTGATGTCTCATACACGCGTATCTCTTTCTTCATCCTCGCAGATATTTATCTCGCTTTTTATATTGTATGCTCCGACTCATCCAGCATATCCAGCCAGTGGATCTCACTCGAGATGCGTAATCAGGCTTGCAGCTGGTCCGGTACAATCTCATCTATATCCAGAACTTGCCACTCACACCATAGCTCTCACCACATCTCATCTGAGACAAGAAGTTTTGTTACTCATGTATGATCCGAGTGAATGCCCAACAGTAAATACTGCATCTCTGTCTACACATAGCTCTTCAGATACTTTCGTGATTATTGCATCGAAAAGTTTTATGTTTGATTGCTGTGACCAGCTAAATGGCCCAGCTCCTACTCCAGCAGGATAGGCTACGATAAAATCATCTTGTTTATATCCATATCTTCCTCCTCAGAGTTGCATATAGTCTCTGACTTGCTGATTATTATTTGTTCTTCCGTGAAACGCTACTGCAAGTGACATTTCTTTTCATTTACTCATTCCACTCGGTACATAGAGGAGATAGTTTCTTTGAACACCATCTATTTCTATATTGTATGAACCTGATGTTAGAGATGGATTCATTTCACATCAGACACTTTTATAATCAAGTCTTTCTCCGTCTGCATGTTTTTTCATTCTCACAAGTAGCTCTGCTGCTTGTCCTCTCGAGATGAGCGTATCTACGGTATAGCTATGGATTGGTATGATATTACTATCATGAGCAAATTCTTGATACCTCTCAAACCACTGTTCCCCTTCTGGAGTTTCTCAGAGATCTATCTCAAATGCTCTCGCTGAAAATGCTAATGCCTCTATTACGCTGACCTTACTATTTGGTTTAAATGTTCAATCATTATATCAGTTAACTACTCATAAACTTGTTCAAGTACATATGTACTTAGTAAACCAGTTTCACATGAATATGTCTGTAAAACAAGATTCTTCAGGTTCTACAATCTCTATACCAGCTGAGTTCAGAATGATTTTGAGAAGCTCTGCCCTACTGGTTTTATCTTCTGGAAGATATGTTCAGTCATTAAATCAATTAATTACTCCTGATTCTTTGAGCTCTAGGATAGACTGTTTATACCAGTTATTTTCGATATCTGTAAAAGCATATGTGCTCCCAAAACTAAAAAGTGAGAGAAAAAGAATGATAAATAATTTCATAATGTTTCGATAAAAAAATACCTCCTTATACTAAGGAGATATCTAAAAACAGGAAATTTTTCTCTAATCAAAATTAAATACATCAACTACTTTTCCATTTGATTGTACTTCATCATACTCAGAAAGTATGATAGGTTTGTGATGAGTATCTTTTGAGTTTGGAGTGAGATAAATGTTTTCTCATTCTCTCTTGAAGTTTTTAATCGTAGCTCCACCATCAACTACAAAGAGATACGGTTCTCATTTTTTTATTGTTTTTTCATCTTTTTTGATAAGCACATAACTCCCATTATCGATAAACTTATTATTTACCTTTTGATTATTCATACTTGTTCACTCTACTTTTACTACGAAGTAGTTCTCAGGAGATCATTTTGCTATATTTTTAGATATAGGAAGTGTTCCGTGATCATTTTGTTCTGCAACTGCGAGAGGAGTTCCAGCATTTGCGTATCCAAGTATTGGTATATTGAGTGTTGTTTGGAATCCTATAGTATTTCATAGTCTTATACTTCTATATCCACTTCATCTGGTGAGAAATCATTTCTTTTCAAGTACTTCCAAGTATTGAGTCACTCATCTTTTTGATTTTTGTTCGAGGATATTTTTCAGTTCTTCTATCGTTGGAGATTTACCATTTTGAGCTGTAAACTCAGTAATCGTATCGAGAACTTTTTGTTGTTTTTCTGTCAGCATAATCTTATAAAATTATATAATATACTAAATATATACTGAGTATATACATATATGTTTTTCGGTCAAGAAAAAAGTCCCTGATGGGACGCTTTTTATAATACTTCCAATATAAGTCATTCAGGATTTTTTCATCATCTCTTGATAATCTTGACTCTGACTTTATCTCTATGCTGCGCTTCTCATTTACGAGATCCAGCTATAAATATATCATCTGATCTATCATCTGGAAGTACAAATCCAAATCTATCATTATCAGTATATACTCACTCAAGTATTTCCTCTTCCTGATCAAATATCTTTATGACAATAGCCTCTTCTTTTCAGTTATACTTCACTATCTCTGCCCTCACTTTATCACCATCTCTGGCTCAGTTTTTTTTCTTTCCGTATACAAAGAATCATTTTTCTTGGCCTGGTACATCTACAAATCAGAAGTTTCCATCTCATCCAGAGTAGATTCACTCTACTACTTTTAGCACTTCTCTTTTGGGAGCATTTATCTCGGCTTGCGATTTCCCAGTTAGGACCTGTATCACTCTCGCTTCTGGTTTTTTTCATTTGGCATTACTGAGCACTTCTACTTTTACTTTATCTCAGTGTTTTGCTCAACCAAAGTTTTTATTGGTCACAAAAAAGTCTCCTCCATAGTATGATCTCTCATTTGGGATGAAGAATCAGAATTTTCCTGTTTTGCACTCAAGTCTACCTGTTATGATTTCTTTTTCTTGTTTCATAGTTTTTATAGTTTTTTATTGGGTTGTGATTATATGTTGGAATCAGTTGGAAGCAATAATTTTTTATCAATAGTATTTATCATCGGAGTGAAAGTATTTTTATATAAATCTATAATTCTTCTAAAACCATCGTCTTTACTACTCTGTAAAAAATCATACCAATCTCATATGTCTTGAATAGATTCTAGTATGACAACATATTCAGACATATCTATATCTTGGTCAAAATTTTGAGAAAATTTTTCCATTATATGAGCATCTGTCTCTGAAAACAAAGATTCTTTATTCTGGATTCTTAATACAACAGTAATAATTGACATCATCTTTTTAAAATTATCCCATGCGTGCCAAACTTTTTTTTGCTGCTCCCTATTAAGGTCTTCTTTACTATATCTCATTATTAAATGATCTATATTGCGGAAATCCTGATAAAGAGAATTTACCTTTCTGAGAAAGTATCTTACCATATGCATATCATCTATATCACTATCTCGATGATTTTTAAAATATTTTCATATGTTATTAGACGAAGTTTTTCATCTCTCTATTCATTTTTTCACTTCCATAAGATATTCATAATCAGGTGAAAAATGTTGACTATTCAATAATCCAGTAGTACACATATTGACCTGCAAAGGTATACCCAATTGTTCTATTTCTCATTTCGTCCAAGCAAAAGCTGTTCAAACATCAAAAGGAAAAACTAAATCATCAGTATGAGCGAGTATCATCATATCTATATCACTCAGTCATGGTCTTACTTTATCAGTTGAATATGAACCATATATAATATAGTCTACTTTCTGATTTACTCTCCTGAAAAATTCTACATCTCAAAAAAACTCAATAATCTTTTGTTCTGCTTCATCGTAGTCTTGTAATGTTGGAACTATTAATGGCATAATTATTTTATTGTAAATTTATTATCTATAGCATTTAAAAATGGTATAAATACCTTCTCATAAAGTTTTTCTATTTTTCTTACTCATCAATTAGATAAGAAACGATACCAATCATCCATATTTCTAATGCCAATAATTGTTCTCAAATAATATTGTATAAGATTTTCAGTACAATGTGGATCAAACTCTGAAGCAAAACATTGGATTACCCATCTATATGGCTTACTAAAAGCAGATTCATCTATATGTATAGTATCATCTAGCTCTATAGCAAGTGCACAAATAGAAATCATTTTTCTAAAAATACTCCAGATTTCTACCAATTCTCCTTGTTCTTGAGGATTAATTTTATTTTTTGGAATAGATGATAATTCTTTTGTTTTTGGTAAAAAAGCTAAAAGAGTTTTTATATCTTCTACATAAGCATTCATCATATCCTTATTACTCTTTTGCATATTCTCAATGTGTGAAAATAAAACCTTGAAATCCTGAGAACAATACGGACTTTGTATTCATCTTACTATCTCCATAGCATAATCAGAATAAGAAAAATAATTTTCACTCAATTGTCATGTAGTTGTATGATGCATCTTTATAGGAATTCAAATATCTTCTAAACTTGTTTTTATATCTAGGCAAGATGATACTATATCTAATGGGAAATCATCTCTATCACTATCGTGTAATAAATATACATATATATCACTCAATCCAGGACGTAATCTATTATGAAGAAAAGAACCATAAATAGACCAGTTTAATTGAGGTTCGTGATTTTCTTGTATATATAAAAGGTGCTGGTTAATATTATCAATAGCATCTTTGTAATCAGTATATTCATGACCATTATCTTGAGGAACTCTGAGAACCATATTATGATTAATTATTTTTAATTAAAGAATTTTAATGTAATTATTTTTAACAAAAAGTCAATATTCGATTTTTTATATCTTTTTTGCTTCAAAAAACATTCTCCATAGGATATAATCTGATACATAAACATAAATGAAATGACCTACTTCAAATACAAAACAGATATCCTTCCTATTTCTCTATTTATCTGATTATTCTTGATAGATATATATGTATACATTTTGTGAATCTCATGACTTACACTTTGATTATACTGCGTATTTTCTATCATGACAAAATGATTTATCTGCGCGTGGAATCACCATCATCAGCATGTAAATACATTTTCAAAATCAATACTCAATAGACTCTTAGAAATTATATACTGATTCCAAACTGGGATTGTAGGATATTGTTGGGTGCTTCATCACAACCTAGGACATCATGCACACTATCAGGATCAGACAAAAGATGAATCAGCTTGGAAATCTCCAAAATGAAAGAGATATCATCCACTTTTTTATACATGGATAGTAACTGTCACTGCGTATTATAGAGCTTGGATAGTTGGGAATAAACATAAAACGATTCAGAAAAACTTTTTATCTATGTTTCTGATACAGCTCGTGTTACTGGTTGCGTTAATTTCGATACAACCTCTACAATGAATAGTTATATTTCTAATTCCCATGATTACTGGACTCCTCATAACTGTATATACTACCTATCATCATCATAGCTGACTCGAAAGTGATGATCCGTATAAATCATCTTATAATATCATAACTCCATGGTACAACTTTGTAACTGGAAATCTTGGATATCATACAGCCCACCATCTCAAAGGATGAATGCACTGGTCTAAACTTCCAGATTTCCATAAAACTATAGAAGACAAGATAGAAAATAAATACTATAAAAAATATAATCTTCTTTGGTACTCGAGAGGAAAATAACTTTCAAAAAACATGCTATCAAACTACCCACTAGAAATATATACTCCAAAAAGAATACAGGAAGCGTATCTCATCATACATCCTCAAATATTAGAAAGATACAAAATTACTCGCTGAGAATTTTATGATGCTTTTGAGCGTGGTTCAAACTTTAGTCATCTTAAATATCCCATACAAGATGGACATGGAAATATATATGAGGATAGTGAATGATACTATATGTCTCTTCGATTTGATGATTTAGAAATAAAAAAAGAAATAGCTGCAGCCTCAAAAATAAAAAACACCTCTAAAAAAGTTGCATACAAATACAAAAGCATCATGAATATAAATGATGAAAACAGAATAGAATTTATGAGAGAAACTATACAGAAGAAATATGATAATAGTTCTTGGAGGCAAGATATGCTAAGAAGCACCTGAGATAGAGAGATTATAGAATTCACCTATTGGTGAGATGAGTTTTTTTGAATTAGCCATGACGCAAGGCAGTGAAGAAATATTCTTTGAAAGCTTCACATGGAATATAGAGAGAATATGTAAAAAAATAACTAATAAAAAGGAATAATCTTTCGATTACTCCTTTTTATTATTACCAAGTTATTTATTCTCTATATAACTAATTATCACATTAATTAATGCTTTATATTTCTTATATCTTTCATGGTCTTTAATCTCTTTTAATTGAGGTAAAAGAGTATCCAAAACTCATGGTTTATCAGAATCTATTTGATCTAGTTTCTCATATAAGACTTCTTTTTCAGCTCTAAAGTTATCTAAAACTTGTATACAAGTCTGTAAGAGTTCTCTACTCAAATGCTCTTGCAGCTCATTATATTTCTGTCTTTCTTTGATATGTCTCAGTTTATATGCATTTATTATTTCACCACTTAGAATTTCTAATTCTTCTAATTCTTCATCATAGAGTCAATTGTATCCTGTAAGAATCTCTGTGAACTTAGTTCCATCAGATAATTGTTTTTCTTGAGTGAGTGTTATGCCACTTTTAAGCAAATCTTTTTTCTCATTTAAGAGATCACTTTTTGCTTTAAGTTCTATATATTTTTCATCTATCTCATAGGCGAGTTCGTCAGCAAATGCAATACCTTTTCCATAATCAAAAAAGTTTCTAAGTGCCTTTTGATATGATCTATCCCTATCATTACATCTTCATCATTCTGATAAAAATTCTTTTATTACATGTTTATTACTAGCAATATATTTATCTACTGATTTTATATTTGCCTCATGCAAGATAAGTACTTCTTCTGCTTCTTCTTCTGTTAAAGCACTTGCATATGAAAAACTCATCAGTAATAATATAAGTATAAGTTTACGCATTTTTTTGTATTAAGATTACAATGATTTCACTCTATAGAATTTTTGAAATTATTCAAGATAAGTAGGTTATTCTTTGTTAGAAAAACGTTAAAACTCTTTCAAAATTTTTTGCATTTCCTTTCATTTTGCAAGCTCATCTACGAGATTGTCTAGATACCTAACTTTTCGTGTAAGAGGATTTTCTATATCTTCTATTCTATATCTGCATATGACTTATGTTATAAGATAAGCATTTGGATTGATCGTAGCTTCTTTAAAAAAACAGAAATATAAATATAAAATCCGCGTTTTTGCTTTAAATAAAAAAATATGCTATTATTTTCATAGAGTAAATATAACTCTAAAGCCGAAATATGGATACTAACTTTCTCTATAAGCAAATACAAGATACATTAATAATTCCTGAACATATGAAACAGGAAATTTTAATGCATTTTGAAAAACTATCAGAGAAACAGTTAGGAGTTATCTCAGAGCTGATATCGGCAGAAAATAAGATACTCTTAGAGTTTTTAAAAGAAGAAAGAAAAAGAGATAATATAGAGCCTTCATATATCAAACAAGAATATGTAAAGTATAGAATGAAAAAAGAAAGACAATTAGAAAAAAGTGAATCAATAAGCAAAGAAAAAGAGTTAGAAAATTTATTACAAAGCATCATATAATGGAACAAGCTAACACGGAATATTTCGAATGACCAAGCATAAGTCCAGAAGTACAAGCAATACATTCTGAGGCTTTATTGAAGTGAGATATGGAAAGTATAGATGCTATAGCTGAGGATGGAAACTTAGAACAAACTCGTGATATAGTATCAAGTTTAGCCTCATCTAATCCCTTATTTGCGAGCGCGCTACACCTAAAACAATCACAAATCTGAGAAGCTCTTGTTTCTCAAATGCAAAGTATGAATCTTCCACAGATAATGGAACAAGCCTGAGAGAAAATTCAGTCACTATGAGCACTATGAGAATATTTTTGAATCAATGATTTGGTTTCTATTCACGAAGAACTAACAACTGATGGTTTGAACTTAGATATTTCTCAGTATCTAAGTGGATACAAGGATTATATAGAGAATGATTTAGCAGAGCTGCAGCCTGAAATAAAAAATAAAATAATAGCCTCTATCTGAATACGTATCTCAAAAATTTGAGACATAGTACAGAAAATTAAGAAAAACAATCCTGAAGATATAGCAGGTCAGAGGTGGATACTCAATGTAAAAATCCAAGATAATCTCTGAGAAATAAACAATAAGATACTTCCAAGTGCCTTTATGCTTCAAGAGTATAGCAAAGCAGAAAGTAGAGAAGTATTTATAGAAAATACTATAGCGAGTATGGAATTTGAAGAATATGAGCTTCCTGCTTCAGATATGATACCTTCAAGAACCGTAACAATAGAAGAAAGACAAAATATAGTGAGAGGTATGCTTGGGAGAAATATATCTGAGGCTCAAGAAATGTTTAATGCACCAGTAGATACAAAGAGCTGAGAATTTGATGAGCTTGGTTTCAATGGCATGGCTCAAATAGATACCCTCCAAGTAAATATGGGATGACATATGAAAAGATTTGAAGCTATGGGATGAGATATATCTACTATTCGTGAGATAACTATGCTCAGCGAAGCAGATCAAGCTATACAATCAGATGCTATGGTAGCATATCTCATAACGGTTCTTTCTCAACTCATTCCTTATGCAGGAGCAGTGACGAGTGTGCCAGCAGATTTAACAAGTACTCTCACCAATCAGGATGGAGTGATGAAATGATTGAAAGCATCAGGAATAGTACCAAAAGAGTTTCATATGGAAGAGTTTCCAGCTGAATGGTTAATATGACTAATAAGTTTATGAGCTACTGCATTTTGAGTACAAGGCTTAGTAAAGGCTGGAAAACTCTGAAAAGTTTGAAAAGCAATTGGAAGAATAAAACCAAGTGTTCTGATGAAAAGCTTTGCTGATATGTGAGAAAAGATGGGGATAGGCCCAGATACTGTGAAGAAGATAAAGGAGATGTTGTTTGGGAAAGTAGAAGAAACGAAAAACTTAGACTTCTCAGCTGATGATATAGATCGATTAGATAAGGCTGTAAGTGTATTAAATCTATGAAGAGACCTAAAAGACGTAGAGAAAAAAGCAATTATAAAGGCTCATAGGATCTGAGAGAGATGAGAGGATGGTTTGTATCCAATCTCGGATATCTCTAAGAAAGTAAAAACGCTGAAACAAGGAGGATTTGATAATACAGATATTAGAAAGCTTCTTGATAATAATATTTGTGGTTCGGAAACTATAAAATCAAGAATACTTGAGTTAGATCTTTCAATAGACAAATTAGAACAGATACCATGATTTGTTAAAATTTTTGATAAAGATAAATGATTTATTATTAAAGAATCTATAAGCCATGAGGAAGTCTTAAAATTAGTATCTTGAAATAAATTATTAAAAGAATTATTTTCAATATATACAGCTAAAAATTGAAAGGTTATTGATCCCGATGCATTTAGAGAAATTTTTATAAAATATAAGTGATTCAATAGTTCTGAATTTGATGAAATAGTACAAAAATTAAGCAAAATACATTATAGATTACTCCTACTTGGAATAGAATGAGATATAAATTCTAGAATTAGATTAATATGAGGTGCACCAGGATCATGAAAATCTTCAGCTGGAAAAGTAGTAGAAAATTCACGAAATAGACAAGCAGATATAACATTTGATTCACCACTAAGTGATATAAGATTTATTGACTACTTACAAAATGAGGCGAATAAAGCAAATATTCACAATATAGATATTGATATGATACATAGAGATCCTATACAAGCACGGGAATCTATAGTAAAAAGAGCAATAGAAACTGGGAGGCCAGTATGAGTTTCATATTATAAAGAAACATATAAAAAAGTAAGAAATGTAATGAATGAATTAAACTCTAGAGATGTACCCAATATAAATTATGTAGATAATTCAAGAGGGATCTGAGAAGCTAGAATTGTATGAATAGAAGAAATAAATAAAACACCTGAAAATCTTGACTCTTGAGAATTATCAATAATAGTAAAAAATATAATTGAAAAAAAACAGGAAACACTTATAATTGAAGGAGGTAAAAATGAGGAAATAGAAAGACTATTAAAACTTCAAGAAGCATTACTTAAATAATAATATTATGAATATAACGCCTAGACAACCATTCTCAGTTGAAGACTTTACCAAAGGTTTAAAAAGCACAGAAATTTCAGATACTCCATCTTGGTATAATACACAAAAGATATCTAATTCTATAGAATCAGAAATAAATATTTATTTAGATCAATCTGAGATATCTAAACGTTTTATGAAAATGGTAGATGCTTCTTTTCCAAACAATAAAGAAGTAATATATGAAGTACTTAATTTTATAGAAAATAAGCATAAATGACAATATAGGGATGAAAATACAGAATATCACTACCACCCAATGATGGCTGCAATATATTGTGCTCAGAGTTGATGAAGTTTAAAAGAATTTTTAGCAACATTATTACACGATATCCTTGAAGACACAAATACATCTTATAATGAATTAGTACTAAAATTTTGAGAAGAAGTTGCTGAAATAGTAAAACTTGTATCTTTCTCTGTGGATTGAAAAGTAATAGAAGAAGAAGATTATTATACAACGATAAGGAACTCTGATTCTGCACTTCTAGTAAAGTCTGTAGACAGATTGGCAAATATATACAGTACAATGTTTACTGAAGATACAGAATGGAAAAATTGATATTTTGATAGAACATTATCACAAGTTATTCCATTAATAGAAGATAAATACCCTGTAATAGCGAAAGAAATAGTAAATGTGATTGATTATCTAAAAACTAATGAGATTTCAGAAGTACAAGAATCGAGAATCAAAGATCTTAAAAAAGTAAGAGACTTTAAAGAAGCTCAAAACAAAAGAAATGAGAACACAGCTAAAATTTGAGATATACTTTCAAAATAAAATGGTAGAAATTAATAAAATATCTGAATCACTAAAGGAATCATTAAATAATTGATTTCATATATTCTTAAACTATAGTGAAATTTTAGATGTATGTATAACTAGCGATGGTAAATTTATTTTTGAGATATTTAAAAATAAATGAACACATATGGAGGTTCATGAAGTTAAAGAATTATCAGAAGAAAATTTTAATTTTGATACTTGGGTATGAATCTATGATCATAAATCATTAAGGGCATGAGCAAGATTAAAAGATGCAGATATAATAAAAAACTATAAAAATAATACATTCATCATAAAAAATGAATCTATTATAAATAGAATATATTCCGATACTATAGATGAGATAGAAAAATGAGCAAAAAAGACAAATAACATACTCTCAGAATAAAACAATTATGAAACATATAAAGAATACTATCTCAGAAAAATGAGCTAGTTATCATGAATTAAGTCAGAATGAAAAAAAAGAATATTGGAAAGATGCATTCTTAAATGAATTATATCGTTGAAATAATGATAAATTTCAGATTGATGTAGCTCACTATAGAAAATATGAGCCTAAATTTGATGATTTTATTGAAGACATAATTAATTTGTTATCGACAGCTACCTGAGAAAATAAAGGAAATATATTAAAATCCATTTTCATACTTGATGATATAGCAAAAAAATATCTAAATGAGAAATCAGAAGATGTCGATATCTCAAAGGCTATTCTAGATATATTAGATTCTTCTCTAGATAATGAAAATAGATTGTTAAAAGCCGAATCAATTGATTGCCTTTGAAGAAAACTTAATGAATTAGAAAAACAAGCTATCATCAATGCATATAATGCCTGAGAAAGATTGGTTAATTGAGAAATATACAGAAATGGCCAATATTATCAATCGGATGTCCTTAAAAAGATTGCTGAGCTGGAAAAAGCTGACTTCAAAGTCTCTGAGGCAGAAATACTATTTAAAAATAATATTTGTGGAGATTGAGAAAGATTATTTCATATGTGGCTTTTAGTTAAGATTTTAAGTGAATCTCAATAAATGATTATAACTAAAAGACTCCCTTTCGGGAGTCTTTGATTTTTTTTGAAGGTACAGTACACGGTTTTATGTGAACTATTTGAGAGTATAACGTATATTAAATTGTTTCCGAAACTCTCTTTGCAACATCTTCCATAGTAGGAACTAATCATATAGAACGATTCCCATATTTTCAAATCTTATCTACTCTTTTCAAACTAGGATCTTGATTTTGACTCTCAAGAAATAATCTCAAAGGGACTTTTCATACGGGTTCTAATCATTCTGGAAAAGCTGTAATTTCTCTAACAGCTCTATATTCAATAGTATTATTTGCTTCATCATGATATATATAAAAGTCTCATTTTTCATCTCCTAATTGAATATTTTGCTTATCTATTCCTTTGATATCTCAATCTTGATATTCATATGCCTGAAAGCTGTCATTCTTAATGATTCATTCTAATATAGGGCCCAACTTTTCATACTTCACTCATTTAAATTTTCTCTCAAATTTCTTTTTTACTTCCTTAAAATTTTCAGCCTCTGGTGACAAATATTTATTTTCCAAGAAACCTTCTATAGAAGAAATAAGATGGTGTTTATTTTCTAAATCAGGCATTACTAAAACAAAGAATCCTTCTTCATCTCTCATCAAGAATGGTGATTCTTCAGCGTTTTCGATATCCAAATCTTCATGAAGTTTTCCTGAGAAGTTTCTTCCGGCTGTAGTCGTTCTTTGATTTGCATCTGCCAAACTAGTGATTCATGCTGAAGCATTCATTTTTCAACCATCTCTCAGTACAGTTTGAACATACTTTTTACTTTTTTTTCATTCCCAGTATTCGATAACTCATGGAGATAAAAGAACTGGATTTTCCATATCTTTTGGAAGCTTGTTTTTATCTCAAGCAATAACTTCAATTTCTCATTTTCTTAATGCTCACATATTAAGAATAACAATATCTGACTGAGAAAAATCATCTCATAAATCAATTTGTCAGTCTTCTAATTGATTTGGATAACAACAAAGAACATTTTCTAAATTTACAAGCTTAAAACCTCCTTCTTGATTTTCTAGAGAAAGATTGCTAAAAACTCAGGCTAGTTTATCAGGATTCCTTTCTTGAAGAGATTCTCTTTGTTCTAAGACACTTACTTCAGATATATCTGATGTGTTATTTACCATAATATTATTATAACAAAATAAATTATACAAATGTATTATACATAATAATTATTATATTGTCAATATATTTAATCATTTTATAATATAGAATCTTATTTTAGAATTTAAAATAGAAAATCCCTATTTAAAGGGATTAACTAGTCATAATTGTTATTGGAGGTGCCTAGCGGGTTCGAACCGCTGTGAAGGGTGTTGCAGACCCGTGTATAACCACTCTACCAAGGCACCAGATTATGTATGTTTTTATGGAGTCCGATGTAACTTTCCTTCCGACTCTCAACATTGGTTGATCATCGCAAGAGAAACTTATCTACCAAGGCACCACATATTTATACTATCAGATAATCATATCTGAGTAAAAAGATTATATAAGAAAAAATATATTTTCAAGTTCTATTTACACTCAAAAGTCTTTAAGATATTTTCATACTTCCCTGTATCTCAGGCAGTTCAAACAGCAATAGTCATGAGATAGGTTTTATTTCCACATATACGACCAGTTTGTAGAAACTGCAGGTTTGGAGTATTTCTATTGTATTTTGCTTCAAATATATAGAGCGAAGAACTTCCCTCATCATCAAATGAAATAGCTTTTTCTGACTTCAAGTTGTAAAAATAATAATCCTCTTTTGAAGAAGTATGCGTGACTTTTGAAAACTCTTCCGAGCTTGTCCATATATCAGTTTCTTCTGTGAGGATAAGTAGATTATTTGAAAATCAGTTATTGACCGTAGGAGAAGAAACTGAAAGCGCGATAACTCATGAGCTCGGAGTAGGAAGGACTCCTGATGAAGTATCGAGGATATTCCAGTTAGATGGAATTCAGAGAGTAAAACCATCTCATTTATAGGATGAGAGTCAAGCTCAGCTATCAGAATCAGATCATCCTATACAGCTTCCAAGCAAGAGGAGACAAGATATCACTAGAAAAGTATGAAATATTTTTATCATAGTTTCATAATAAAAGGAAGTAATGCAGCCGAGAATACTAAGGCAATAACTACAAATATAATGTAAAAAACAGGCTCAGCTAGTTTTTGGTCGAGTATCTTTCTGAGAGTAAAAAACAAAAAGAAGATAATAGAAATAATAAAAACTATATATGTGTATGGTAGAATAGCGAGAGAAATACTATAATAAAAGCTCCCTCAAACAAAGAGGTAATTCAAGAAAAAAATGAGTGTAGCAAAGATAAATACCCACCTAGAAGCATGATATCTATTATCCAGAGCATGTTTATAAAACTCCGATTTTCATTTTGTTTTTTTTGGTGCAGACATACTTGCTTTTTTTCTTTTAAAAGATATATTTTAAAACGAATATATACTTGAAAAAATAATATCAAAAAATGAATGGAAAACAAGAACAAATAAAAAAGATTGCTGAAAAACTCAGTAAAGTTCCATGATCAAATGAGAAAATCGTAAAAGATTTGGAATGAATACTAAAGTATGTAGATATGCTAGAAGAAGTAGATACGACTTGAGTAAAACCAACCGTATCAGTAGTACAAGTCTGAACTCCTCTCAGAGATGATGTAGTACAAGATAAAACTGTAAGTCCTACTGACCTACTCGCTTGCTCTCCTCAAAAAGTAGTATCAGATCAAATCGTCCTTCCAAATATCATGAAATAGTTCCCCACAAAAATAGATACATATGATACAATCTATAAAACTGAAAAATTTTAGAAACTTCACGGATGCGGAGTTTCATTTTTTTGAGTGAAAAAATATCATCGTTGGAGATAACGGAAAATGAAAAACTAATATACTTGAAGCCATTAGTTTATTTAGCAAGTCTAGTATCGTAGATCTCGGTTTTGAAAGCCTGATATCAAAAGATGCTGGTGTGATGTATATAGAAGCAAAAACAACTACGTGAAATACTCTTGCGATTTCATATGACAAACAAACTACCAAGAAAAAATACATGCTCGAAGGTAAAAATACAACCAAAAAGAAGCTCAGAGAATCCTATCCACAAACGGTTCTATTTGATCCGATGAGTATGAACATCATGTATCTATCACCGAGTCTCAGAAGAGATTTTCTCGATACAGTACTCTGAAATACGTTTGAAAAATATACACCAACTCTCAAACTCTATAAAAATATTCTTAAAAGTAGAAATAAGGTATTAAAAAATATTAACGAATGAAAATCCAGTGAATCTGAGCTAGATTTCTGGGACAATAAGTTTATCTCTGCAGCTTCTGACATCTATAGTTATAGAAATAAATTTATATCTTTTTTAGAAAAGCATATCTGAAATTTACAACAAGTATTTTGATGAAAAGTTTCAAATATATGATTTCACTATATCACGAAAACAGATCTGGATAATACTGAGGCTTATATAGAAAAGTATCTCAAAGAAAATAGAAAAAGAGACATAATCCTCAAAAAAACTATGACATGACCTCACAGAGATGATTTTGATATCTTAGTAGATGGGAGTCCGCTGGTGTCTTTTGCCTCAAGATGAGAAGTAAAAAGCATCATACTCTGAATCAAGTTTCTAGAAACCCAGTACATCGAAACTATTACTGGAAATTCTCCTATTATTCTCATAGATGATATACTCAGTGAGCTTGATGAAATACACAAAAACTACGTGATAGATATGTCATGAGATAGGCAGATAGTTATTAGCTCAATCAAAGATATTGAAACAATTAACAATAAGTTAATGCTATAATTACTATAATTGTAAAGAAGAATTGTATAAATAAATTCAAAATAAAAACGATTAATAGTAAACTAACTTTATGAAACTTTTAATCTATAAGTTATATAAGACGTTTATGAAAGCTTTACTCAATATATGCAAAATCTTTGTTTTACTCTTTACACTCCAAGCATCAGTCACTTTTGCTGCACTGGATAGATTTGAAGTAGTGCTCTGACAAAATTCTGCAGAGGTATGACAATCACTCGATATCACTATCACAGCTGTAGATAAAAATGGTGAAACGGTTACCGATTATGATGGTTCTATTCTGGTATTTTCAGAGAGTGACGCATCTGCTGACTTCCCTAACGATCTTTCAGAAAATAGTTATACGTTTGAAGTATCTGATGAATGACAAGTAAAGTTTGAAAATGCAGTAAAGTTTAGCGCTGAATGAACTCAAGATATACATGTATATGACCTCAATGATGAGAATATCCTCTGAGTAGTAGAAATAGATATATCAGAAAAAGAAGTAGTAAAGGATTTAGATATAAGCATATATACTCCTGAGAAATGACTCACTATAGGAAAAAACTCAGTTACTGTATCATGAGGAACGAGTAAAAACTATAGAGTAAGAATCATGCTCAACTGAGATAAAGAAATACTAACTACCAGTAACGATGATGGAATCTTTGAAAAAGAAGTAGGAGATTTAGTAGAATGAGAAAATAGACTACAAGCATTTGTACTCGATTCTGATGAAAACGTAGTTGGTTTCACAGAAGAAATAATGATAAAAGTAAACTCAAATGCTCCAGAGCTAAAACAAATAAAAATAACTCCTACATGAGAAATGGATGCTGGAACTGAGATATCTGTAGAAGTATACTCAAGTGCTGGCCTCTCAAGTAGTGAAGTTATACTCAATGATATCATAGTATGACTTGATGAATGAGAAGATGGACTCTATACCTGAGTAGCAACTGCTCCAAGTGAACCATGATTTTACTATATAGATGTAATACTCAAGGATGATTTTGGTCACGAAACCAGAAAACTCAAAGCAGAAAGTATAACCGTAAAAGAATCAGTAGAGCTCAATGCAGCTACCACAGAACAAGATGATAATGGTATATCTGAACCATCTAATAACCTCAATGCTGCTAATCTAGACATAACAGGACTCAAACTCACTATGCTGAAAACAAAATCAGTTCTAAGCTGGAATGAAGTCAAAGCAGCAAGTAGCTACAATATATACAAGAAAATGGATGATTGAAACCTAGAGCTTATCGATAATACTGTAGAACCAAGATATGAAATAGCTATCGTATGAGATGAACTCAAATATAGTGAATTTGCCGTAAAAGCTATGACCAATACTTCAAACGGAGAATCGATAGAATGAGATCTATCTGATATGACAAAAGTTCAAACTGGTCCAACAGAGCTGATACTCTTACTTCTTGCGATGATACTATGACTTGGAGTAGTTATGTTTACCAAATCAAAAAGAGCTTAAAAATAACCTCATCTCTCTTAGCATAAATAAAAAGGTCCTTTAAAAATAAAAAGATCTTTTTATTTTGCCACAATCTCTATTCCATCCCTAGCCTTCCCTTTTCTAAAAGGGAAGGAGTAGCTACCAAATCCTATTGAAAATCTCCCTTTGTTCTCAAAGGGAGTACTTGAGTGAAACGAAAGGGAGAGAATTGATTAAAAGCCTCTCAATCACTCTCATATAAAGAGTCATCCATTCTTTTTGATAATATCTAGAAATACTTTATACAGGTCTCTATCGATGTGTTTTGCTATCTCTTTGAGCCTATTAAATGACATAATAAACTTCATCTTCCCTATTTCGTAAAATATATCTGTGTCTAGTACTTTTGCATACTTTTTCACGGCTTTATTGAGTAGATTAAAATCAAGTCATCCGAGACTATCAGATACAAGTGCAGATTCTACGAGAGCGAGCTCTAGAGATGAAAGTTTCAATTCCATATCTTCTATATTTCTCAGTACAACAAACTCTGATAATCTCGCATATAGATTTTGTTTTTTACCAGATACTTTTCCAGATATAGTTTTAAAAATAATCTGATACTCTCAAATCTTTATTTTTTTATTGAGATTCCTGTTTACAACCACTACCTTTTCAGGAATGCTATAATCCTTCAAGTGAAATTCAAGAGATTTATTCCCAGATATATAATAACTCGATCACACATAGGCTGTGATAGATTTTTTAAGGAATTTTAAATAGTATTTATCTATAAGGTCTACTCTATTGAGATTTCTGTCTTCGTCATCAGGCACTATATATACTCATGCCTTGAGGGAAATAATAATACCTTCTGACCTTAATCTATAAATAGATTTATTAAGATAGGAAGTATATTCTGGTTTTTGTTCTGGATCAATGATTTCAAATATCTCACTTTTAAACACTATCTTTCATCATTTCTTTAACAGTTTGTTAACAATTTTGTTAAAAGTTATCATATGTATTTATTGCTTTATACAAGGTAAAATATAGCTATAAAAAATATATACTTTTTTCCATAAAAATCAAATACTTTTTTCCATAAAAATATTATAATTATTTTCAACATACAAAAAACTCCCATCAGTATGAGAGTTTTTTATAAGATATTTGTATAATTTTATTTCCTATTACTCAGTGTCACCTGTGGGAATGGTATAACGATATCCGACTGCCTAAAGGCTAGATTAATAGTCTCAGTAACATTAGATTTGAGTGTAAAGTAAGGGTCTTTTGAGCCAATCCAAAACCTCACCCTGAGAAATATACCGTTATCCCCTAGGCTTTCAACAATAATATCAGAACGTGGTGCTTGGAGGATAGGAAAGTTTTCAAGGACTTTGTTTATAACAGATTTAGCTTTTACTATATCTGTGTTGTAATCAACCTGTACATCTATCTCCACCCTTCTCTTATCAGAAGTATGATAATTTCTTACATCATCTTCTAAAAATCTGATATTTGGTATATAGAAAAATACTCCATCAAATTGCTTCACTGCTGTAAAGAGTGAATCAATTTTAGCTATGTTTCCCTTTTTTCCATTTACCTCTATGAGGTCTCATACGTGATATACTCACTGTGTCACCATGATAATTCATGCAATAAAGTTTGTCAGAAATGTTTTAAGTGTAAAACCTATACCAAATCATATACCTCACATAAAGATAGCTAAATCAACTCAAAGGATTCAGAGAGTAATGGAGAATCATACAGCAAGTATTGCTATATTTACCGTCCTGCTGATAACTCAAATGAGTTCTTCTTTTCCTGCCTCTCATCAAAGAGATCATCTCTCTAGATATCAAAACAGTCTATTTCTTGCAATCTTTGAAACAATAAAAGTCAGTACTATAGCAAAAATAGCGAATATTATCCTGAGTAATACTTGTGTTGAAAAGACAGATAAAAGCGTATTAAGAAAGTCTGTTGTTTGACTTACTTCAGCTTCTCATGCAGCAAAAACTGATGATATTGAGACTATAAATCACAAGAAGATGAAACTTATATATTTTTTCATATATGTAAATTAGTAACTATATAATAAGGGTACTATAGTTCAGCTATAACTTCAAATATGAGATAAAAAATAAAGAATATTAGCATAGACTCTAATATTCTTTATTTTTTAATATATTTTTATAATTCTGTAATTCTAAAATTATAATCATCTGGTACGTATTCTCATTTTACGTGGGACATACATTTTACGATATTGTTATGCCAATGATCCGGACTAGATGCATATATAGAACCAGTTTTATTCCCATATCTACTCAGCTCTTCTATCTTGGTATATCAGCCAAGAATCCTATTATTGAGTGTTTTAGTAATCCAGAAAATACCACTTCTAGCATTTGGAAAGTCGTAAGTTCATCCAGAATCTGTATTTCAAACATTTCATACATTGTATGATGTCTTTAGATTTCTTCATAAACCACTCTCAGCCAATCCAAGACACATCAGAAATGTTGGATCAATTTGACCATCGATAGCTTCCTCTACCCATAAATCCCAGCTTTTAAACTCAGGAGCTGCATATGTTTCGAGAAAGTTCTTTTGTCTTTCTACTTCAGTATTTCACTCTATTTTAAATACTTTTCATCATCTCGATTTCTCATCTGGTTCTCCTTTTTCATATGTATATCATTTTCTCTCCTTGAAATCAGCTAAAAATTTAAACCTATATTTTTCTGGTAGAGTGGAAAATGGAAGATAAGAGAGATCAAGAAACTTAAATGGGTCTTCATACTCTTTGTCCTTAAATACTTCCATATGCAAGTGAGGTCATGTAGAGAGTACTCAAGCTCATGGAGTCCCATATCATCAACCTGACTTTGCAAATGGCTCTCATTTTTTTACAAAATCATTTTTTCATACCATGACTTCACTCACATGACCATGTACAGTCACGAGCTCTCATGCATGCTTCAGTGCTATATACGCGTATCCAGAAGCTGTCACTGGTGGTTGAATAAATATGACGTATCCATCAGCTGGTGCAAGTATGTCCGTTCATTGAGGAACTGCGACATCTATAGCGTTATGCGCTGATCAAAACGTATCTGTATATCCTTGGTCACGATAATATGCCGTTACTCATCCAAATGGAGGAACTGGCCAAGCAAGGATATTTTTTGTGTCACCAAATCAACTGAGTCTCGATTCAGCGTATACAATCTTGTTAAGTTCGAGACACTGCTCAGTTAGCGTTTTTGCTTTTTCTTTTTCTCTTGATACATCTACAAAATCACAATTATATCTATCGAGAAGAGATTCTCTTGCATTGTTAAACTTAATTCTCTCTTGGAGTTCTTTTACTTTGAGTTCTTGTTGCTTTTCTAGATTTTCACTGATGTACTTTTGGTAAAGCTCTTCTTGTCATTTTGTTACATTGAGCAGTCTTTCCTTGAACTCTTTATTGTCATTGAGCACTTTCTTTTCTATTACTCATGATTTTCTGAGCTGCTTGAGTTTGAGCTCTTCTTTTTCGAGAGCTGTTTTTTTGATATAAAGCTCTGAGATATATCCTCTATGCTTATCTATGAGAGATTTTCCACTGATTTGTATCAATGACTTAAAGTGTATATCATTTATCACTCATGACATATCTTCTCATGACAATAAAATCGTCCTGAGATTATCGACACTTGTATTTTCATCATATACATATCATCACTTTTTGTAGAGATGCGTCATGTATTCGAGAAGGACATTTCTATTTTGAATGATCTTGTTCCTGAGAATACTGATTTTTTTCTTATTAATCTCTATAGATGATTTGGTTTCAACTACTTCGGCATTAATCCTATTAATTTCTTTTACAATATTCTCTATATTCTCATCTATTCATTCGATAGCTGATTCGAGTGACTCTATTCTATCTACTACTTTTTCACTCTGCTTTTGTAGATATTCAGTTTTTGATTGTATCTTTGAACCTATGCTGCTGTATATGTTTATCTTTCTTGAAGTCGAGAGTATTTGTCTATCACTATCAGTTAAAAATACTCCATCACTCTCAAAAATCATTTCATACTGAAGTCTTTCAAAATTCTTTATGATTTGTCATTTTTGACTCGTTGAAAGAGCAAATACATTTGCAGAGCAAAAAATAAGCAAGAAAGAAGCTGTAAGGTATAAAGTTTTTTTGTTCATCAGATAGGTTCGTAAAATAGTTCTGTAATAGACCAAGAATAAGATTCTTGAAAGGAAAATCAATAATTTCATGATTGACTATGCTTCCATGTTTTTTATAAAAAGCTCAATACAAATCAAAATAATAAATAACAAGAATCAAGAGACAAAAATAGGAGCTCCTATAGACGAAAATATACCGAGTCATAATCAAAATATCGCAATCATGACCCCCTGTCTAAAACTCGTCATGAGATGATGGAGATATACCTGTCATCTGAAGTAGATTTTTTTAAATGCGTATAAAAAAAGTGTAGATACACTCATCATAGAAAAGAAAAATGCAATAGCCATAGATATTATTGCTATCACTTTATTTTCATAGGGATCCAGATAGTTTATAATCATCAAAAAAGTCACAAAACTCAAGACAAATATCGCAAAGAGTACGAAGATGAGAAATTTTTTTTTCATAGTTATTATCTTATATATAAATGCCACTGATCCCTGACTCACCATGATCATGTTCCATCTCAGTCAGCGTCTACTCTATCACTCCACGCTCATAGAGCTGGTGATGAGAAAGAAGTTCCAGTATTGTAGAGAGAAAACATATATTCTAAACTTGATGCATCATTATATTTGATTGTATCAGTAGTTCAGAGAGAAAATCAACTCGTTCACTTTACTCTCACAAGATTATTTATATCACTTTCAGGGGTATAGCAATTACTACGAATACATTCACGAAATACATCGGACATATCCCATTTCCAACAATTTTCAGAAGAACATGCCATAGCTTCAGTAAATCAATTCAATATTTGATCGTTTGGAATACTTACATTTGCATTACTCCCCTCTGTAACACGAACAGTTCAGAGATTTCACTTCTCTTGGTCTCACGCAGATGACTTAGAACCGATGAGCATCCATCATCCATTGGCTATATCCATATCACAATACACGTCTATATATTCATTCCCATCGGGATTTATCCTATACATTTTATTTCATCCTGATCTCTTTCATGATTCTGCTATTCTCCTACAACTTGCAAAAGGAGTCGATGCTGCGAGCTGGTTAAAATTTCCAGTTATTTTTCTATCATCAGAGATATGAGCTGTATAAAAATTGGTAGTTATACCTATATCCAGTTCTCCTGCAGCCCTGATAGTATCTATTTCTTGAATTGGGGTATTGAGAGTATTGTGAGTAAGGACTCCTAGCTTTTTCCCAGAAACTTTTGGTATTCTATTTGAATAATCAGCTGCATGAGCCTCTGGAAGAAATGATATTATATTACTACTATCCTCTAAAAAGACCAAGAGTTGAGCATTTTTTAAGTCTTTTGTAAGGTAGTATGTATAAGGATTTTTCTTTCTTCTATTTTTATAGTTTCTATCAAGAGGATCAAGTCCACCATTAAAAAAATTCAGTCTTGCCAGTATTTCCTCAGAAGCGTATCACTGATATCACACGAGTGTACCATTTACCAAGACATCAACAGCATCTTCAGGTTGAGGGAGCTTTTTTGATACTGCATATATATCAAAAGCATCTGCTACTTCTTGGGATTGTTTGATTCTGCTCGCGTCTCTAGCAGTTCTCGTGTGTACACTATAAGCTGATATAGCTATAGAACCAAGTATCATGAGTATAGAAACTACTAAAATAATCTCTGTGAGAGAGAATCATCTTTGCTTTTTTTTATAATCGTTATACATAGTATTTGTTTTTATTTATATGGTAGTTCACTGAATTCTTATTTTCTCTATATGAGTAGACTTCATAGTCGATGGATCTATTTCTGTATACATTCACCCAAGTACATAATCTTTTCAAAGACCTTGTTCTATTTTTCATTTATTGATACCAGTTAAAAATCTGTTTTTCACTGAATCAAATGTAGCCCCAATAACAGTGTAAAGAGGTCATACCATACCGATATCACACATCATCCCGGTTCATTTCGGCAGGATTTGTTCATCATTGGTCTGTACGTGTGTATGTGTTCAAAATATACTACTTATTCTTCCATCTAGATACATAGCAAGACCATATATCTCAGAAGTAGCTTCTTTGTGAAAATCAACCACGATTCCATCGAGATGACCATGGTCAAGCGCGAGTATCTCATCTGCTTTGAGAAATGGATTATAAAGATTATCTCTCACAAAGACATTTCACATCAAGTGTATAACCAGAAGTCTTTTTCAGTTTTTTTCAAAGACTTTAAATCAGATACCTGTATCAGTTTCATAGGTATTGGCTGGTACTAGTAGGTTGGTATTATCTGATTGGAGGTATGACTTTATATGAGAAAAATTATCATATATATGATCCCCTCCCGTCATGATATCGACTCATATAGCATTGAGCTCTTCGACATGGTGGTCTACAGCTCATCTTCATGAAGTGATATTATCTACATTCACTATAATAAAATCAGGATTGTATTTTTCCTGTAATCCTGGGAGTTCTTTTTTGAGGGCTTTTCTTCATACTCTTCAGTATACGTCGCCAAAGGCAAGTATTTTCACGTGTATATTTTTAATAAATTATTTCTTTTTTTTGTCAGTTTTGTCTTTCTTTTTTGTACTCTTCTCTTCTTTTATATTTTTTAATTTTTCATTCTTCTTTTCTTTTTTATCTTCTTTTTTCACTTTTGACCATTGCATCACGAGAGCACGCTTGTAAAAAGAAGTCATAATCATAGTAAGTACTCAACTACATAGCAAAAAGAATAATAGTGTATAGACAACCTGCTGGAAATAGAGCGTTTGTAAATCAGAGATAAGCTCATCATCAGTTTTTTCAGAAAAGAGTCATCTTAAATATTCATACTCAAATTGATCAGATTCATCTACTATCTGTACTTGCCCAGATTTATATCAGAAATAATTTCTTATTTCATTAATATTATTTTCCATATTTGCTCCTATTAGATTTATTGGTGCGAGCAAAATCGTAAATATAATAATAATACTAAAGAATTTAAAAAATACTTTTCATGAAGTGAGAGCGAGAGATTTTTGTACGTATGATCTAGATTTTTGAGGTTCATTTTCATCGACTTGATCTACAAATACTAAGTAAGCGAAACTAATTCTGTACGAAAGGTATAAAAACCAAACGGCACATATAGCAAGAGCTATAAATAATATAACAGAAAGGAGAATCTCAGGTAAGAAGAAAAACTTAAATCCAATAAAAAGTACAATAAAAACTCAGAGTAAAACTAAAATAGGTAGCATCAAATATGCGAGTAGCCAAGACAAGATGCCAAAATATGTATATATCTTTGATGCATCAAAATAGAAGTTTTTCTTAACAGGAAGTTTTTCTTTTTTAAAATAATGAAGATAAAGATTTGATTCCAATATAATATGATAGCTCATTCATAAAAATAAAAGAGCAACTCAAATCACAAAAAGAATGAATTCTGCAAGTAGATAAAAAGGATGTATAGCAATATACTGAGCTATACTCATATATATATTAATATCTGAAAACATTACTTTTGACCACTCTATAGGATCTATAAGTGCAAGGATGAGAAGCAAGATAAAAAATGGTAGTGATAATAATAATCCGACTACAAAAGAGGCTATCAAAATAAGGAATTTAGATATATTCCAATGGAAGAAATTTTTATAAAGAAATAGCACATCAGTACCAATATTTTTAAGCAAATGCAAGAAGCGTACGCAAATATTTTTCATAAATATAAGAGAAAATATAAATAGTTTTTATCGTTTTAAATAATATAAAAAAAGGATGTATTTGCAATTAAAAAAAAAATGTTAAAATACTGTATAGTAATATAAAAACCTAGAGCTGAGAGGCAAAATAACCTATGAAAAAACACGAGATACTTTTCAGTGCTGTAAAAGTTCCTTTGGACTTTGCGATAGTATTTTTGTGTTTTTTTCTTGCTCGTAAACTCAGGCTCATCACAGACCTCATACCTTGAATAAACCTTCCTATACAAACGATAGAAGTTGAAAATCTAGTTTATTTTGCTCTTTTATGAGCTCTTTTGTATGTATTTTTATTTTCTACCCACTGACTCTATAATATCAAAATAATTCACTCTAAAGTAAAAGAATTTCTTGATATCATTAGGTATGGTATATATTGGTTTTTATTCTTTGCTGTCTGAGTCTACCTCTGAAATGGTATTATTTATACCTGAGTTGAAATACCAAGACTTATTATATTTTTTACGTTTATATTTGCTACGCTTGGAGTTATCCTTGAAAGGATTTTTCTCAATAATGTACAAAGGTATATGCTCACAAAAAACATCATACCAAAAAGAAAACTCCTGCTTATTAGTAATAAAGACTCTAAAAAACTCATTCCTTTTTTAGAAGATATCAAAAACTCTGGCATATATGAAATAACTTGATATGTAAATACAAAAAATCTCAAAAACAAGGTAAAATACCTCTGATGAATAGAAAAGACAGAAAAACTCATACAAAACTGAAAATGTGACGAAATCCTTCATATAGATAGTGATTTTACAAAAAAAGAGCTACTTGGAATCTGGAATCTCAGTAAGATATTTGGCATCAGATATAGATATGTAACCAATGTCTTTGACGTAACAGCTGCCAACACTACTATGTCGCTTATCAATAATATCCCAGTAATAGAAATAAAAAACACCCCTCTGGATAACTGGTGAAGAGTCATTAAAAGAGCTGCAGATATCGTCTGAAGCCTATTATGAATTATTATATTTGGCCCACTTATGATTATCATAGCCATCATAACCAAGCTAGAAGATCCAAGAGCTCCAATCATATATAAAAATACAAGAATAGGACAAAACTGAACGAGCTTTTTTCTCTATAAGTTTCGATATCTCAAATGGGAATACTGTATAAAAGAAGCCTACTGAATAGAAAATAAAAAAGATCCAGCACTGAAGTATGAACAAAAACTCATCAAGGAAAATGACGCAAGAGATGGACCACTTTATAAAATCAAAAATGATCCACGTAAAACAAAAATCTGAACCTATATAGAAAAGTACTCCATCGATGAACTTCCACAGTTTTTCAATGTATTACTTGGCCAGATGAGTCTCGTTGGGCCAAGACCACACCAACCCAGAGAAGTAAAAAAATATGAACTCTATCAAAAAAGACTTCTTACTATCAAACCAGGAATCACTGGAATGGCTCAAGTAAACTGAAGGGCTGAAAATAATTTTGTGAAAGAAGCAAAACTAGATATATTCTACATAGAAAATTGGAGTCTTATACTCGATATAAAGATAATACTAAAAACATTTACTACCCTAAAAAGAAGATAATTATGAAAAGTTCAGTACTGAAAAAAATATATACTTGTATACTCGCTATCTGTATCATGCTGATGACGCAAAGCGTATCAGCTGATAACCTGGTTATTAATGAAAATATATTTGAATACAAGAAAAACATTTCCCTCGAAGAAACGCTAAAAATAGATCTCAGCGAAGTAAAAAATACATTTGATGAGGAAAATATAGTTTTAGAGTGGAGCTCTGAATGAGAAGAAACTTTCTCGGGAGAAGTATTTGAAAAGAGTTTTGATAAAACATGAAAAAAGGAAATAAATCTCAGTATATTTTCAAACGAGACTGGGGAAAAGAGATTTATACAAAGCTCTCAAATAGATGCTTTTGTTTATGATGTTAGTGTTCCATTTATATTCAGTGATAAAATAGATCAACAAAAAATAGACGATTTCATAGAAGTAGCAGGTCAATCAGGAGTATATATGCATAATATGTGAGTGTACAAAGAAAAAGAGTTGCTTGATACTGATTTTTCAGAAATGCTTTCAAAATATAAATGATATAGCTCATCGACTTCTGATTATATTTGAATATGGTGAGAAAAAGAATTCATTTTTTCAGTGCTTTCTAAAATAAATACGCTCAATATAGCTACAGATAAAAAACTCAATATAGTAGCGATATCAGGATTTAATACGAATATACTCAAAAACTATCTCAACAACTTTGTATCAAATAAAAACTCGATATGAAACGTAGTAATCATGAACGATTCTATCAAATTTCAAATCGTTAAAAACCCAGCTAGTACGAACATGCTGGAAAGCGAACTACAAAATAATGGATATGATTTCCTCAAAATAGAACCTGGAAATGATGTCAGTGAAGTTATGTTTGTTTCAAAGTTTATTAATAATCTCTCAAACAAAGGTTTTAGCACAAGTGATATATATATATTGATTCTTTTGCCATTTTTATTCACACTGGTGAGTTTCTTTAAGCACTTGATTTGAATCTCTCCTATGTGACTTATCATTACGGTATTATTTTCAGTACTATTTTTCAAAGTATGAGCACTAGCTTCTACGGTTGTTATGGCTTCTCTCCTGTTTATAAACCTTGGTATTAGTAAGCTTATTAGCAAGCAAACACTCTTATATACACCAAAAATTAGTTTCATTATTGTTATAAATATTGTCTTATTTACTGCTATTATGAATCTACTATTTAAGTACTCTATCCTCGATGTAAACCTCAGCGATACCATATACATCATACTCTTTATTATTGTTTCAGAGAGACTTATAAATGTGATAGTTTCAAAAGAATTTAGAGAATACAAAAATAACCTCGTAAACACTTTTATCATCGCTATATTTGCTTATCTCATATTCACTATTGGTTTTGTTCAAGTATTTATACTCGCATATCCTGAGATTATTATACTTTTAGCTCCAGCTAACTTTATCATGTGAAGATTTACGTGACTGAGAATCACTGAGTATCTGAGATTCAAGGAAGTGATCAAGAGTATCGAAGAAGAGTAGTAATCATCAAATAAAAAAGAGGAGATTTATTCTCCTCTTTTTGTTATAGATAATTCTCTTTCATTTGCATTTCATGTGATTGATATGTCGATAGTTATATCAGCTTCATAGGTATCTTTGAGAATATCTGGCCACTCAATCAGTATCAGGCCAGTATTATTATCGAGAATTTCTTCTCATCATATATAAATAAATTCTTCATAATCAGAAATCCTGTATAGGTCAAAATGGTATATCTCTCCCCTCTCTGATATATACTTGTTATAATACGTATAAGTAGGAGAAGTTATATCACTAGTAATACTATACATATCCCTGATAATATGCTGTGAAAGGGTTGTTTTTCCGGCTCATAAGCCTCACTTCAAGAACACAATACTTGGCAATTTTATATCAATCTCAAGATCTTGTATTTGATCTAAATTATATCTCTTTTTCATACTCATTTTTTAAACTCGGCTAAAATTTGCTTAAAATATTTATTTGGTATATAATATACACATAACTATTATTTAAGTAAAACTTTAATACATGGAAACGTTAATAGAAATACAAAAAAGACAAGAAGGTTCAGTAGTCGTATTTGAATTTGCAGGTGAACTTGATGAAACCAATGCAGATAAGACTTTTACTTCTGTATATGAACAAATAGGAGATTTCTCAGATACAAAACTCCTATTCAACTTGAAAGGATTAAAATATCTCAACTCAAAATCTATTGGTTACATAGCTGATGTATTTTCAAACATCGAAGATAATGATGGAGTTATGTATATCAGTGACTGTGACGAAGGAGTAAAAGATGTACTTGAACTCGTTGGTATCACTACTATTATTCCGACTGTAGAAACTGAAGCTGAAGCATTAGCAGCTATGGCATAAAAAATTAATATAAAAAAAGACCTCGCTTGAGGTCTTTTTTTAATTATTTAATTCATAAATTGAGCTTCATCCTATCAAGCCAATGAATCTCTGGAAGAGGGAGTCAATAATTCATTAAAAAGTCATACTCCATATGTACGATTCTGTAATAATTTCCTTTTTCATCCTGTATCACTTTTTTCAGAATACTTGGATTTATATTCCACCTTCAGTCATCATATGATTGATAATGCTTTAAATCAGCAACAGATATTACATCAGCATTCTCTGGTATATCCACTTTTATTTCTTGGTCTCTCCACATGTATCCTTGTGATTCTACTTCATCTTGAGTAAAGTTACCAAGAATACCAGCCATAGTATCATTAAAGTAAAATGGATTCAGTTCTCATGGAAAAAACTCTCACAGAATTCATTCTGACTCCATTTGAGTAAATATCTTATGAGCTAATATCTCCCACTCTTCTTTAGTATATTGTTTATTGAGTATACAATAGGATTTATTTTGAAGTCCTATACATCAGATACAATATGAACATGATTCGAGATAATAGCTATAGAAAACCGTATTACAATTTGGCACATGACAGCTCGTATAACAGTTTTCAGAATTTATAGCTATACCATTAACAGCATATATATCTTGAAGAGAAGGACCTCATCCATCAAAAACATCATATATATTTTGGCATCATTCAAATCATCATACGTTAAATACATTTTTTCCTCCTGAAATTCTATATGTAAAATGTGCTGACTCTATATCCTCTGATTCTACTCAGTATGATCATGTTATATTTGAGCTTGCTAGATGTTTTCAAGCATTACTCACGAGAGAAAGATATCTAGCATGATATGGATTTTTATCTTGGAGATATTCATCTCTTTTTTTCATGTACTCATCTTTTGAGTATTCCACATTTTCTATATGATATGATTTATTTTCTAGATCATGACAAGCTATACAGTGAGTACATCAAAGGAGATTGGTTGAAAACCATATATCAGAACTATTATTGATATATCTCGAATAAAAAACTTTAAATGAATGCTGTACTGCAAGTGAAAAATATACATTCTCGCTATGATCAGAGATAATAGCACTATTTAAAATACGCTTTGATTCGTCGTTTACTCAAAAACTATACATTACATCTTCATCCCCATTTACTATAAAAGCTGAAAGATAAATATTTTTTCATTTACTGACAACATCAGCATATTCGCTATTTTCGCTATTAAAAAAATTAATCATATTAATTCCCTTCACATGCTTTCTGAGATCAGCATAGTTTTGAAAGATATTTTTTGAATCATCATAATCTATACCATAGAGATATTCTGTTGAATCCTGTTTATAATAATCAGAGTATTTAATAACCTCTTTCATTCTATCAGTTTCTGGAAAACGCGATACCATTCATGATGATTTATGAAAGACTATTGGTTGCCAACTCGCAATATCCATTATAAAATCTCGAAAAGTAGTTTGCTTTCTTTTTTCTTGTATTTTTTCTTGCCAATATTTTATATTATTCATATATCCTATATTAATTTTTTTAATTTCTTTTCAAAGCTTTTTAAACTAAAATCACGAGCTCTTTTTTCACAATCATCTTTCATAGAAAGAGCTTTCTTGGAAGTTATTTTTTTCACAGCTGCAATTATATCATCTATATGAGCTTCTTTTTCTATCAATAGTCATGTTTTCTCATGGACGATACTCTCTCTGAGTCCTCAATCGTCAACTCAAATAACAGGCTTTCCAGCTGACATACTTTCTACTGGGCTCATCCCAAAGTCTTCATCTATCGGTATATAGATAGTTGCAATAGCATTTCCAACATAATCAGTAAAACCTACATTATTTTTGAGTGTGATAAACTGTATATTATCACTCCCCTCTGCGAGATCAAATATCTTTTGTTTCGCTGGATCATTTTCTCCATATATAACTATGAGTTTTTTATCTGGCATTTGTTTGAAAGCCTGAACTATCCTATCTACCCTCTTAGCATCAGCAAGTCTCGCAAAACTGAGATAATAGTCTTCTTGTCATATAAACTGAAACTGCTTCATATCAACAGGGGGGTAGAGGATTTCTGAATCTATGTCGAGAAATTCTTTTATTCTTTTTTGTGTGTTGATTGAATTCGTGAGAATCATATCAAGTTTTGATATGTCTTTTTCATACATGTATTTAAATACCGCGCAAAAGATCTTGAAAACGGGCTTTATGAGAAATGGTACCTTTTGTAAATATAGATAATGAAGATCATATAGATATCTCGGTGGAGTATGACAATAGTAGATTTTCTTTGTTTTTTTGCTACATTGTCTTATTGCACTTATACAATCTCAGCTAAATACTACTTTATCATATTCCTTTAAAAAAGAAGTTTTAAATAAAAATGCATGTTTTAATTTGATATGTCTGAATCATTTTTTAAAAATCTCTGATGATACTGATATCATTTTTCCAGTAAATCAGTTCTCCCTGAGATTAAAGCTCCCTTCACTAAAAAATCCAGAAGCTATATCAGCGTCAAGAGCCTTTCACATCATCATGATAAGTCTTTCTCATCATCATTTGTATAGAAAAGTGTCATGGAGGATGATTGTCTTATTTTCTGGCATATAAAAATAGGTTATTGTATTTAGTCTAGTATATGCTGTTTTATTTTCTTGCAAATAATATTTTTGTTTATAGTATGTTTACAACATCCTATGATAAAAAAAAACTCCGCACAACTATTTCCATTGCGAGAGCTTTTTTTATTTTTCATTTTTCTTACCCACTAACACTACTCTAGCAATGAAAATAATATTTGTTACCGGTTGATCAATGTCATGACTTTGAAAATGAATCACTTCAGCATCTGTTTGAAAACTGATTGGTTCATCTGGAAAAAGAGTATGAATGATAAAAATGGACCCCTATCTTCAGGTAGATGCAGGAACTATGTCTCCATACGAACACTGAGAAGTATTTGTAACTGAAGATGGAGCTGAGACAGATCTAGATCTCGGTAACTATGAGAGATTTACCGGTGAAAACTTTACTACCGATAGCAATATCACATCAGGAAAAGTATATCTCAGTGTCATAAATAAAGAAAGAGAGTGAGAATATCTATGAAAAACCGTACAGATTATTCCACACATCACCAATGAGATAAAAGATAACATCATAAAAGTAGCGAAGAACTATGACGTTACTATTATCGAGATTGGAGGTACTGTATGAGATATCGAAAGCCAAGCTTTCTTAGAAGCAAGTAGACAGATGAAAAAAGATATAGGAAAAGAAAATATACTCTACCTTCACGTGGCTCCTCTGCTCTATCTCAAATACTCATGAGAACTCAAAACAAAACTGATACAACACTCTGTTATAAAGCTTAGAGAATATGGTTTACAACCTGATATACTCGTATGTAGGACAGAAAAACATATAAGCAAAGAAATAAAAAATAAGATTTCTAATTTTTGTGATGTAGATATAGATAATGTAATTGAAGCCGTAGATGCAAAGAGCATATACCAAGTTCCAGAGTTATTCAAATCTCAAAACTTAGATAAAATCATCATAAAATCTCTATGACTTGGTACTACTTGAGCTGATTTAAAAAAGTGGAATAGTTTGGTAAATACCATAATTACTCCTAAAAAAGAAGTAAATATATGAATTATCTGAAAATATACAGAGTTTGAAGATACATATAAAAGTATTAGCGAAGCTCTCATACATGGATGAGTTGCAAATAATGCAAAGGTTCACCTAAACTGGATACACTCAGAAGACTTAGAAAATTGAGATTTCTCAGATATATTACAAAAAGAGAGACAACAGTGAAAACTCGACGGCATACTCGTACCATGAGGATTTTGAGAGAGATGAGTAGAGTGAAAAATAAACGCAGTTCGCTTTGCGAGAGAGAATATGATTCCTTATCTATGAATATGCTTATGATTACAAGTAGCTGTTATAGAATATGCTAGAAATATGTGTAATTTAGATAAGTCTAATTCTACAGAATTTAACAAAAGTACTATCCATCCTGTAATAGATTACATGGAGGAACAGAAAAAAATACAAAACAAATGAGGAACTATGAGACTTGGATCATATGAATCAAAGCTTGAAAAAGATTCTCTTGCTTACAGTTTATATGGAAAAGAAAATATATCAGAAAGACATAGACATAGATATGAGGTCAATCCAAAATATCATGAGATACTGAAAGAAAATGGACTCAGTCTATCTGGTATGTCACCTGATAGAAAGCTGGTAGAATTTATAGAAGTTGCAGATCATCCATACTTTATAGCTACCCAAGCTCATCCTGAATTCAAATCTAGACTAGAAGATCCTCATCCATTATTTGTTTGACTTATAAAGGCTGCTTTAAATTAAAAGCTATCCAGTCTCCAGAGATACCTCAAATTTATTTGAGGTATTTTTTACATACAAATCCTATTTTCCCTGTACTTGAAGATACTCTTGATGATTGAACTTGGACTTGGAAACATCCACGAGTATTTTCTATTGTAAGTTGTTTTACTGTATCACCGTATGATAAGTATCAAAGGTTTTTAGTGAAGTATGCATTGTTGAGCTTGAGTGAGTGAGCTGATACTGTATGAGTATCTCCTATTTTTGTTGTTCTTGTCATAGCGTATGATTGAAGCGCTGTCATATTAGACTCAGCTGCTGCTACCGTTCCTGTATTTGATGATAAGTATTTTTTACATACGTATCCTACTCTTCATACATCATTAGCTGAACCAGTAAGCATTCTTACTTGGAAACATCCGTAAGCATTTTCATTTCCGATTTGTTCAAGTTTATCTCCTCTATTCATTACAGTAAGAGCAGTATTGAAAGCTTTATTATTTAGCTTGAGCTGCTGAGTAGCTACAGAGTGTATGTCTCCTATTTTTGTAGTGACGACATTTCTTGGTACATGTTTCATTGGAGCTTTGTGAGCTTTGAACCATTTTTTACATACATATCAGTGTTTTCCTGCTATTTCACCTGAAACAACTTCTACACTAAAACATCCATATTTATTTTCATGTGTCATTTGTTTTACTACATCTCCTTTTTTCATAACACCTAAGCTTTTATTGAAGTGAGCATTATTGAGCTTGAGACCAGATACAGCAAGTGCATAGGTATTACCTATTGCTGTTTTGAGATTGATTCATGGAAGTGGTTTTTGATTTACGCTAAATTGACCATTGTAAGTAGGTATATCCCTAAATGTTCCATTCTTGTATGTCATTTTCTTGTATGTCTTTTTTGCTGGTGCTTGTTTTTTTACAACTACTACATCAGCTTTTGGTTTATCTTGAGTCATATCTGAATCTTTATCCATGCTATCTTTGTTTTCAGATCCAGTCATGGATAGATTATCTTCTTCTTTTACATCTGATTCGTCTTTCTTAAATCTGTCAAAAAATGAAGCAATAACATTTTTCTTATCTTCTTTCATTTCACCATCAATAGATGCTTCTGCGGATACGAGTTCTTCTTTCATATCTTTAGGCTCTTCTTTTGTTTCAGTCTTAACTTCAACTTTTTTTACTTCTTCCTTTATTTCAGGAGTTTTCTCGCTATCATCGAGCATTTTTACAAGATCAGTCAATACACCAGAACCAGATTCTGATACTTGAGATCATGTAAGCATTAATTCTTGCTTTGCATCTTGCAGAGCTTTATTAGTAACGAGGTTATCTTTCTGATTTGCTGATATAATAAGGAGCATGATTGCAAAGAATATAAAAAGAGCAATCCATCAGATATTTTTCAAAATGAAATTCATAGAACAAATATTAAATATGTAAACGTTGACAACTATACAATAGCAAAAAGGTATTGCAAGTTTTTTTTACAATTTATGTGGAAAAGTCAAAGGTTGAAAAAAATAACTCTAAAGTTTTTCTTGAAAATCTGCTAAAATCGCTAGAGCTTGCCTTGGAGTTAGATTATCTATATCAGTATTTTTGATACTACACACTATATCATTTTTGCATTTTTCGTGCATTTGATTCTTTTTTTCTTTTTGTTCTGAAGTAGCTGGCAGTAGTGACATTTGAATCGAATTTGATTCAAGTCTGAGTAGCATATTATTTGCTTCTGATATCACATCATTGTTGAGTCAGGCAATTTTTGCCACCTGTATACCAAAGCTTTTCCTTATTCATCATTTGATTACTTTTCTTAAAAACACTAAGTTTTCTTCATTTTCTCATACCGCAACGCTGTAGTTAGAAACTGATTTTAAAGTTTTAGACTCGTCTATAAGTTCATGGTAGTGAGTAGCAAAGAGGGTTTTCGCTTTTATATTATCATGGTTATACTTCAATATAGCCCATGCAAGACTCATTCCATCGTAAGTAGATGTTCATCTTCAGATTTCATCTATGATAATAAAGCTTCTTTGAGAAGAATTATGAAGTATATTAGCTATCTCTTGCATTTCAACCATAAATGTAGACTGTCACAGATAGAGGTTATCAGTAGCTCACACACGTGAAAAGATTTTATCTGTAAGTGGGACTTTTGCATACGAAGCAGGCACAAATGATCAGATATGTGCCATAAGAATTATCAGAGCATTTTGCCTCAAAAAAGTAGATTTTCATCACATATTTGGTCATGTAATGATATGGATATAGTCTTTCTTTCAAAGTGACAGACTATTACTTACAAACTTTTTTTCTATTGATTCTATTACTGGATGCCTACCATCTTCTATTTTTAAATCATATCAGATATGCATCTCGGGCTTAGTATAATTATTTTGATATGCAGTAGATCACAAGCTAGCTAAAAAATCTAGATGAGAAATACTTTTTCACATCTTTTTGATATCGGAAAACTCAGTCAGAACTTTATCTCTAATTTCTAAAAAAATATTATATTCTCTATCTGAGAGTAAAGATTCTGATTGAATCAATGATTCCTCAAATTCTTTTAACTCAGATGTAATATATCTTGAAGTATTCACCAATGTTTGTTTATGAACAAAAGTTTCAGGTACTTGAGACATAGCAGATCTTGGAATTTCGATGAAATATCAAGAAATATTTGTATACTTAATTTTCAACTTAGGTATTCATGTGTTATTAATTAGCTTTTCTTGGTATGAAGAAAGCCAATCTTTTCATGTTTTGACCACAGCTCTATACTTATCAACTTTTTCATCAAAGCCGTCTTTTATTATATTTCACGATGTTAAAAGGCTCTCTCAATCTTCTTTGATTGAAGCTTCTAATATATCGATAATATTTTGCAGAGATTCCAAACGAATATTGGATTAATTATATACTGAATCGATAGTATTTTGTTTTTACTTTTTGTAAAGAAGAAACTTGAAAAAATACAGCAAATCGATAGTCTAATAAAAAGTAATTCACCCATCAAATATAAAAAGCATGATAAAAATATCGAAAAAAGATAATATTGTAGATATAGTACAAAAAATAGATGATTATAAAGAAAAGGATATAATTTTAGACTTTCCAACATGACATCCAATACTACATAATCAACTTTCTCTAAAAATAATAAAGAATAAAGCCTGAAAAAGAAATCTTATTATTCTCACCTCAGATCTTACATCGAGAAAGATATGAAAAAGCTTATGAATAAAGTATTCAGTCATAAAGGATAAAAAATTTATTGAAGAATGAAATAAAAATCCAGATTTGATGAAGTACAACTTTACATTTTTTGAGTATCTTTCATTTGAAGTAAAGCATTTATATAAAAACATACTTTCAAGTCTAGCAAGAAATAAAAACATAAACTCTATAAACAAGTATTATAACAAATATAATAAAGCTTATAATATGTCTTGGTTTTTATGATGACTTGCGATCTCGCTCATACTGCTGATTTTTATATTTTACTTTGCTGTTAATAAAACATATATATATGTAACTCCTGAAATAATAGTAAAATCAAGAGCAAGGAATTTTGTTTTCAAAGAAAAAGTAAGTGATATTATTACAGACAATGATATATCATATATAAACAAAATATCAAAAAATGTATATCTAGAGAAGAAATTCTCAACTACATGAGTAGATGTAGAGAGTCTAAAAAAATCCAAATGAACTGCTGTGTTTTTTAATGAAACTGAAGAAGAACAGCAGATCTTGGAATGAACAACAGTTCGTACAGCTGAGTGACTTCTATTCACTACATTATCTTGGACTATCATACCAGCTGGCTCAAAAGATAATTTTTGAAATATCATACCATGAAATACAGAAGTAGATATAGAATCAAATGTCTATGATATAAATGGTAAGTTCATGTGAGAAAGATGAAATATAGAAAAAGATACAAAACTCACCATTCCATGAATTAAAGAATACATAGATGAGATCTACTTAATAGTACAAGAGGATCTTAAATGATGAAAAGATACTCATAAAAAGATTCTCTCAGAAGTAGATATATCAAATGCTCAGTCAATAATGGAAGAGAAATTAAAAAGTACAGCAATAAAAGAATTATCAAAACTCGTAAAAGATAAAAACAATGTAAACAAAACTGATATAGAGATATTTGGTATTGATAACATGATTACCTATTCAGATACTGAAATAAATACAAGACCAGGAACTTCTACTGGAAGCAAAGTAGATACTTTCACGCTCAATGGAAATGTAACAGCCAGCACATATACATATGATAAAGCCAATATAATAAATAGGTTAAAAAATGTAATTCGTGATAGTATACTAGAATGAACTGAAAAAATAATATATATAGATACAGACTCGCTCAGGATATCAAACGTGATTTATAAAAGAGATGAGCCTCTAGAAATAAAAGCAACTGCAGAGATAGAAGTGCTCATATCTCATGACTTTTTATGACAAAATAATAATTACGTAGAAAAATTAAAAAATACTATAAAATGATTAGAAAAAAAAGAAGCATTTACACTCCTACTCAATGATCAAAAAATCAGTAATGTAGAAATAAAAGTACGTCCATTCTTTATAAAGAAAATATCAAATATAAATGAAAATATTATCTTTAAGGTGGTAGAATAATCTGTTTGACTTCTGCTGACTGAAAAGTAAAATAGGAGTGTTAATTAATAACCTATTTTAAAAATATGAATGATTTAGTATCAACACTATGAGCAAACTTTTTATCTAAAAATATAGAAAGTATTGCTTGATCTATGTGACTCCCAAAGGAAGTAACTGCTCAGGCAGTAAAAGTCGCACTTCCAGCAGTTATGTGAAAAATATCTGAAAATGCAAAATCTGAAGAATGAGCACAATCTCTATTTAACGCACTCAAAAAACATGATGGAAGTGTACTAAATGATGTATCAAAACTTGCAAAAGATCCTGATGCAGCAGAAGCTTCAGGTATTCTTGGGCACGTATTTGGAGATGAACAATCTGATGTAGAAAAACAAATCATGGAAGCAACTGGAGCAAACTGAGAGCAAGCCCAAAAAATACTAAAGATAGTGGCTCCAATAGTAATGGGTTCTATGTGAAAAGCCCAAGATGAAGGCATGGATATAGGATGAATGGTTTCGGGATTATCAAAAATATCAGGATGAAAATCATCAACATTACTTACATCATTCCTCGATAAAGATGGTGACGGAGATATAAAAGATGACTTACTAAAAATGTGAATGGATCAGATGAAAAAGAAGTTTTTCAGAGGATAAATATAGAACAGATTAAACAAAAGAGAAGGACTCTCCTTCTCTTTTTATAGATAAAACAAATTACAACTATGAAAATATTTATCACCTGAATAAGCTCAGGTATAGGAAAAAATCTCTCAAAGAGATATATAGATCTGTGAAATAAAGTCTATTGAGTCGTGAGATCAACTGAGCAAAAAGAGAAACTCTTAAAAGATTTTCCAACATGCGAGATATATGTCTGTGATCTATCTGATATAAAGCAAGTAGAAAAACTCTCAAAACAAATCCAAAAAGAAAACTTTGACCTCATGATACTCAATGCGTGATACTGAGAATACAAAGTTTTCTCAGATCAAAATAGCTCAGACATACATAATCAAATACTAGTAAATCTTTACTCTCCTATTCTCTTAGTATCGAATTATATTGAGAATGTAATATCTAATAATACCAAAATAGTATTTATTAGCTCAATAACATGATCTATGCCAATAAAAAAATTGAGTGTATATGGAGCTACAAAGTGATGACTCAGTCAGTTTTATAGAGTCTTTAAAAAAGAAAATCCATGACTACAGAGTCTATGCCTAGAACTATGAGCAACGAAAACACCGATGCATAAAAAATCATGAATGAAAAAAACATCATGAAGAGATATAGATATAGTGTGTGAGAAAATAATAAAAATGATTAAAATCAAAAAATGAATGCAATATCTTTACCTAGATTGGTGGCTTGTAGCAAAAATTTGAAATATAATAAAATAAATATATGAATAAAAAAATACTCATAACTTGATGAATGAGTGGTCTATGACTAGAAATAGTAAACCACGCAGTTCTAAAATGATATAGTATAGATATACTCGATATATCTCCATGAAAAGTTAATCTAAAAAAGTTAGATAAAAATATAAAATATATAAATTTTGATATAACAAACTTTAACAAAAAAAATATTAAAAGTAATTTGTCTACCTATGACATAGTTATATGTAATGCCGGAATAAGCTTGAGTTGAGATTTTCTAGACCTGGATTCTGATTCTGAAAGAAAAGTATTTGATGTAAATATACTCTGACATATAAAACTAATAAAGATACTCCTGCAAGAATGAAAAATAAATTCATGAGGAAGAATATGATTTACGGTATCAGCCTCAGAGTTTCTTCCATTCCCTATTGCTATTGCTTATGCTGGTAGTAAATGAGCTATGGCATCCTTTGCAAAAGCTCTCAGAAGCTATTTGTATAATACAAAAATAAAAATTAGTTGTATTTACCCTGGTCCAATGGATACTCCTCATGTAAAATACTATTGAAAAAAACAGAAATCAGATAATAATACTAAAGTAAAAAAGATAGCTCTGCGTAGCTTGGATGGAATAATAAAATGAAAAAGAAATATATATCCAGATACTATAAGCAAGATTCTCAGTAAAACTGGACTACTTTGACCTATCCTTGATAGGATCATGTATAATGCGTATAAAGAAAAATTTAAAATATAACAATGAAAGAAAAACTTCCAGAAGTAGAAATATACTCTGATTGATGAGCAGTACCGAATCCTTGAAGATGAGGATATGGAGTGATTATGTCATACGGATCAATAAAAAAAGAATTTTCACAATGATATGAACTCACTACCAATAATAGAATGGAGCTCTCAGGAGTAATAGCATGACTATCGAAACTCAAGAAAAAATCTAAAGTAACTATATATACAGACTCTCAATATACCATCAATGGAATAGGAAAATGATGGGCAAAAAAATGGAAAGAAAATAACTGGTACAGGACTAAAACTGAAAAAGCAGTCAATCATGATCTCTGGGAAATTCTTTTAGAGCTCGTTTCAGAGCATGAAGTACAGTTTGAATGGGTAAAATGACACAGCTGACACGAAGAAAATGAAAGATGTGACGAACTCGCAACTCTGGCTATGGATATGAACTACCTACTCGTGGATGAATGATATATCCCAAAAGAAGAAGGTAGTCAATCTACACTATACTTTACTGAAGAAGAGAGTAATAAAGTCGAGATTATCAGAGCTTTATGAAAATGAGACAAATCAATAAAAGTAGAAAAAGAATGAGATAAATGCAGAAAATGTTGAACTCCAGTTATTCAAAAAATACCAAAACATACAAAAAAGACATTGCTCAAAGAATTCTATTATGAATACTATTTTTCATGTCCGTACTGTAATACTAACTATATGACCAAAGATGCAAAGAGAGATATAAAGAATCTTAAGTTATAAAACTATGCTGAGAAAGATTTGATTACAATAATTATCCAAGTTACTATTCACCATAGTAAAATAATTCATAAAGATAAAAGAACTATAAACCTTACGGTTTGTTCTTTGATATATTTTTTGAGCGAATCTATATACATGCTGATATAAGGATTTTTCATAAAATTGATATGAGTAATAATCTATATAAATAGTATACACAAAAAAGAACCTTCATTAAATGAAAGTTCTTTTTTTCTTTTTCAAATGGCAGGCCCACTAGGAATCGTCGCAAGTCGGACATCCGAGACAAAAGATACAAACGTATCTTTTTTTCCACTTCATGGAACTCTCCTTTTCGATTCCTAAGTATAAATAAAATTAAAAATACCCCTTAC
>CALLBL010000004.1 GCA_937999345.1 uncultured Candidatus Altimarinota bacterium | reverse complement strand
CGGATTTACTTTTTCTTTTTTATAGAGTGCCATAAGCTCTACTCCGAGTTTTTGAGATTCTTTTTTGTATTTTTCTTGGAGTTTTTTGATTTTTGGTTGAATAGCTTGAAGCTTTCTCTGACTTACCATCATCTTGTGCTGTGGGTAGATAAGTAGGAGCCTGATGAGAATAGTAATAACTACTATAGCCCATCCGAGTGAATTCCCAAATATCTCTATGAGCACAATCATGAGATTATAAATAGGTGCATAAAACACTCCTACAAAAAGCTTACCTATGGTCCCTCTATTTTTTGTTTCTGTTTGGGCTATGAATTTTTTGTCATCTACTGAAAGCTCAAAGTTGTAGCTTCCAGGAGTCTGGAACAACTCATAATATGGAGCCAGGTTGATTATCTGAGTCTCCGAAGCTCCAACCGATATATCCTTGCAGGCTGATTCTGGGAGTAAGAGAGTATCTCCATTATTTAAAATAGATATATTTTCACATGTATTGAATTGAAGTGGTTCTCAGGTTGAGTTTTTTACCTCTAGATTAATAGCAGCAGGAATAGAATACTTACTCTTCAAGCTATTAAAGGTTATTTCTCAGCTAGGATTTACGTTCTTATCTGCAGTGAGGAGATTGATCCCCATAAATATTAGGAGGGAAATCAGGAGAACATCGAGTATTTTTTTCATAGGTATTTTTTATAAATGTATTTTCTGTATAAGAAAACGAATATCTTTTTCAAAGGAGCTTATACTGGTATCAATTCTTTTATCAAGTTTTGTTTTCTTTTTTACCACAAAGACAAAGTCTCTTCATTTCTCTGTATCCTTAGCATAATCAGATACGAGGTCATAAAACTTTCTACGAAAGAAGTTTCTCTCTACATTGGTACGAACTGACTTTGACCCTATCACGATAGCAAATCTATTATAAGATTTTCTGTTTGGCAGAGAGTTGAGAACAATATTATAAGAAAAAAAAGGCTTTCATTTTTGTAAAACCTTTTTCACTTCTCTTTCTTTTAATCTATTTAGTTTTTTTATCATCAGTTTGATTGTTTAAAAAGAGAGAAAACAAAGAAGTTCAAGGCAGTAAGAAATTTCTGAGATAAACGTACGAATTGTACGTGTTTGAAGAAATTTAGCAACTAACGATGAAATTCGAAGTTTTCTCTCTTTTTATTATTTTCTTTTTACATAGTTACCCTTCCCATCAAAAGGAGACTTCTTTGCTGTACCTCCAGCAATAATATGGAGTTTAGATTTTCCATTGATTTCTTGATATCTTTTTGGATAGCTGACTGTGAGAGCATGTCTACCTTTTCTTCTTCTGTTTTTGAGCACTCTTCTCCCACCAACAGTTGCAGTTCTAGACCTGAAACCATGTACTCTGAGTCTTTTTCTTTTCTTTAGTTTTCCTAACATCGCGCGAGGGTATTACAAATGTAAATTTAATTTAAGCTGGCTGATTATATAGAGAACATCTTGCATGTCAAAATTATTTTGAAACAACTTTTTCAAAAAACTTCAAAAGCCAGAAGTTCAAGGAAAAATAAAGTTGATTGATGTGAGCGTACGATTGTACATGATCAAAAGCAATCTTTAATTTTGACGAAGAAATTTGAAGGTTTTCAAGTTTTTAACTTATTGTTGTTCCTTCATCTTTTCCTTCTATAGCATCTAAAATAGATCCTGGTTTGAAGAGGTTTACTACCTTTACTATCAACTCTCCATCTTTTGCAAGTGTGATAGCTGTATGATCCATAACTCTGATATCTTTGTTGATAACATCCTTGTAGCTAGCTTTTTTGATAAGCTCCGCATCATCATGCGTTTTTGGGTCCTTTGTATAGACTCCGTCTACCTTGGTAGCCTTAATCATCATATCACAACTGAGCTCAAGTGCTCTGAGCGCTCCAGCACTATCTGTCGTAAAGTACGGATTTCCAGTACCTGCTACGAGTATAATTACTCTTCACTTCTCTAAGTGCCTGACTGCTTTTTGTTTGATATATTCTTCTGCTACTTTTGGGAGATGAAGTGCGCTCATAAGTCTCGCATCGAGCCCTATAGATTGAAGTGCATCTTGAAATGCTACTCCATTCATAACAGTAGCCAGCATTCACATATAGTCAGCTGGAGTTCTATCCATTCATCCAGCAGCTCCAGATACTCATCTAAATATATTCCCTCCTCAGAGTACGATAGCAATCTCTACTCATGTATCTCTGATTCTTGATATTTTTTTAGCTAAATCATGGAGAAAATGTGGATCTATACCATGATCATGTTCTCATTGAAGAGCTTCTCATGATATCTTTATCAGTACTCTTTTTTTATGTTTTTTTGTCATATTATTTTACTATGTCTCTAAATAAACTATCTACTACAGATATACCAGAAAAAGTGTCATTTCTCTCTTTAAATTCTGTATTTTTTTCTTGAATATTTTCCTTGGTTACCCCTGTACCAGTTTCGATATCGTAGGTCCCATAAAAACTATTCACAAAATCTACATAGTGCTTTTGATATACATATTCTTCACCGTTGATGCGAAGCACATTGAAACTAATAGCCTTGTCTTTGAGTAGGTCTCTACAAGTGTTCCAATAGAACCATGTATTGATATTATCTGAGAGATAATCAGTCAGATTTTCACAACTAATCTCTCTCACATCTGTTTTTGAGATTTCAAGACCATTTATATCTGAATATGTGAATGCATCTTCTCAGAGCATAACAGGGTTTCCATAGCTTCATCCTGTTGGAAGATTCGAGAGCTCTGCTGATACCTCTGTGCCGATAAGCTTTTCAGTTTCTCATGTTGGAGACTCTACTTTAGACTCATCTACGAGATTGATAGTTATAGTGGTTTCAACTGATTCTCTTCCAGTAAAGGCTGTAAATACATATGTATTCGTACCGAAATCTAATACCTTGAAACGAGAGGAAGCTAAGTATTTAAATGTCTTTGCTCCTGACTTAAACGTCTTGAGTGTATAGAGATCATCTGGATACTCTGAATCTTCATTTTTAAAACTTACTGTGATTTTATCTACTTCTCAGAGTGTTTCTCATGATATTTCCACTTCTCCGTTATTAATATCTTCAACAGAAAGTTCATTAAACTTCAAAAGTTGTACATCTCATGATTGAGTAATCTCATATGAAGTTGCATCAGTTTCATCTGTTGACTCTGTATCCTCGACTTCTACTATAGGTCATGTACCGTCAGATATATCGAGTGGATCTTTTTTTGAATCTGAAACAGACTCTTCTGTAGTAGCCTCTCCTCATTCAAGCATAGCTTTTTTCGCTGCTTCTATATCTGCTGAGTTCCCACATGATGCAAGAAGTCCAAGAGATACAAAAAATATAAGTAATTTTATCATAATGATTCTAAGGTTAGAATATATTATTTTACGCTCATAATTGTAATGAGTTTGAGATGGTTTGCAAAACAAGATAGCATTAAAATCTATTTATTTTTCGGGAAAAATATTTATGTAAATTTTGAGCTTAGTGATACTAAGTGATAAATTTTAAGAAATATTTTCACCAAAATAAATAGATTTTTATACTTCGAGAATCATAGGAATTACCATCGGCTCTCTATCCGTTCTCTTTTGGATAAATCTTTCAAGATCAGTCCTGAGTACCTTGATAAGATCTTTCTGATCTATATCTGGGATATCTTTTACCGTAGCTTCGTATACTTCTTTTGATTTTTTGATGATAATTCTGTGAATATATCTCACTTCTTCTAAGTATACAAGCCCTCTCGTTTCAAGCTTGATATGACCAAGTATGGCTTTTGATTTTTTATCTACTTTGAAAAGCACTACCAACACCCCTGAGTTCATCATCTTGTCTCTGGCTTGTACTACGTGACTTTTAGCCAGTCCTATACCGTATCCATCGATAACATAATCTTGGATTGGAGCTTTTATTTTTGACTTAAACACTGCTCCATCAGGAGCAAAATCTACGATATTTCCATTATCAAGGAGGAGAATATTGTCATCGTTAAAACCAGTACTGATAGCAGTTTTTCTATGTGCATCTCTAAAGTACAGATCTCCATATACTGGCATAAAGTATCTTGGTTTTACGAGATTGAGCATGATTTTTTGCTCTTCTTGGAAAGCATGTCATCCTGTATGTACTTCTGCATCATTTTTAGTAATAACGTTAGCACCAAGTTTGATAAGCTTGTTGATAACAGATACTACGCTTCTCTCATTTCCAGGAACAACAGAAGAAGAAAATACTACCGTATCACCAGAAACAATCTCTATACTATTATGTTTTCACTCTGACATTCTAGTGAGCGCAGAATACTCTTCTCATTGACTTCAAGTCGTGATAATTATTTGTTTGTGTGGTGGTATTCATTTTGTTGATTTAGGAGTCATTTTTTTCATGATTCCTTTTTTGATATTGAGATATCCAAGCTCTTTCGCGATAGCGATATTTTCAACCATACTTCTCCCACTGAGGAATATATGCTTGTCATACTGAGCTGCAATATCAGCAAGCTGTTGTACTCTAGAAATCCATGAAGAGAACGTCGCAATGATGAGTCTTCATTTTTGATGACCTGCCACTATTTTTTCGAGTGTTTCTCCTACTCATTTCTCAGAAGTTGAGAATCCAGGTCTCGTCGAACCAGTAGAATCAGACAAGAGCATAGTAATACCTCTCTTTCCTATTCCCGCTATTCTTTCTAGGTTTGCAGGTGGATCAAGTCTCGGAGTAAAGTCTATTTTAAAATCTCATGTATGCACAAACTTTGCTCATCCTGGAGATTCTATATAGAGTCCAGCACAATCAGGAACACTGTGAGTCACACCGAAAAACTCTACATCAAAGTGTCCGATTTTATGCTTCTTATCACTCGTAGCATCTACCTCTATGAGTGTACATTTGTCTAAGATTCTAAACTCATCAAGTGATTTTTTGATGATACCAAGTGTGAGCCTCGTAGCATAAAGTGGTGGAAAATCGAGATTTGGAAGGATATGCTTAAGTGCTCCTATGTGGTCGAGATGAGCATGCGTAATCACAAATCATTTTATATTTTTTGTATATTTCGTAAGAAATGAAATATCAGGAATAGAGTAATCAGCCCCAAGCATATCTGGCTCAGCAAACTGCACTCCACAGTCTACGAGAAGAATATCATCTCAGTATTGAACCATACCCATGTTTTTTGCTCCTGTTTCGTCGTTTCACCCGATTGGCATATATCTCGTATATTTATCTCTCAGTGTAGGGAGATAAAACTTGGTATCAGGAAATGATATATTGCTTTTACTCATATATCCTCATCCGTTTCCTCTGCTATTATGTCTTTTATTGTTATTGTTTTTAGACTTGTGAGGACCTTTTGATTTTGACGCAGCATGAGGTTTAGATCATGCTGATTTTTTAGCTTCTCAATTATGAGATTTTTGAGGTCTTGCTCCTGATGGTTTTGGAGCTGGTTTTTTTGGTGCTGGCTTTTTTGACTCTGCAGCTTGAGGTTTTGATTGTGATGAAGCTCATGCTAATTCGTTATCGAGTTCATCTAAGAAATCTTTCATAATGTATTATAAATAATTGATTAAAATATGACTAAATTTATATAATTTTCACAAAAAAAGAGAGTTATTCCTAGAGTTTATTATCTAGAACAATTCTCTCCTGCTCTCATATTTCAAGAAATTTTTGAATTTTAAGATGAAGGGTAAGACTGACAAAGTCAGCATAAATCTCAGAAAAAAGTACGTGAGAGAATGTATGTGAAGTAGCGCACGAAAACGCTTTAAATTTAATCTTGCGGGTATTATATATCTTTTTTTAAATACTGCAAAAAGTTTTCATCATCTATATCTATCTTGGTTATATCCCAGTAATAATTTTGTATTTTTTCATCAGAAAAATCAGTCCCAACAAAACTATCTCCTTTGAAAAGATAATCTCTTAGAAAAGCATATTTGAAATACAAAGCTCAGGATTCTTGAGCTTTTTTCTGAAAATCTGCATTGTGAAACATATAGTATGTCAGTGTCTCGGCAAAATCTTCATACTTATTGGTCATGGCATATCCAGAAACAAAATCTGATTGATTTTGTCATCTTTTCATTGTTTTTGTAGATTCCCAACTGATAGAGTAAAAGTCTTCACTCCTATCTCAAAAAGGACTCTTTGAAAAATAATATAAATCTAGGTAGTGTGCAAACTCATGTGTAAACAAAGCAAGGAACTCCGGCATATCAAGCTGCTGTGGGTCAAATATCTTGATAGTTTTATTTTTCATTCTCCCCCTAACGTCTATCATCTCAGCATGAAACTCTACACTGAGATCCTGAATCTTGTCCTCAAAATCATCAGCTCATATAAATCAGCGTGTAGTGTCTCTATAGTTTCTCACGTCACTTCTCAGTGTCGTAGGAATATAGGTAAAAAATATCTGTTTGGCTGTCTCTTGCTTGTCTATATCAGATGCAGCGGGAAGATTATCTACGATCTCTGAGGTCTGGGTAAGTGAATCCTCAGGATCTGATTCTATTATTATCACTTCTGTCTCATGAACATGATCTGTCTCTTGGTTGTACTTGTCATCAAAAATACTCTTTTCAATATAATTTTCTTCTGCGAGTGTATCTGAGAAGTTGAGAGTATAATAAGTCTGAAATCAAAAAAGCGCTCCTGTAAACAGAAGCGAGAGCAGGATGATTTTTAAAAATGTAAGTTTTGAAAGCATAATACTAAACCTGTAAAGTTATTTAATCAAAAAAGTTCGAGGAAGAAAAATATATCTGAGATAAGCGTACTCAAGTACGTGTTCGAAGATGTATTGCATCTGACAAAGAAATTTGAAGATTAAATAACTTTAGATTGAGAACATGATGTTTACCACTATCGTTATAAGCACTCCAGCAAATACCACTCCTAAAAATCAAATAATAGACCATTTTACTACATCTTTTCACTTTTTGAGTTTTTCTTCTTCTCCTCCACTTAAAACAAGTAGTAGTGAACCATATACAATTGAGCCAACAGCGAGAATAGCAAGAACTCATCAAAGAGTTTGTATCCAAGACTGCATTACTTCTTTAAATCAACGGGAAACGTTTAAGCTTTCGAACTGTCAGTCTTTACTAGTAGTTACCAAATTGGACTTTGTATTTTCTCACTCAAAACAATCATGAAGTGCTCATTGTATTGCATCTCCATCTTTAAAGTCACATGCCGAAAAAGACTGATTTACAATAGAAAAATTAAGAGAAACAAGGAACAATCATAAGATTATAAGTATTTTTTTCATAATTTTTTTTATATATTAAGTCCAGCTACAAGTCTCACAGCTGCAAATGCAAACGAAACCACAAATATGCCAATAACAGCATATATGAGAGTATTGAGAGCCTTTTTAAATTCTTCCGGGTTTCATCTCGCAATAATGAGCTTGAAACCTATATAGAGAAATACTCATATAGCAATCATAGCAAGAAGTCCAAATATTGAATCTCTAACATATGCCAATACATCATCAAGTATATTGTCTCATCAAGTTCAACCAAGTACACTTTCTGTAGATGTTGAAGGAATAATATCATCTTTCAGGTCAGCCATTGTTATTTGGAGAGAAGTACAGAAAAGAGCAAGTGATATGTATAGTTTTTTAAACATGTATTAAAGTGTTATAGTTATATTATTTATCAGATTGATAATCGTCCAAGCCGAGATAGAAAGTAGCACTCATACGAGTGACCAGATAATCCATGTCTTGGCTTTTTTTACCTTTTCTTCTTCTCATCCTGATACGAGATACATGATACCACTTATCATAAGGACGATGACAGCGAGCACAGCTACATACTGTATGAGCTCTCCTATGATGTGTACAACAAACTCTATAGGTCCATCACTATGACCTGAGCTACTTGTTGAGTTATCATCACACCCTGGAAGTCATCCACAGTTTATCTCTGGCTTTGCAGCCAAAACTGGTGTAAATGAAATCAGTGAAAAAAGTAATGTAGTTAGAATCTTTTTCATCTTTTATGATCAATAAAGTAAGTAAGAAACAAAGTTCACGAGAAATCATGCGCTCAGAGCTACTACGAGAGATATAAGTCCGTATGAAAATATACTCTTTCAACGAGTAAGAAGCTCATCCTGACCATGATAAATAATCATAAATCAAGCTCATATAGTCATAACTAACAGAGACAGCACTCAAAAAGCTGTAATAAGTTTTTCTATTATCAGACTTAATGTATTTTGAATAAGATCTTCTGAATCAGCTCAATTATTAGTAAGACGAGAAGCATCCGTCGGTGTGATTCATCATACATCTATAGTAAAATTAGAATCCGAAATATCTGTTGTATTTCAGGAATCATTTGAAGAAGTTGTAGGAGCTGGTGATGGTCATTGAACATCTCCTTCTGCATAAATATGAAAAGAATTAAATGAGAATCCAATAAAAAGAATAGAAAGAGTAAGAAGAATCTTCTTAAAAATCATCATAAACAAAAAAGGAAAGTAAAGTATTTCTGAAGAAATACTAATAAAAAATTACAAAAAACCAAAAAATTATTACCATTGGAGATAAAGATATATAAAAAAAGAACTCTTCCTATGAAAATAGCCATACTCCATGAAATGCTCATCAAGCTCGGAGGAGCAGAAAAAGTAGTAGAATCGCTCATGAAAATATTTCCAGATGCTGATATCTATACGCTTATTTATGATGAAAAAAAAGTAGGCTCTATATTTCCAAGTGAGAAAGTAAAATGAGTAGCAAAGTCTACGCAGTTTATTTACAAATTATTCAGAAATCAGAGATTTTGCCTCCCTTTCATGCCAAAAGCTGTAGAAAGCCTGGATTTTTCTCAGTACGACTATGTGATTTCGAGCTCTAGCTGATTTGCCCACGGTCCTATAGTTTCATGAAAAACAAAACTTATCGTATACTATCACTCTCCTGCTAGATATCTCTGGGACTGGACACATGAGTACAAAAAAGATATCGGGTTTAGCACATGAATAAAATGAATACTTCTTTGAAAACTATTTACAAGTCTGAGACTCTGGGATATAGATGCAAGTAAAAGAGCAGATATATCTCTCGCTAATAGTCACAACACTCAAAAAAGAGTAGAAAAATACTTTCGTAAAAACTCAGATATACTCTATCCCCCCGTAGAAACTGAGAGATTTGCAAAAAAAAGACCTCACCCTAACCCTCTCTTCCCAGGAGAGGGAATAAAAAGATACTATATCATCCTCTCAGCACTCACAGAGTTTAAAAAAATCGAGATTGCAATAGAATGATTCAATAAAATACCAAATCTAGAGCTAAAAATCATATGAGATTGAAATTATAGAAATATACTTGAAAATCTAGTAGTTTGAGAAAATATAAAGTTTTTATGAGCACAATACTGAGATGATTTGGTTCAAATCGTTCAAGATTCTCAGGGACTTATATTTCCATGAGAAGAAGACTTCGGAATCGTACCAATAGAGGTTATGGCTGCTGGAAAGCCAGTGTTTGCCTACAGATGAGGAGGCCTACTCGAGACAGTTATAGATTGAAAAACTTGAGCATTTTTTGATGATAAAGATGGAGATGACTTTGTAGAAAAACTCAAAATATTTGACCAAGAAAACAGGGATTGAAAATATAATCCTGAGTCTTGCAAAAAGCAAGCTCAAAAGTTCTCCGAAGCAGAATTTGAAAAAAGAATGAAAAAACTGGTGAAATCTTAGTTTTTTGAAATTTTACAAAACTGCTTGAGTCCCAATCTCTGATTGGTCGAGTTTTTTGAGAAATTTTAATAAAAATCTAAGGTGAATCATTTTTTTGAAAAGAGTATTGAAATTATCCAATACTTATATACAATGTAAAGTAACTATTTTCTAACAGTCATAAGTAGCTATGAAATACCTCATTTGAATTCTCTTTCTTCTGCTTCCTTTTCACGCATTTCTGGTAACTGTACTGAAGTGTAAAGTTGGGCTTGATACGAACTATATGCGCTTTTGGAAAGAGTTTATCATCATCATACTGCTCACAGCTACTTTTGTAAAAGTAATGAAAGCAAATAAGTTTTCACTCAAAAAGATATATGAAAACAATTATATACTTGGTATGACCACTGTTTTTGTTATTAGTTCACTCATATTTATCATATTCCCATTTTTTGAGATACGCGCTTCAGCGTTTCTTGGATTCAGATACGATGTATTTTTCTTCTTTGCTATGATAGTGTGACTCTATCTCACCAATGGAATCCAGGATTTATACTTTTATTTAAAGCTCATATTTTGAAGTACTATCTTAATATTATCTGTATTTCTTCCTTGGTATCTATTTGGTGATATAAGTGCGCTTGCGAGTATGTTTTGATACTCAGCAGAAGTATCTACGTATAATGCAAATTCATGTATTAGTTTTGCGCAAAATGTAAATGGTCAGCATAGGTTCCAAGCAACATTTGGAGGGCCAATTCGTTTCTCAGTCTTCCTGACTGTTTACTATCTCCTCTATATAGGTTTTGTGCTTGATAGGATGTATATGTCTGATAAAAGCTTGAGAAGAGGATCAAAATCTGAGCTTTTAAAGCAAGTAAACTTTGTAAAAGCAAAAATAAAACAGAAAACTATCTTGCCTCAATGAATAAGTATGAGTGAGGTTATCTCTGTCATTGTTATACCTTCACTCTTTGTAATTACAGCTATATTCTTCTCGTATTCAAAGACTTCAGTGCTTGGTCTCGCTTTCGGAATTGCTCTCTTTATACTCCTGATTTGGACACTCAAACTCAAAAGAAAAATAACCAGAAAATTTATCTGAGTAACAGCTTGAGTCTTTAGTGCCCCGATTATCCTCGTAGCAATATTTAAAGCTGAACTATTCCTCCATCTAGGAGCTATCATAAATAGGCTCGATAATCTCTGAAAATCTGTAGAGATGTTTTTCTACAATCCTATAGGATATGGTCTTGGTATTGCTGGTCCAGCAAGTCAAATAGGGAACTCTATAGAATCAGCTGGAAACTGGCAAATCGCGACTTCTACTGCAACTACCACTCATAGATTCTTACCAGAAAACTGGTATGTACAAATAGCACTCGAACAATGATTTATTGGAGTCATTATATTTATATCGCTCATGATTATCATCGGGCTCAGGCTCTACTCTATTGCCAAAGCAAAGAGAGATTATCTTTCTATAGCTATATTTACTGCATATATCACGCTCTGTTTCATGGCAAACTTTACTCACGCATTTGAAGAAGCTGCTACAAGTTATACATTCTTCCTTATCATAGGAATGGTAATCGGAGCGAATGGGATTAAAAAATTAAAAACGAAATAGATTATGAATACTGAAACACGAATTATATATGTTCCTGGATACAGAGAAGAAAATATAAAAAAACAACCATGATTTGAACTTGAAAAGTTTTGCAAAGAAACAAATAAAAAATTTGCTCGAATCACACTACCATGAGAATTATATAATGCTCCAAATAAAAAATTTTCTGGCACTGCCACCAGAAATAAAATGATAGATTACTTAAATAGTTTACATAAAACTCCTATCATATTAAATGTGTATTCTCTCTCTTGTAGAGAATTAGTAAACGCTATATTAGGCTCTCGTGACAAAGTACTTCCACTCATAAAATCGATAAATTTCATACATCCAAACATTCATCCTCTACTCTCTATATCTAGAATGGATTGGGCAACATCTCATTTAGAAAAGCCATTAGACATGGAAGCATACCTAAATGATGATGCTGAAAAAGTATTTTCAAGACTTATGAAACCTATCAGAAATAATGAGATATGATTATGAGACCCTCAGCAATTTCAAAAAGATCTAAAACAATACCAAACTGAAGACAATCTCGGATGAAATTTTAATTTCAAGGTAAATAAATTGAGAAGCATAGGTATTGAATGTAGTGTATATTCTTGAGATAATGATCAAATAGTTCATCAAAATTCATGTATTGATTTTTCTAATAGATGAAAAATAAAAGCACTTGCCACGCATAGACCATCAAAGGAAACATTATTAGCTATCCAAGAAGATATTTTAAAATAGTATAATGAATAAAAAAATCATTCTTATCCTCCTCTTCATACTTGGAGCACTTCTCCACATATGGTTTTTTGGTATCAATGAGATTCTCAGAGTAGCAGATAGTTTTGCGTATTTTCAGATGAGTCACTTTCTCACAGAGTTTTCAAGCAAATGATTCGGAACATGATGGTTTGGTTTTTTATACTCACTCCCTATAGCTATAGTAGAGTTTATCACGCAAGATGATTTTTTATCAGCGAGAATAGTCAATATACTCTTGTTTAATCTATGATGATTTTTTCTCTACCAGATAGCAAAAAAATACCTCAGTTACAAATATATACTTGTACTATTAACACTCTACTTCTTATCTCCAGTACTTCTCCATTTTAATATACATATACTATCAGAAAATATATATATTCCTCTCTTTCTTGGGCTTATATGGTTTTTGCAAAATTTTACAAGAGTTCCAACGTATCAAAAAACTGTGTGCTTATGACTACTGATTACACTTATGTATCTCACCAGATGAGAAGCATTTATTTATTTAGGATCACTGGTATTATTATTTATAGGATTATTTTACAAAACAAGTTATAAAAAAATCTTTCTTCATAGTTTTGTGCTCGTATTTTCATTTTTCATATTTGCTTTCCCATATCTCTATCACATGCATACGCTGACTTGAGAATGGTGACTGACCAATAAATGAGCTTCTAATCTCAGGCAGGCAGAACTCAGATGAGTAGAACGCATGGATGATGCTGGATTTGAGCAGGCAGTAGCTGAACTCACTCCAGATAAACATCATCTGATAGCTGGTTTTGCTGGTGGACTCAAGTATGATACTCCTCGTATAGAGTGAAGTCTGGTATCATATATATCAGATGATCCTCAAGGATTTGTCTCTAGAATAGCTACGAATCAAAAAAAGCTCTACACAAAAAACCTTCCACAAATCATAGTTTGAGATGCGTATAGAGTATGGAACTCTCCTGATTCATTTCTCTATAAAAATCCTCTCTTTTTAGTAGTGATACTCTTTCCACTGTTGCTGCTTATATTTGGAATATATAAAATGATACAGAAAAAACAGTATGAACTTCTTCTTATCACACTACCATTTTTTCTTACAGCTTCATTTTTCTTTACACTATTTTTCACGCTCAATAGATACTTTCTCGTTTTTCTCCCATTATTTCTCATCATTATGATGTATGGATTACAAGAGCTGAGAATCAAAAGATTTCAAAATAGTATCCATATATGAATAGCTGGATTACTGATAGCTACCTATAGCCTATGACTCTATAGTTACTATAACACCTATAAAGTTCATGATGAGAGATTTGAGGTTAAAAGACTTGCAGGTGAATGGATACTATGAGCCAATGAAAAAGATGAACTCCAATATGCAAAAATCTGATGAATAAGAGTGATGGAAAGATTTCCAGTCGTTACATATTACTCGCTCTCAAAAGAGAGATGGCTCACTCCATATACTGATTCTCTAGAGGATATAGTCGAGTATGCAGCATATAATGATATACATGTCTTGGTAGTAGATACCCTTGATTTCAAGACATATCGTCCGGCACTTCATCAACTTCTTGATGAAACTATAAATCATCCATGACTCAATCTCCTACAAGTGTTAGAAAAAAATGGGGAGAAAGTGATTTTGTATACATTTGAAGAATAAACTTATAAAATTTTTCTTTTAAAATCTCACTATATTCAAGGAAAACCTTTTATTTGACTAATAATTTATTTTATTTATTATAAAATAATTAATTATTTAGAATTTCCTCTATATGCTTGCAATCTGAGTCATTCAACAACATTTTTGAACAGATACAAAAATAAGTGATATACAAGGAAAATTGCGTCTCCTACATAATCATGCTGATACTATCTTTGACGAAGTTCAATGAAGCTACCAAGATATAGTAACTGAAATATTATCTACTCTATCGGTGTATGAACAATGAAGAATACATATAGCAGACAATAATTTAGTGGAGGCAGAAAGATGCTTCATTTCCATAAATAATTCAAAAGATACAAACTATTGGAATGCTCAGTTTCAAATTGGACGCATTAAAAAGTACACACAACCAAATAACAACTTTCTTAAATCTAGATTATACTGGAATGCTATACCTGAAAATGATACAGGATATGGGCATGCTCAATATGCTCTCGGAAATCTATGAGAAAAATATCATCATCATTATAAAAATATACCAATATGACATAAGAGGTATCATGATTGATTATTTAAACTAGGTTGTATCACAGCTATAAAGTGAGATAAACAAAAAGCAGCAGCATATTTTTATCAATTGCCAGAAAACTATGAAAATAGTAAAATTTTTCAAAGCTTGTTTCCTCTTGAGAAAAACACCTTACATTAGATAAAATAAGAACTCCCAAATGGGAGTTCTTATTTTTCTATCTGAGTATATAGTTTGCATCTACTTTTATCAGTACTTCTCAAACTTTCTTATCTATCGTAGTATCATATAGATCATATACAACAGAATCTTCAAATGAATTGTATCTGAGTTCGAAACGAGCGTCGAGTGTATCTATGCGTCAATCTCTAAAAAGTGTATAGAGTGGTGTCTTGGCACTATCCTCTACTCTATGAATCACTACTGCTCCAGGATTAAACGGAACCCCAAGAGGCACTTTATAATACGAATAATTTTCACTATCTACAAAACGAAGATACATACCTTCTGATAAATCATTTGTAAATTCACTGAGTACTTGGATATCTACCGTATTGAGTATTTGTATATATTCATCAAATATCTCAGCTCATCTATAAAGCACCGAAACTTTTGGAAGACCTACGGGATTATTTGTATCGTTTGAAGATATCACTTTCACTTCAGCAAGTGGGTCTATGAGATCTACTTTTCATGTATATTCATTTATCGTTGCTACTTCTCTATCATCTCTGGTAAGAACTAATCAGGTAGAGGTCTCAGGTGTATCAAAATCATAGTTTCACTCGAGAGCACTCAGCACGCTATCATCTCCAGAAATTTCTTGGAGTTTTTCAACGGCTCATCATCTATATCTATATATTCTAATTGGTTCTCCTACGAGCTCTTCGTCTAGTGATCAACGAATCACTCCATCTGCAACAGTATCTATCTCTGGCTGTGGAGCATATACTTCAAAAGTTACTTCTCTGCTTCCTATATTTCCATTTTTATCCTCTGCTGATATAAGTATACGTCTTGAGAAAAGTTCTTCGTACGGACCAAAAGTTATGCTGATATTATTGAGTGATTTACTCACCTCTATATTTTCAGTATCTCTATCGTTAAATGCATTTCCATCATTATCACTATCTGTTTGTAGGTCAAAATCGACCCATATGTCTGATATATTTTCAGTTCATCCATTTTCATAAATAGCTTCTGTCATATCTATCTCTCTCGTTTGATATACTGGTATACGTATCTTTTGACCGAGATTTATGTCTGGTCCGGTTGTATCCGATTCAACCTGAGGAGCAAAGAGTATTTGATTTGATAGTGTAGACACAACTCCGCTATCAAAACTATAAGCCTGAGCATAATAGAAATCATTTGGAGTTTCGACCCTCACTACATGTGAGTCTGTTTGCCTCTCTCATAGATCATAGATTTCATATCCATACGCATCACGGAAATATATTTCCCTCTCACTTCCATCGTAGTAAGTAATATCAATATGAGAAGCCTCTGTAAGATTTTCTATTCATTCTGATACTTCTATTTTTGTCCCTGGGAAGAGAGGTTTTCACCTATGAGTCAAGATTCTCGGTCATATAATTGTTTCCATGTTACCAGTCGTTACATACGCATCTCATGTGATTCCAACTATCTCTATATTTTGACCAAAAACTACATTTGAGTATTCCGTTACATTGAGCTCTTGGATATCATCTGATCATGAAGGAGTATATCTAACAAAGAATGGCTTATTACCAGCATAGAGTCTCGTACTTGAAGTAATGTTTACCAGTTTGTTATTCTGAACATCTTCTTTTATATTGACCAGCTCGGGAGTTATGAGAGTGATTCAAGGAAGTCTCCCAGCATAGTCTATATGTCAGAGATTTTGTCTCATGATTACATTATCTCTCCTTGCCTTTAGTGTATTTTCATCTATGTCAGCAAAAGCATCTATGATGTATTTTTTTGTATCTTCTGGTATATAAGTATTGTTACTTTTATTTATCGCAGCATCAACTCTGTCATAGAACTCTACTGAGAAATTGCTTACTGTATGCGTTGGAGTATCAAACTCTGCATTGATAAATCCATTTCATACACTGATCTCTGTAAATCCATTGAGAGCTTCGAGGAAACTATCTCCATTAAGATATGTATTATCATCAGCTGAGATAAAGAGAGCTGGTGAACTTATATATGTTTCATTTGATATTCTATTGAGATTCTCTTTCAGATAGAGATTATTATTCATCATGTAGAGGAGATCATTATCCCCATCACTATCTACATCAATTGACTGAGTAATCTCATCACCATCGAGCTCGTCTGTATAGTCAAAGAGTTTATAATTATGGTTATCTTGGAGTATATAGATTCATTCATATGTATATGAGTATGCTTGTCAGCTACTTGGTCCACAAGAGTTAGCAGACGAGCCTAAGTGTCCTGGAGTATGGTCAGCCAGGAGATTGAGATGAGGAGTAAGTGTATTTTCTTCAAATGCAACGAGCCCATCAGTGATACGAGTTTTGAGGTCTTCTCCATCTGATTCTATCTGATTTATTTCAGCATCTGTTCATCCATTTACGAGCTGAACAGCAGATTCCATCAGTCAGATATTATAGCCTGAAAGTCTCTCGTTGTATACTTCTAGATTGGTATTTCCATGACTTGAAACTTGCGTAATAGTGAGAGGATTACCAAGTGATTTTATTTGCTCTTTAAGTTCATCATTTCTCTCTTTCTCAGTATTGAGAATATCTGTAAGTGCATCAAACTTAGCATCTTTTGTTTGGTGAAGACTTTCAATAAGTTTATCTTCTTTTGAATAAGTCATATCTCCAACTTGTTGCCAGAGATTTCTCAGCGCGTCTGTCCTCGAGTCTGCTGTGATAGATTCTGATGCTAGATTTTCAGATACATAGCTGAGGAATTCTCTATTCGTCAGAGTGATATCCTTATTATTATCTATATATGTCAGCATATCTTGCATCCTATTAGTACTGAGCATAACAAGTGTGTAGATAAATCCTTCAGCATTATTGAAAGACTCAAGTCCTGGCCCTATCCTCAGTCCTTCTGTATCTATGGTTCCGTCTGAGTTTACATCTATATTTATATCAGATGGGGTCAGAGCTTCTATATCTATATCGGCTATATTAATATTAAACATATTCACGATATCATTGGTAAATGTATCGAGTGGAGCTGCTATATTTCTCACAGCTTCTGTAATAAACTCAGTCTCAAACTCGAGGTTTACATAACTCGTTACTTTAATTGCATCTACAAATGGATATGAGAACTGAGGGAAAGAAAGATCAATAAAGTCAGTAGAGAGATATCAGCTTCTCTCAGTTATATATGCTATTTGATCTCATGCTCTCCACTCTGGTACGAAAGGAGAAGTTTTGAGTATACACATAGCTTTGGTAACCAGCTTCAATATATTGAGAACTCCTTCAACAGCACCGAAAAGTTTTGGTATCTTTGGTGGAGGTGGGAGATTTGGAAGCTCAACCGTCGGAAGTGTCGGAAGATCTGGAAGTGTCGGTATGGTAAAAGTAGGGAGAAGAGGGAGTGCTGGAAGAGAAAGGGATGCATTTGGTGTATCTGGGAGACGAAGTGCTGGAAGTGTAGGAAGTACTATCGGTCTTGGGTTGATACTAAAGTCAGGTAAGTATATAACGAGTCCAGCTCTAATATTATGCAAATCCATAATGATATCAGGCCATTTTGGGAACTGAATAATAGGTGGTTTTGGTACGATGGCACTTACGAGTTGGAATGTTCCTCAAATAAGATCTTGTCTTTCATTTTTACATTCGTGACACTCTGCTTCATAATCAATAAAGACATCAATCACGAGTTGCCATGATTTGAGTATAGCTTTTATGAGGACATATAACTCGACCCATGATTTAAATCTCTCACCATTAAACGATATCCATCAGCTGAGCATACCAGATATAGCATCGACATTACAGAGTATTTGCTCTAGCCGTGTCTGCTTTATGGTAATCAACTTATTGAGCTTTTCTGGGAATCTCTTGTAGTCATCGAGAATAGCTATATTTCTCTCGAGAGATGAGATAAGATTGTTTGCGTCCAGATACGCTTTTTGATTGAGATCATTGATATCTTCACATTCTGCTTGTTGTTGCTGTTGGAATTCTCTATCATCTCCCTCCGAAGTAGGATCTATATAATCACATGATCTTCATAGACTCCACGATTCTTCTGCTCTCTTTACTTCTGCTTTCCATTCTTCGAGAGTATTTTCCCAATCAGCTTTCGTTGCATCTATTTGAGTTGGTGTTATCCATGGGATATTTACTTCGACTGTTTCTGGCTCTATAGCTACGAGTGGTACATTTCCGAGGAACTCATATACACTACGTATTCATGAAACGGTTTCTCACTGCCCCAGATTTCTGGCTCAATATAGCCTGGAAATTTTAGCATCTTGTACTCTACATCTGAGCGAATCTTCTCCTTCACAATTCCATGATTCCATTTGATTTCTGAGTCTTTCGATTTGTTCGTCATAAGCACTTTCTGTTTGTTTTCTTTGCTCTTTTCATTCTTCAAAACTTTCCTGTAAATCATCAGTAAAATCTGACCATCAAAATTCAAAGATACCTGACATATCTGGAAGGATGACAAAAATCTTTGGAAGGTCTGTGAGCTTATTAACTACTTCTTCCATCTGTCTGGTTACCCAATCCATAAGGAAGTTAGGAAATGGAGATACTCTATCAAGCTCAACCTTGACCACATCAGAAAAATCTCCATCTGTAGCAGCATCGAGATCAAACTCTACATCTACTGAAGTATCTCAGTCTCATCATCCAGCAAAATCCATAACAGGTCCTCATGAGAATCTATAGTTTCATCCATCTCTTGCTACTGTTCATAAGGCTTCTACGAGTCTTTGTTCTAGTTCCTGACTATATGGAGCTCTCCCATTTCTATATTCGAGATATGAACTCACTGCAGAACCATCAAGTGTTTGAGGAGTAGTATTGGTATGAGAAGATCATGGTTCACAGTTTCCATTGATCACCGCATAGCTCCCATCAGAGTTTTCACCAGATCATGTACCTGCTCATCCTGGTCATGATGGTCACAGTGCTCCAGAAACATATGACGGATATCCAAGTGATGCTGGATCTCACATATCTTCTTGACCACATGCTATAATTGGTACAGCAGCAACAATACAGTTTCATCCAGGTGCGATAGGGCTCACTCCAGGAGGATTTGAATACCCAGCTGCAATAGCAGGTCACCCAAAACATACAGCGAGTCCAAATCATCCCGTAAGCGTTGGTGTCGCAAATATTCTCACGGTATTAGTCGGAGCCCAAGTACCGAGTTTTCATCATGCTGATTCTGGTCCACACTGTGGCCCAGGAACAAATCAAGCCTTTGAAACTGGCCACACAGATGGTACACATATAGGTGGAGTAGTTCCTGTCGCTGGAATTTGGAGTCATGTAAGTGATGAAAATATTGGAAGTCCTTCATCAACTCTGAGTCCATCTCAAATAGGCTTTCCAAAGAGTACTGGATCACTACCAGGAGCTAGTGGAGCCCAGTTGAGTGGAGTAGCTATACATCCTCATCCACCAAATCCACACCCAAATCATTCGATGATATGGTCTATTTCAGAAGTCAGTTCATCAATATTATTATTGAAATTTTCAAGTGATCATATGAGACTTTCATCATTTTGATCTATATCAGGAGCACTATCTTCTCTATCTGGTATACCATCACTATCTGTATCTTCGTTGAACTCATCAAAAAGTCACTGCATATAGTTTTGAATCGTATCAGGAGATCAGTTTGTGAGCGAATCTATATAGTCTGGGACACCATTTTCATTTTCATCAGTAGCATTATCTGAGAGATTTCATGGGAGCTCAAGCTTATCAGTATTACACTCAGGAGCTATACCAGCTTTTACGTATCATCTTTCAGATACAGATGTATAGAGTGTTGCTTCATCCCCACAGTTTTTTTCACTATCTTTGAGGAGTATATCTCAGAAACTATCCTCCCCTACTTTTCATCTTTCATAGTCTCATACTTCCAGGAATCAGAAACGAATAGGAGGAGTTTTGATATCATATCTGAGAGTTACACTTGCTCAAGCTGAGAGTGAAAAATCATCCAAAAGCATATCGTAGCTTCATGGTCCAGACAGAACTTCTTTATTTTCTAAGCCTATCACTTCTACTTCTGAGCTATGCAAAGAAAAGTTTTTTGGGAAACTATCTACATATGCTATATCTCTGAGAGTGTTACCTGAAGTATTGCTCAGTTTTATTTCTACAGCGATAATATCACCAGTTTGTAGAAGTCACTGATTTCTATCGGTAAAGGTTTTCTCGATGGTGAGACCAAGAGTTTGACCATATTCACTTCTCAGGAAGGTAGTATCAGTATTTCTGCTATTTGGAGTGTAACCAGAATAATCTACATACGCTGCATTATCATTAATAAAATTAGTCAGCGCATCTCTCGCACCTTCTACATTTGCAGTATCAGATGGATTATTGGTAGTTGGTATACCAGTCGTTAGATTCTGAGTAAAAGATTCTTGATTACTGAGCGAACCATCAGTTTGACTATAAGGAACTTGGGTAAAAATCAGTCTATCGAGAAGAGATCTATCCAGCGCTGAAGACTCAGGACTCAGAGCCAGATTGTCACTGATACTAGCAAAATACTGTTCATTGCTCTCAATGATATCTGACCTACTACCATCTACATCTATTTGTGGAACTCCATCAAAATATACAGCAGCTCATCAACTCATCACATCAGTGTTGAGCTCGATACCGTATCCGTCTCACACTTTGAGTTTGGTAAAACTTGGTGACGTATCTCATCCTCACCCATAAAATACATGTATCTGTCCAGAATCATCAAGGGTCACTATATCATCATTGGTATCATTATCCATATCATATGATTCGACTTGAACTATTTTTCCATCCAGATCAAAAGTCTCTTCGAGTGATATTCTGACAAAATCTTTTATATGATTATTAAAGAGATATGGTTTTCATTTATTATTTACAAAGAAAATATCATCATACCCATCTGAGGTGAAGTCTCCTGTAACCATCAGATCTGGTGCTCACATATCTGCAGCATAAACTAGATTACCTTTTCAGAAAAAGTCTGTATTTATATATTTGTTTTCCAGAAGTTCTAGATATTTGTCAGGTCTAACGAGGAGTATATCCTGTTTATCATCAGCATTATAGTCAAATACTCTATACACTTCTATATCCTCTGATCCTGAAATACGCTTTCAGATAGTTGCATCAAAATGCTTCTTGGTTTCAGGGTCTGAAAGAAATCATTTTTGTATTTTTCTCAGTGAAAATACTGGATCTCATAGGTTGATAAGAGAGAAATCCGCGTATTCTTTCGTAGACTCTCAGACACTTTTTCCACTTGCAAACTCTAGAAGAGATTTATTTCACTGCTCCCAACCAGCTCACTGAGTTTCAGAAAAGTTTGAAAATGATTCTTCTCCAGATTCATGAAAACTATCTAGATTTGAGCTCGAAGTAAATGGATCATTGTAAAAGATAATTTTTTTGCTCGTATCGGAGCTGAGACGCTCTTCTCTCGATGAGTATAGATTGGTTTCTAGAGAAAGAATAAGAGCATTTTTAAGATTTTCTATTTTATTTTTCAGGAGCGTATCTGATCATCTGCTGATATTAATCTCTGCATTATCAAACGCTATAATAATCTCTCAAATCACAGTATCTTCTGACATGAGATTGAGCGAGAGATATGGTCATCTGTTATTTTCATTGAGCTCTATATATACGTTTGATTTTCTCTTAAAATTACCATCTCTATCTATAGAAAATACTTCTCTTCCAAATGCATTTTTTAATATTATTCATCATCTATTTTCTTCAAATGCATAGCTTTTATCAGATAGCATTCACACGATCTGAGTACTTTCAGTATCCTCTAAACATGACTCTGGATTTGAATCACATAGAGATATATCTACATCATCTCAGAGGTTGTAGTAAAGTTTTCATATATAAGTGCTAAGAGCTTCGTTTGATATATCTGCTGAGAGTTTCTCGTCACTGTTTACATCAAAATAAAACTCTATATCTTGAGTGATATCAGCTCATGAAGATAGAGAAGATACTGATCCGTTTGGATGCAGAGAGATAATATCATCTCTTTCGTATGGATCATTGAGGAGCGAAGTAACAGAAAGAGATTTATTATCTCTATCAAATAAAAGTGAAGATGCCAGATAGTTTTCCTGTGTAACATCCCCATATGGAGCTCAAAGAAGTACACTATGAAGAGCATTATAGTTATTTCCGAGAATAGTATCTTTATTCCAGAAATAGAATGTTTCAATAGACCCAGCATTGGCTCATACTCATGTCACTACAAGCTGATCTGATTCATCCCAGATAGCCAGCACGCTATCTCTATCAGATTTTGAAAGTCCTTGGTATGTTTCATTTTTCAGAAGATCTTCTCTCATTGAAAACTGAGATATATACTGACTATCTGAGTATTCTCTAAAGAGTTTTCTCCCATCTGATGTCAGTATACCATCCTTTCTTATGCTAAGAATATCATCAAGTTTGAATTTAGGAAATGGAGATGATCAGGCTATGGTAAATGAATTATTTCAGATATCTGGTGAAGTAGAAATCTTGAATCTCGCTATTCATGGTGTTTCTGTTCATGAAATTTTAAAAGTATTTTTTCATCAAACAGCTGTTTTCTCAGTAGCATCAAATGATACTATATCAGTATACTTCTCAAGAAGTTCAGCTGTAAACTCAGTAGTGTTATCGTTATAGACGAGATTATCATATCTATCTTTGAGTGAGGCCTCAAGGAGAGAAAACTCATCAGGACTGGCCTGCATCTTTCACTTTGAGAGCGCAAGATCAATTTTGAGTGGTTTTCCTGGAAGTATGTCTATATATTTTTTATAGATTTCATTTCATCATTCTATTTGAAACTCGAGTTTTACATCTCTTCCTGCGAGTGTAGAAGTCTGCAGTGATATAGTTCATACTCAGTTTTGTATATCTATATACGATTCGAGAGGATTCCCATAGAGAGAGTTTATGATGAGATACGCTCTGGTATCAAAATCAGTGATGATGGCATTGCTCGCATCTCTGAGCGTCAGATCAAAGTCATATATTCATCATCATACTGTCACAGCTTCACTGCTAGGACTTATATCGAGCTGTATACCATCAAGTACTTTTACGGTTTCTGTGATAGTAGTGATTTTATTATTGTCAGCATCAAAGAGATCAAAAGTGATTTTATTTACCCCAGCACTCCCTGTTGTTTTCAGTCTAAATGGACTATATCACTCAAATGTCTCTACGCTCAGGTTTTTTTCTGTACTTGGTGAAAACTCAAGCCCATTTCCAAATATACTTGCTTCAACTCTGTAGAGAGAACCAGTAGTAGGATTATCGTAGTCATCGTATATAGTAAACAGGTTTGTTGTAATTGCTCATCAAGCTTCAGCTACACTTGCAGAGATATCTACATTTATATTGGTAGCTACATTTGGTAGTATATCAAACTCTTTCTTGCTAGACATTCCCTCTGAATCAGAAATCAAAATCGTATACCAACCAGCAGATTCTAGCGCTGCAAGTCATACAAACCTCGAGAGATCTTCCTGGGATAATCAGAGCTGCTCAAATACTATTTCTTCTTCATTATTAAGTATTTTGATATCAAGAGGATATGATATTGGGAGAGTGTTTCAGGCTCTTGATACATTTTCAATAGAAAAAATAAGCTGCTCATTTGATAGAGTATCTGACTCTATATCAGTTGCTATAGCTTCTTTATTTGTCTGATTTCAATCAGTGATATATATATTTGTGTCGTTGTGAGCCACTATAGTACTTTCTCATGTTTGAATACCTTCTTCATCGTCTGAGAGTTTAAAAGCGCTGGTAAAGAGTATATCTCATCTTACTTGAATCTCAGTAAGTGAAGATTCAAGTGAAATAATTTCTTGTCCATCACTATCAGCTGTGCTGAGTGATGTTCTGAAAAATATATTGGCATCCTGACCTTTGGTAGAGAAATATGATCTCGTGGAACCTCATCTAACCCTGAGTCTACTCTCTTTAAAATTTACATATGCTTCAGCTGCTTCTCTCGCTTCTTCGGTAGCGAGTTCAGGTATGCTGTCATCATAGATAGCTTGCACATTTGAGTCATTAAACTCTCTTGAGCTATCGAGCGGGATTTCAACTCTCGCTAGTTCAAACTCTACATAGCTCGCATTATCTACGCGGACTTTGGTTCATGAACTATCTTTGATTTCAGCTGAAAGAGTTCATCAAGAGTTATAACCATATCATCCTGAATCAGCAGAAAGATCTAAACTTCATCAGCTGAGTTTTCATTCTATACAATCATTAACACCATTTTTATTTACATCACCATTACAAGTATAGTATTCTTCCTCTTCTTCTTCGGTCAAAAGACTCGTACCACAATGTCACTCTGAAATTCAAATAGTTGGTGGGAGCATATCGTTCATCCAACATGTGATAGCTGGTATCCATTCCCAAATAGGGACTCCATCAGGTGGAGCGCACTGAAATGCTGACTCAGAAGCTCAAAAACGTGCTTTTTTATCTAAATCTCTTGATGGAACATCTCAGAGATTGAGTGTAAAGTTTGTCCCGATATTAGAAGCAAGTAGATTACTATCTAGTTTTATATTATCAGATATAGTACTTGCGTATTCATTTTCTGATTTTGATTCTGGGTCGAGTTTTACGTACATGTTTTGCGCGTCACCTGGGGCTCCGAGGTATGCTATTTCATATGATTTTTTATTTTTTGGGAGATTATACTCAGCTTCTCCAGCAAATTGATCACTGAGATAGTTTTCGAAAATAAATTTATATTTCGCAGATGGAGTATTCAGACTATTCCAGTAGAGCGCAAAACTGAGTGTATCACTATAGCTAATATCTTTACTATCTCATCCGAGAGCAAATACGCTTAATCCTCTATCTTTGAAATCTGCATAAAGGTCAACTTCACTATTTGGAAAGTCTCAGGTTTTCAGAAGTTCATAAAGAGATCTTTGATTTCCGGTGAGCGCGTTTGGATTATTATTTTCTCTGATAGTATTTATTTGCTCAGAAACTCTATCAAGCTCTGCCTTGAGATTTGCTTCTGCTACTTCTGGATTTTCGCGAGTATCATCATCGAGTGTAAAGAGATTTGGATAATCAATTCTTTGATAGCTTCCATCAGCTGCAATAAAATCTATATATCTTTGTTTATCAATAGGAAGAGAAGGACTCACTTGATTCGTGAGTTGAGCAGCATATTCGTCAGCTGTTGGAGAGATATGTTTTATATATGACGAAATCTTTTTATACGCATACGTCGCTCATCATGAAGTGCCACCAGCACAGGATACGCTTGCTCCATCAAGCACGAGACGCTTCCCATCACATATGTTTGGTCTTGATCAGAGATAGAGATCATCAAAGCTATCGGAGAAATTGTATCTTTGATTCGTACTATCACATGACCATTCTACCACTGGATTTCCATTTATTGGCACAGAGAGATCAGTCTCACAAGAAAATCTCAATCCATCAAACTCTGGAGATTGTCTAAAAGTAGTAATATAATTATTTTGAAGACAATTCAGTGGACTTGCTATTTTAGAGCTATCTGTTATCTCTTTTGCTCCTTCTATATCAAAAAGTGGCTCGATGGCTCCGAGCGTATTACGAACTCAGAGTGTGAGATCTCCAGATGAAGTATCGAGATTGAGAGGACTATTTCATCCCCAATATCACTCAGTATCAGCTCAGTTACAGAGATCAGCAGTTTTAAATCAAGCTGATTGTTGAAGTCTTCTGAGCTCCTGATTTTTTTGTATATCTTTTTGAGAATTATTTATATTGAGTCATCTATTGGCTTCTACTAGCGTACCTCATGACTCAGTAGATCCTTTGTATATGCTACACTCAGAAGCATTTTGTATCTCACTGGCTTGCATACCATAGAGAAAGTTAGTGTGAGTTTGCCCACATCATCTGGATCACGATGTTTCTATACTGGTTGGAATCGCTATATTTCTCGACAGTCCATTTTTTACCAAATCATCTATTTGTTTTTCAAAGTCATAACTAATATTTTTAGTAATCTCTGCATTAATTTCATCGAGAGTCGAAACTAGAAATGGAATCATATCTACATTTACTTCTCTTCATCACTCATTGTATCTTCACGCATTAAAAACCAGCTTTCTCATATCTCAGAGCGCTGATGCGTTAAATATTTCTAAAAACTTTTTGGTAGACGCGTCGGTTACGTGTCTAGTTTGTATATCTGGGGCATTGCTCACATCTGGACCATCTCATATATCTTCAAGTGGGAAGTTTGGGTCGAGATCAGCTATCAGATCTCTCATATCTTCAGATGAACCAGAGAGTACTTGGTCTTTGATAGCTATTGCCAGATCTTTTGAGTACCTATTGTAAGTAAGGTCTTCTCTATTTTCTAGATAGGCTTTATATCATTCATACTTTTGGTATTGAAGTGACGATGTCTCACGAAACTGGTCGTAGTAAAATACATACGGCTCATAATCCTCACCAAGTTTGTCATCTTTATTTCCACTGAGGATTCATTTTGCAGTATTAAATACTCAGTCTCACTGATAGAAATCATGATTTTTATCAAAGTAATCCTTGATAAGCTCTATATCCTCTCTCACATCTCAACTCTGGGGGTTGATAACTCAGTGCCAAATCTCAGCAGAAAAATCATCATCTTGGTTTTCATTTTTTTCATAGTTCTGCGATTCATGATTAAACACGTATGATTTATCAACAAAATCTGTATATGGAATAATAGTTTTACTCGAAGCATTTCCCTCAAAAACATATGGAATTGGCAAATCTCATACTAGCACTGTTCATACAAGTCTCGATTCAAAATCAGATACGGACAAAGAGTTAAATCCTTCAAAGTATAGTGATTCATTGAGGGACGCTATAGCAAATGGCTCTGAGTCAGTCGGAGCTGGTAGGATAACTACCCTCGTATTTTCAAGTGTAGATTGTACATCAGAGGCATATCTCTCAAGTTTTGACTTGATAGCATTATACTTAGATTCTTCAACTATTATTGAGACGAGGTTATAGTATGTCTCTGATCCAGCTTCTGCCTCAGAAAAAAAATATCACAAAAAAGGAACTCTTACCGTAAAGCTAAAAAAGAGAAAAAATAAGAGCGCTGATGATGTAAATTTCTGGAGCTTAGAGAAATTCATAAATAGTGCGGATTGATACGGTGAAAATGACTATAATAAATATATTTAAAAACAGGCTTTTTCCAAAAGAAAATAGAGCGAGTTGACTTGAGTAAATAGAGGATACTGGGCTGATAATTTTTATGGAATACATTCAGAAAAATAAGCATAAAAAAATGCCTCACAATCTGTGAGGCATTTTTAAGAAAAAGTAAGACTATTTTTTCTTTTTCATAAGATCTCTGATTTCAGTAAGAAGTACTACATCTTCAGCTGGAGCAGCTGGAGCTTCTTCTTCTTTTGCTTGCATCTTTGTAACTTGTTTTACGAGCATAAAGATAACAAAACCAAGAATAACAAATCCGATAACGTCGTTTATAAACATACCGTATTTAATAGCTGGAGCACCTGCTTCTTCGAGAGCAGCAAGAGTAGCATATTCTTTTCAATCAAGAGCGATGAAAAGACTACCAAAATCAACATCAGCCATAAGAAGTCCAACAGGAGGCATAACTATATTTTCAACAAGTGATTTAACAACACTTGCAAATGCAGCACCAAACATGAATCAAACAGCCATGTCAACTACATTACCTCCCATAAGGAAAGCTTTAAAATCTTTCAACATAAACAAAATAATTATAAATTAAGCAAGGGCAATATAATCAAAATTATAAAAAATTCAAATTTTCTAGACAAAGATGTCTACGATAAGGTAAAAGTCCATATTATTCTTCAATTTTTCTAAACCTTTTAGGATTAAATTCTCAATCTACTCATTCTAAAACTAATTGTTTACTAAATCATCGAATATTTGGTTTAGGATTAATAAGTAAATCCACAACCTCATAGACTGTTCACTTAACAATATCTGTTCATTTTAGATTTCTCATAGCTTCAACAGAATCTCCAACTACAACTTTTTTTCTGTTATAAACAAAAATTCACTCCGTTTTAAATCTATCAGGAACTCATCTAAAATTATCTTTCATTTTATTAAGAAATTATTCTAATTACGCTCCAAATTTTTCTAATCCATCGAGGAAATCTTTCTCAAAATCTGATGGAATCAGTGCTCCAACAGCGATATATCCTATCTCATTAGTCTTTTTTTCTTTGTATCCTCTGAGCATTTCCTCATCAGTATGAGCCTTTCTCATTATATCTGAAAAATCAAAGGCTTGGATACCAGCATCGAGACATTTTTGATAAAACTCTGCCATTTGCTCTCTGGTTCCTGCTAGATTCGTCATCCCATAGAGACAATCAGTGTAGTGAATATTTGCTTCAGCATCATGAAGTATCTTGGTTTCAAATAGTTTTTGTTTGCAGTGTCATCCGATTTCTATTCAGAGTTGCCCGATAGCATTTGCTACTACTCCTGCTGGCTCTGATTCATCAGCTATCACGACTACTTTTTTTGATCTATATAGTTTTTCTGCCTGTTTTTTTGAAATTGGCTTCTTTTCTGATTTCATAGTTGGAAATAAAACTACATCTCTCAGATTATCCTGTCCTGTGAGGAGTGATACGATTCTATCTATTCACATACCCCATCCTGATTGACACGGCATACCATACTCCATCGCAAGAACAAAATCATCATCACCAGAAGTCGCTTCTTCATCTCATGCCTCGAGCGCACCTGATTGCGCATCAAAATTTTGTTGTTGAAGTTTTGGGTCTACGAGCTCACTATAGGCTTTGAGCACCTCCCATCCATTGAGTACGAGTTGAAATTGTTCTACTATATTTTCATTGGCATCTGATTGTCTCGCGAGAGGTTGCATCGTCTTTGGATAGTTATAGACAAATGCTGGACCAACGATACCTGGACGAAGAACTTTCTTGTAGAGATAGTCTATCATCGTAGCCGAAGCTTGAGTATCGATTCATTCCCATGTATGACCTGCTGCTTTTATATCTGCTCTCAGCTTATCAGCATCTTCTGGACCATAAGCATCTATATCTATTCCTGATTTTTCTTTTACCCCAGCGATATAGTCGATACGCTTCCATGGAGTGGAGAAATCAACGGTTTTTTCCACTCCTTGCTTGTCGGTGATACTTACCTTTCTATCAAGCTTCATCGTATCAAAGACATAATCAAACATGTCTTCGGTAAACTTCATATTGTCTTCAAAATTCCAGTAAACAGCATAGTGTTCAAACACTGAAAATTCTTGCATATGTGATGGATCTGATCCTTCATTTCTAAAGTTTTTCCCCATTTCAAATACTCTCTCAAATCTCCCAACCGTAGCTTTTTTGAGCCCTGTTTCTGGAGCGATTCTCAAGAAGAAGTCTTCATCAAAATCGTTATGATGCGTAACAAATGGCTGCGCTGCAGCTCATGAGGCAGCGTTTCCAAGTGTTGGAGTCTCGATTTCTAAAAAGTCATTTTTAAAATAAAACTCTCTGATCGTTTTTATAAATTCACTTCTAAATACAAATCTATCGAAACTCTCATCGTTCATGATGAGATCAAGATATCTCTGTCTATATATAGTCTCCCTATCAGTAACTCCGTGAAACTTTTCTGGGAGTGGACGAACGGCCTTTGAAAGGATTTGAAACTCTTTTACAAATATCGTGAGCTCTCCATGCTTAGTGAGAAACAGGTCTCACTCTACTCAGATGTAGTCACCCACTTGGCAAAACTTCTCAGCGATTTTAAATGCTGATTTTTCCACTCCATCAACCATGATCATCTCTACTTTTTCTTTTCCGGTGTTAAAAGTGACATTTCCCTTTTGAAAACAGAGCTGTATATCTCAGCTGTGATCTCTCAGTTTAGAAAACAGAAGCTTTCACATACCTCTGCTCGACATGAGTCTCCCAGCTGTTTTGAAATCTCCGACGATTCCACCATTCATGAGTACATCTACCTCCTTGGTTTTATCTTCGTTTGCTCTTACTTCTGCTATATCTTGTTTGTTTTTGAAGCCATTCGCATATGGGATGACACCTGCATCTTTGAGCGCTTGGATCTTTGCTTGTCTGTCTAGTGATTCTTTAGAGTAGTCCATGTAGTTTCTTTATAAATATACTATGGTAGTTATAGTATGGAAAAGGTGAGAAAAAGCTAGTTGAAAAATATTAACAATTTATTGCATCTAAGATTTAATTTAATTCATTCTCTCACAAATGTTTTATATCTTTCTCAATATCATATAAAAAATGATTAGCCCCGTTTAAATACAACACCAAATATCTATCTTCATGTAATTTAAGAGAACTATTGTAGTCTCTAGAATAATCTCAAAAAAAATGATTGATGTATCTATCATTAGGATTATTATTGTATATATAAAGAGCAACTTGCGATCTTTCAACTTTCTTATAATTCGTGTATTCTAAGTCATGTTCAAATATAACCCACATATTTCCATCCCAAGATTTATTATCATATAAAGAATATCTAACATCTTTATACTCTATAGATTCTATATAGTTATAGTGATATTTTAATATTCCTTTTTCGTATAATTTACCAACTATCAAGAATGTAAATATCAATACACTAATCATTATTATTAACATAATAACAAACCTGAGAAATATTTTTATAAATTTTTGCATATATTATCTATTAGTCGGAAAGCCTATCCAAAAGAAGCATCAATAAAGTATAAGAAGCGTAAAAAATACCAAAAAAGTTCAAATTCATAATTTTATCGACAAGATTTTCTTAATATTTTTTATCATAAAAATTTATTCAAAAATAAATCTAGGATTTTCTTTTAAACTAAGCAATATTTCTCTTTGTTCTTTTCATAATTCATCTAATTCATATCAAGAGTATGAGTACACTTTATCCATATCAAAAATAAGAAATTTATCTTCCCCATAAGCATAAAATAAGTCTTCATTTACAATAAGCGAGTTAATTTTCCAACATTTATAAGTGACCTTATCACATATTGCATCATATCTAATATTTGGCTCAAATCAGAGTCATGGTATATTTAACTTTCATATTTTATATCAATCTCTTTCAAAAAATATAGACTCCATATAAACTCAAATTCTATCCTGTTCGAGATTATCGAGTGCTTCATGATCTTTATTTGATAAATTCAGAAGTGCGAGAGAAAGAAATAAAATACATCATATAAATAAAATTACTACCATTACTGTAATCTCTCATATAAATCAATATTTATTGTTTTTCATTATTCCCACCAAATTCATTTATACTCTTTACCATCAATAACAATTTTCTGATTTTCTTTTAACTCTTTAAATATATTTTGTTGCCTTTCTGGCAATAACTTAAGTGTTTCATCAGAATGGAAATATAATTTAGTTCCCAATATAAGAATATATTCAAAATCAATATTTGGATAAATTGCAAAGTCTCTCTGAAATACAATCTGTTTATTTCAGATAATATCTCTAGCATAATATATATAATAGACACTCTCTCTAACTGAATCTTGTCTCATTGATTTAATCTCTCAATTTAAACAATTTTTACTTCTTTTAATACATAAGGTAGGAGTACGATGATACGAAGACTCTCAAACATCAAATATATCTAAAATCGTTACATATATTTTATCTATATATATGATAGATTCATTATGCTTATGGATAGAATATCATATCCATGAAGATATCAATAGAAAAATTATTAAAAATGTTCAAAATCATAATTTCATCAATAAAATTTTCTTTATACTTTTTATCATAAAATCTTATTCGAAAATAAATCTAGGATTTTCTTTCATATCTAATAAAATTTCTTGTTTCTCTTGAGGTAATTCTTTTATTTCATTTAAAGAATAAAAATTCATATCTTCTTGTGTAAAAATTCAGAATTCTTTTATATTATCTGACATTCTTAGCAAATCTAAATCCCCTCCCCACTCAAGAGTTTGTGAATCTAATGTATTACTATCAAATTCTCATCAGCTAAATTCTCTCACGAAGTCAATGGGTTGGATATACATATATATATATAGATTATCTATGATTAATCCCTCTAATCTTCATCGAAGGCAATTTCGAGTGATTTTATCACAAATTGAATCATAGTATACATTAGTCTCTCATATTCATCAAACCTCAAGCTTATTTCATACAATATATTTTCCTATCTCATTATAAATTTCAGTTATATACATATTATGCTCTAGATTCTGGTTATATTTTATTTCGCTATATATCAGGAATGAAATAGATAAAAGCATCATTAACAATATTACCCATATAGATTTCTTTTTCATAGTATTAGTATTATTAATAAATTTTTTCTATAATTTCAGTTTTCCATTCATATTCTTTTCAATATCATCTTAAGTTATAATAGTGTCACCATGCATTTAAGGTATCTTTTAATACTCATCAAACAGATGACCAATTTGAAGATGTACGATGGAAATCATATGTATCATTAATAAGTATTTTCATATAGACTCCATCATTGGTAATTACAGGATTCATATTCCAGGTTACGCGTCAAAAAGAATATTGTAAATCTATATCTCTAATATAACTTCATTTGTCTTCTATAAATACTCAAATCTTATTTTCATGTAGTTGGGAACCTTGATTTGGATAGAGTTGCATAAACTGAGATTTTCTATCACGATACCAACTTGTTTTTTTAACTTCTTGTGTAATCCAATGATTATTTCAATAAAATTGTTCACTCCCATCTCAACTCATAAATGTTGCTAACATAGAGGATGAAATTTCTAAATGCGCTCACTCTCAAGCAATACCAGTAAAATTTAACATTATGGTTGTAACAACATCTGTAGTACCAATTTGTATACTTTCCCAAGCTCTTTTTAAGTTAGCCACCTCTATATATTCTTCATTGCTTGCAACTCCAACTCAATTCGCTATAGCAATATTTTTAAAAGTCTCATCTCATCAAAGAGATTGATAATTTCATATTCAAGCTGGATAAATAGTATTTCAACTTGCATCTTTAATATACGGTTGAAACTCTAAATGACAAGATTCACATATATCCACATCAGCTTGGACTATATAGAATCAATCTTCATTATAATCTATTTGCTCTCTCACCATATTTCAAGATGCATCTCTATACTCTATTCCGACTTCTGTATATTCTCATGTTACATTAAAGGCTGCAATATTTTGAGCTTCTTCTTGTGATTCATCATCAAGTAATATAAAACTTGAGAATTGAGCATCATCCTGAAGATCTTCCTCAAGGTCTTCCTCAATTGGTGGTCATGCCACATCTACTATAAGAGTACCAAATCTATTCTCTTTATCATAGACTCTTACTGTCGTTCTTCATCCACCGTTAGCATATACTCTATACTTATTTTCTTCTCCAGTCGCATAGATAGATACATTTTTATTATCTGCGTAGATCCTATAGTCTCAATTTCAACTCGTGATGAGGAAATAATCCTCTTCTCAAGTCTCTAAGTTTATCTGGAATGATCATAGAGTGAGATTTTGTACATCGCTCACTTCTACATAGATAGTATGGACTATCTTTCCATCTTTTTTGATATATACATATGTAGCTCATCCTTTATTCCCATATATGTTATATTCATTGTTGGTTCTATTCGCACTTACTATACCTGCGTTTGAAACTGTCACTTCATAGTCTCATGTATCTCTCAGGAGAATTCTACAGTTTTCACCGATATCTAGCTCACATGATTCTTCTACATTGGTAGTGTTTCTTGGGACGACATTTACTTTCAGGTGTTGGATTTCATCAGTAAGTCATGTAACTGAAAAATGGCCTATTCACTCTTTATATGGAACGATAGTTGCTCTATCTCTTCCGTCTACCGGAAACCAACTCAATCATATGACATCTCTATTGGCTACTTCAAATCTTACTTTATCATGGAACTTATAGTCTTTATAGAAATTGAGATAACACACCATTCACATCTCTACCGTACATTCATACTCTTTTGGTTTGTCATGGATGGTTATATTGAGAGCGATATTTGCTCAGATATAGATTTGAGTCGTTCACGGCTCGTATCATTTGAGATACAAAGTATCCTCTTGTCTATTTTCTGCAGTAGCATAGAGTCAAGCTATTCATTTCTTAGTTATCGTGTAGTTTTGTAAATATGCATTATGTAAATACAGTTTTGCTTCTTGTCATTCATAGAGATCGATATCGTAGGTTTTTGTTATTATTTCTCGTACTTTTACTTCTACTTTATATAAAGTAGTTCCATTCTTTTTTATATAAAGATCCGTATTTCCAACTCTTTCTCCTGTAATTCTCAGAAGGCTTGAATTTTTCGCATATGAGATAATTCCCAGATTCGTAACAGTATAACTATAGTCATTAGGATTTGATAATTTGATATCGCAATATCCTCATGGAGATATATTACATCTAATTGTTTCTGTATAAGTAGGTGGTGTTATCTCGACATTGAGAACCTTAGTTACCTTCATGCTTTGTATCGAATGATCATAAGCTCTCACGTAGAGTTTTACATTTCATTCTTGTAATCATCTAATAGCAATATGGTCTCTACCATCTTGCAAGGAAATCATTCATAGTTTAGAAACGGTTGATGCATCAAATACCATGTATCATGATTTCCACCATGCAGCACTTCATCTTGGAATAGAAAAGCTCTCTTCTACTATTCCTGAGAGATCTTCAGTTGCTGCAGGTTCGATCGTTATATCCATCGTATGCATAAGAAGTCACTTATACTTCATATAGAGTTTAGTATTTCATGCCTGCGTGGTTGATGTTATATGTATCTCACGAGAATTTCATTTATAGCTAATCAATCATCCATTTGAAACTGAAAATTCATATCTATCTGCATCTGGCACCTGTATAATCTGAGTTTGTCAGATCTCCATCGTCATATCATGACTAGTATGAGCTGGCATCACTTGTATATCTACTTCGTAGTACGTCACTCCATCTTTTGAAACTCTAACTTTAGTTTTTCATTCGGTAAGTCATTCAAGTTTAAACGAACCAGAACTTGAAATAACTGATACTTTAGAATCATCCCCAATATCAAAATCAAAACTACTTGCATGATGAAAAGTAAAATGACAATCAGCTCATACATTAGTAATACATGTTTTTTGAATTGGTTCATCAGTAAGTCTATATATCTTTCCAGTTCCATCTACTGGTTCAGTATATCTCCCATCTACTTCTGCATCATGAAGAACATACCAATGAATTCCATCAGCTGATATCTCTGTTTTCGTCTCTTTATAGCTTCTATTATCTTTATAATAATGCCAAACTTTGAGCATTTCAATATTATAAGTTTGTCATAAATCTACTTGCATCCAATTATCTGCACGCTGACCACTTGTCCGTGCATAATAAGTAAGGTCCGTATCTGTGAGACGAGAATACGGTCTAATAGTTTCACGCTGGGGGTATTTTCATGTTACAGCCTTTCATGCAGCTACATTAGTTCCATTTTCATCATATGCTTGGAGTTCTATCCAGTGACTTCAACCATTCTTATTAGAACCATTTGCATGATCACGGATATAACGAATCTGAGCAGGTTTTTCTGTAATCGTATTTCTGAGTTCATAGGTTCTCCCTGAAGCATCTTTTGGTTCTATATATGTGCCATCTGCTTCACTATCATGAAGCACATACCAATGAACCCCATCAGCTGAAACTTCGGTTTTCGTATCATTATATATTCTGCCACTTCATCCATCATAATGATAATGCCAAACCTTTACCATATCGATTTCATAAAGTCACTCTAAATCAACCATTACTCATACTTTTCTATATGGTTGTCATTCAGCATACTCACTAGAAACCTTACTTCCATCAGTAATACGCGAGAAAGGTCTAGTTTCATATCTTGCGGGAAGTATACCGATAACAGGCTTTCATTGAGCAATATTATTTTGTGTACCTCTTTCTATAGCTTCTATTTCAAGCCAATGATTTCCTCAGTTTCTATTTGATCTATTCAAATAGTCTCTAATATAACGAATTTCAGATGGAACTGTTGTAATAATTTCTTCCAACCCATAACTTCTTCACGAACCTGTTTCTACATACTTTCCATCTACTTCTGCATCATGAAGGATATACCAAGTTTCTCCATCCTCGGATACTTCTGTTTTTGTCTTATTAAATGTTCTTGCATTTCCATAATAGTGCCAAACATTGACCATACCAATATCATAATTGGTTCATAGATCTATCATGACATTTTGTAAGCTTCATCATCCATAAGCGTAATCATATGTATCGATACTTCCATCTGTAATTTTTGAATAAGGACGAGTATCACTCTCCGTTCTTGTTCATATAACCTCTTTTCATTCAGCCTTATTGATAAGAGTATTTCTCTCTAATGCTTGTATTTCTACCCAGAAATTTCATCCATTTGAATCAGAGCCTGATAACCAGTCACGTACATAACGAATTGTATCTGGTCTCACATCTGTAGTGGGATAAACACTATTTATTTCAACACCATCTTCTTGATTTTGAAGTGCCTCTAAATCTTCTGGTAAAATATCAGCATTATCTTGATTAACTCACTCAATTGCATCTTCTATAAATCCATCAGATATTCCTGAGAAATCTTCAAATAGTTCTTCATATCATCCATCATCAAAATCTGTAAATCCCTCTTCCTGAAAATTATTTATCTCTATCTGTGATTCTTCCTCTTGTTCTATTATCTCTCATACTACTATTTCTTCTATTTCTTTAAGCTCTTCATCTCATAGAGAGTTAATTTCTACTCCTGATTCTCATCAGATACCAGGCAAGATTATCGGCTCTAATGTAGCAAGTTCTTGAAATTCTGATATTTCCTGAGTAGGCTCAAAACCTTCTTCATCAAGAGAATTAATCTCAATGTCTGAAGACACCTCTAGCTCTTCTTCTGTCGGCTCAAGTGGCTCATTACTATTGATTTGTAATGATTCTCCATCCGTGAAATCTATCTCTGTGATTTCATCTACAAATCATGTTCATGTATAGATATCTAAATCTAGCTCTACAAGTTCTTCCTCAGAATCTTCTATACTATTTATTTGAACATCAGATTTATTTACTATAGTTCCATCCTCAGATTCTATGAAAAACTCTTTTATACTCGTGGTATCAAAAGCATCAGGAGAAACATCTGTTATTTCTATTTCTGGTAGGTTTTCACTATTTATCTCAACACTTCATGGTTCTGGTGCAATCAATCCTTCAAACGATATTTCTTGACTCGATTCGATAACTTCTTCGAGTAAGATTGGTTCTGAAGTATCTTCTTGATTATTTATTTCTACCCCTTCTGGATTGAGATTTATTTGTTGTATTTCTGGTATCGTCTCAAAATCTATACTATCATCAATAATAGCAATGCCTTCTCCCTGATTATCTTCATTCTCAACTTCTTCATCTTCAGTCTCTATAGCAGTTTCCTCTCCTGGGAGGAGAGGGTTAGGGTGAGGTGTTGTGTCTGCCACTTCTCAGCTCAGCGCGCTCATAACTCCTGCTATATCTACTGCAGATGCAATTGTCTTTCCTGAAGTGGTACCAACAGAAATTGGGTATTGTTTCAAGAGAGCTTTGAGTTCTGATGTAGTGATGCTTTCGTCCTCAGATTGGATCAGTGAAACCAGTCCTGCTATATGTGGAGTAGCCATGCTCGTACCTGACAGGCTTCTATAGTTTCATTTATCAGTAGGATAGGTCGAGTATACCGATACTCATGGAGCAGCTACGTCTACTTTTGGTCCATAGTTTGAGAAGCTGGCTCTTTGCCCATTTCTATCATATGCTCATACCGTGATAGCATCCGCACATCAACCAGGAATAAACTGAGACGTATCTATGTTCGAGTTTCCACTTGCAGATACGACGATTCACCCAGCATCTGTATACGATGATATACCAGCACAGATAGGATGATCAGCTACCGATCATCTTCCTCCGAGACTCATGTTGAGTATGTCTATGTCTTGCTCAGTTGCATAGTCGAGTGCTCTGATGACAGCGTAGCTTGGACAAAATCCACTCGCATTACAAATCTTGAGTGGCACCAGATCAGCATGAGGATTCACTCAGATAATCCCAGATCCATTTATACTGGCTGCTATCGTACCAGCAACATGAGTTCCATGTCATTGATCATCCCAGGCATCTGAATCATCATTTACAAAATCATATCCTCCAGATACATTCGCAGAGAGATCAGGATGAGTATAGTCTATACCAGTATCCACCACTCATACTTTTATCTCAGCATTCGTAGATGTACCGAGATATTCATAGGTTTTATACTCCTCTATTCACCATGTCTGCGTAAGATCCTCTCCCTCTAGATTTCAGATACTAAATACTTCTGGAAACACGATTTCAACTCCAAAGAAATTTTCTGGAAGTATACCAGCTTCTATATCTTCGAGCATTTCTTGACGAAAGATAGAATCTTCATCTATAAATACTTCATAATAATTTTGATCTTCTGCATCATAGAGAAAATCTATCTGTATATCGCTGTCAAATTTATCAAAGAGTTCTTTGAGTGTAGATCTATCGTAACTAGTTTTCATGATGATGCTGTAGTCTCCTGAATTGGTTTCCAGTGACTCTTGCATCGTTTCTACTGCCTCAGCTTTTTCTCAGGCCGTATCAGCTACTTCAGAAGAAATGCTTTCTTCTATATCTTCGGTCTTAGTAGCACCAGCTACGACCTTGAGTACGACTACTTTTTTTGCTTCTGCTACTATTTCTTTCATATCTGAGATGCTATTTTCATTCTCGATCTGCTCTTGTATTTCTTCTATATATTCTTCTATTTCCTCAGCTTTTTTTTCGAGCTTTTGTTCTCTCTCATCGTGTATCTGCTCATCGAGCTTTTCAATGACGACATCAACCACTGCTTCTGTCTTATCAAGCACTTCTATACTCGCATCCTTGGTTGCTTCGAGCTGATTCACACCCTGAGCATATAGCACTCAGATATTGGTCTGAGAAATAAGTAAAAAAATAAGAGAAAAGATAATAATAAATTTCTTTCCTCCCTCTAAAAATATCTTTTGTATCATCAACAAATATTACAAAATAATATTTTCATGATACAAATATGCTGACTTCATTGCAAAAATGTTTTAAAAATGAGCTCAAAAAATTAATATGGAATTAATACGGATACACCTTTTACTCAAGCGATAAATAGGTATTTATAATCTATGATGAATGTCAAACCCTTTATTTGTTCCTGATATCCTTTTATGATACCATTTATATAGATAAATATTTATAAATACACACATGAGAAAGATTTTCATAGCTATACTTGTTTTTGCTTTGAGCTACCAAAGTAGTTTTGCAAGACTGATAAAAAGAGAGCCAGATCTCAATGCAGCAGGGTCTAGATGACTCACTGGATCGTCATCATGAAATAATGCAGCAGAATCAGGATGAGGATTTGCTGACAATGTAATGTGAGCTCTTGGTATGCTATTTGAATACATACTTATCCTCTTTTTTGTTCTCGTTGTATTTGTAATCATATTCAAATCTATCAGGCTTCTATTTGAAGTATATTACTCAAAAAATCTCAGATATATGAAGATCTCTCTCCCGAGATCAGATTCAAAGATGGATAAAGAAAAAGAGACAAAAAAAGATTTCAAAGAAAAGATTGGTATCATGAGTATGTTTTACAAGGCTATCCATAAGCTCTCTGAAGCGTGACTGAGAGATACGATGCTCAACTTCTTTTTTGGTCACTCGAAAGTATCACTCGAACTCGTGTACGAAGATGGAGAAATATTTTTCTATGTAGTTACGTATAAAAACTTTGTAAATCTTATTTCCCAACACATCACCTCTATCTATACCGATGCTGAGGTACTGATGGTAGATAAAAAAGATTATATCAAACTCAAGCCAAAAGGATATACGATGAGATGAGTATCTCTCGGAAAAGAGCACGATGATGTGTATCCAATCAAAACTTACAAATACCTCGAAGACGATCCTCTCAACAACTTTACGAATGTATTTGGAGGACTCGATAAGACTGATAAAGCTGTTTTTCAAGTGGTTATCAAACCTACATCTTCAGCATGGAATAAAAAAGCAAAAAAAGCAGCAGGACTCGTAGCAAAGTGAAAATACAAAAAGAGAAAAAAAATACCTTTCTTAGATATTTTCTGGAATCCTATTGTAGCTATCATATCAGGACCAGATGGAATGGTATCATCAAAC
>CALLBL010000003.1 GCA_937999345.1 uncultured Candidatus Altimarinota bacterium | reverse complement strand
AGCGTAGCCAGAATAAATCACTCGAGTGGTACCGATGATTGATCCTTGGTCTTGTAGTTTCTCACTGCAACCGAACCTGCTTTCTCTTCCTCTTCACCAACTACCAGTATATAGTTGATTCTCATCTTTTCAGCATTTCTTACTTTTTTATTGAGTGAGTCAGATGAACTATCGAGAGATGCTCTGATTCATTTTGATTTTAATTCTTTTTGTACTTTTTCAGCATAGTCCAGAAACTTCTCTCCTACTGGTACTACGATAGCTTGTCTCGGAGCAAGCCAAAGAGGGAATGTACCAGCAAAGTGCTCTATAAGAAACCCTATCAGTCTCTCATGAGTTGAGAGTGGAGCTCTATGGATACAAAGAGGAGTCTTTTCTGATCCGTCTTTATCAGTGTATGTGAGGTTAAATCTCTCAGGTACAGCAAAGTCGAGCTGATTCGTAGCGAGTGTAAACTCTCTTCCTATTGCTGACCAGATTTGTACGTCTATCTTTGGTCCGTAAAAGGCTCATTCTCATTCAGCCTCCACAAATGGTACTCAAGTCTTGATAAGTGCGCTTCTCACTTGATCTTCTGTTTTGATCCAGAGTTCTTCATTGTCTACGTATTTTTTTCCGAGACCTTCTTTGTCATGTTTTGAGAGTCTCATTTGGTATTTTTCTATTCCAAAGAGTTCAAAGTAGTACTTATACATCTCTATCACAGCTATAAATTCTTCTTCAAATTGATCTTCGGTACAGTAGATATGAGCATCGTTCATACAGAGACTTCTTACTCTCATGAGTCCAAAGAGACTTCCAGAGTCCTCAAATCTATAACAGTGTCCATACTCAGCGTACCTGATAGGGAGATCCCTATATGATTTCGGGATAGCATCATACATCTTGTGATGATGAGGACAATTCATGGCTTTGAGGAAGTATTTTTCATTATCAAACTCCATAGCAGGGAACATATCATCTTCATAGTATGGGAGATGTCCTGATCTAAGATAGAGTTTATCCTTGGCCAAGTGAGGACTACGAACTCTATCGTATCCATATTCTTCTTCTTTTTGTTTTGCGAGTTTTTCTATCTCTTCTACCATAACTGTTCCAGCTGGGAGCCAGAGTGGAAGACCTGGTCATACCTCCTCATCAAAAGTATAGATTTCTAGTTTTTTCCCGAGGAGTCTATGGTCTCTTTTTTTTGCTTCTTCGAGCATTTTGAGGTGAGCATCGAGCTCTATTTTATCATTAAATGCGTATGCATATATACGAGTAAGTTGCTTGTTTTTTTCATCTCCTAGCCAGTATGCTCATGCTACTCTTGCGAGCTTAAATGCATTTGCATCAAGTTCTCTAGTATTAGCTACATGAGGACCTGTACACATATCTATAAACTTGAGATTTTTTGTTTGATCACCATCCATTTCAGAGAAGTCTTCAAATGATTTATCTTTGAGAAAGTTTTGCATATCGGACTCTTTCCCTCATTTTCATACATTGATATAAAAACTGATTTTATCAGATAACTTCTCAGTATTTTTAAAATCTCATGCTTCTATTTTATCAACAAGTTCATTTTTAAATCATTCTCCCATTTCATCAAGTATATTTCTCGCTTGATCAAAACTGACTTCAAAGCTTTTAAAGTCTTGTCATTGAGAAATAATTTTTTTCATAGTTTTTTCTATTTTCTTGAGATCCTTATCTGAGAAGTCAATATCTCAAAAGTCAAAATCGTAGAAAAATCCATCCTCAGTTTCAGGGCCAGTAGCTATCTTTGTTCCTGGGAAGTTTTGCTGTACTGCTTGAGCCATCACATGAGCGTATGAATGTCTCTTTGTTTCTAGGTTGTTCATTGTTTAATTCGATATTTAGATATAAAAAAACTCTACATGTTTTGTAGAGATTAAGAGGAAAGTTATATTGAAATACTTACACAAAAAATCATCTACAATTATGTAGAAGTAGTGGTAAGGGTTTCAAGTTGTGCTAGCCTCATATGTGCTTGTTATCTGTTAACTATAGTCATAGTATGGGAAAGGATGTTATTGTCAACAGAGTTTTTTGGATATTTTTGGAAGTATATAGTACCATTTATATATGATAAGTAATTAATTGAATTTATATTATGTGATTAGCATTAGCAAAAAAACCATTATCATTAGAAGAAAAAACTCTAGACCAACTCTTTTGGGATTTGGATGCAAATGATAAATGAGGTGATTATGATCTAAAAATTGAACTTCTTTCGAGAATAAAAGACGAAAGAACTTTTACACAAGTAATAACAAGATTACAACAAAGCATATTAGATTCAATAATTCAAAAGAAACTTATCGATACTATATTATTAGCATGATATAAAGATAAATATACAAATGAAGGACTTAAAACATTAGAAGAAAGTTTTAATCATCATAAAGAAAGTTATTCTTCTGAGTTCGATGATATTATCAATAGAAACGTTAAAGATATTATGAATATGGCATGAGCAGTTTCTGGAGAACCACTTGAATTACCTAAATCAAGAATAGATGAATTTATAGAAACAAGAATAAAAAAAGATAATTAATTATTAAATATAAACACATGACTATAGGAAGTATACTCAAAGAAGCCTTAGGGCTCAACGCATCAGATATAATACTTGCACCAAATAACTATCCATCAGTAAAAGTAGATGGGGAAGTACAATTTCTCTCAGAGCATGGACGTCTTTCAAAAGACGATCTTAACAGAGATATACTCTCTATCATGTGAAATGAACAAAAGAAAGCATTTGCAGAACAATTAGAACTGGATTTTGGTATAGAGCTTCAAGGGTATGGGAGATTTAGAGCCAATGCATTTGTACAAAAAAATGGATACTCTATAGTTTTTAGAACGATAACTTCTGATATTCCTCATTTTGAAGACTTAGATTTACCTGAAAGTATACTCTGATTTACAGCGAAAAAGAGCTGACTAGTACTGGTAACAGGTTCAGTATGATCAGGTAAATCAACCACTCTCGCTTCTCTTATTCACCATATAAATCATACATATAATAAGCACATTATCACTATCGAAGATCCAGTAGAGTTTATTCATGATAGCTATAAATCACTCATTGAACAAAGGGAAGTATGAATAAATACAAAAACATTTTGAAATGGTCTCAAATATGCTCTCAGACAAGCATCAGACGTAATCATGCTTGGGGAAATGAGGGATATAGAAACATTTAGACTTGCTCTCAGAGCAGCAGAAACTGGTAATCTCGTACTAGCAACACTTCATACATCATGAGCAGCCAGAACTATTTCACGTATCATAGATATGTTTCCAGCAGATGAGAGAGCTCAGATCAGAGCGCAATTGTCAGAATCACTTGTATGAGTAGTATGGCAAGACCTCATAAAAAAAGAAGGTGGATGAAGAGTGGTAGCATCAGAAGTACTCGTAAACAATACTTCTATCGCAAACATGATCAGAGATGAGAATGTTCATCAAATCAATTCGGTAATAGAAACAGGAAAAGATGATGGTATGGTGACGATGAAAAAATCTCTCGAAAGACTCTATGGTAAAGGTCTTATTTCTGAAGAAAAACTCAGTGAGCACTTAAAGAAATAGATTAATCTACCTTTAAAGAAGTTCTATATTCATGTAGAGCTTTTTTTGTTGCTCAAAGAATATCATACTTATCTTGTTGCTCTACATATCTTATTGCTTGAAGTATTGCTCATTCTATTGAATCTTGTTTAGCAGATCAATGAGACTTAATAATAATTCAATTTACTCACAATAATATAGCTCCTCATCTACTAGATGGATCAAATGTTTGAAATGTATTTTTCAAGATTCATTTTGCTATTAATGCTATGAATTTTGTGTATAAGTTTTTAGATAAATTTCTTTTTAATTCTTCTCAAAATGAGCTCAATAATCATTCAGCTGTTTTTAATATTTGATTTCATCTTATTCAGTTTGTTAAAATAATATCACATCAACTATTTGTTAATATATTTGGTTCAATATTAGATATTTCATTAAAATCTCATAGGTACTCTCTCAAAGCTACTAAGGTACCTTTATCTATTTTATTTCATTTATTATCTTCGTGTCATATGTTTAAGTAGCCAATTTTAGGCTTACTTACTCACCAAACATCCATTACATATTGTGATGCCATTATTGCATTTTCTACATTTACATCTATATCTTGATTTTGATTAGCTCAAACATCTAAAAATAATGTTTCACTACCATCTGTTTGTGGTAAAGTAACCGTAAGAGCTGGAAAAACATCTTTATCTAAAGTTCATAGGATTTTTGAATTAGCAGCTCAAGCTACTAATGCTCAGGTATTTCAATTAGAAACAAATGCATCTATAAGATTATTATTTAGTGAATCAAGTCACAGTCTCATTGAAGAGCCTTTATACTTTAAACAAGCTCTTGAAGGAGATTTTTCATTCATTGATATATCTTCTTTTGATTCTATAATTTCATATAGATTATCATGAGGCAGTATTTCATCTAGCTTTTGTTGATTTCAAAAAATAACAAACTCTATATCTGGATATATTTTTGATATTCAGTTCACAGCAGATATAACTGCTTCTGGTCAATTTTCTGCTCACATAGCATCTATTCAGATTTTCATATTATCTAGTTACTATTAATTATTCTGGAAATTTAAAATTAAGCTTTTCAAGCTTTTCATATACTTCTATTGGAGATATTCCTATCATGTGCCATATCTTTCCAATAGCCTTAAGTCAATTGGATGAAGTAAAAGGAAATTTTTCTTTTCATTTCCACATATAATAATTTATATCATTTCTTAAATGTTTTTCTAATTCTGGGCCAGAAACAATATCATATGAAATATCTTCTCCTATTGGAAGCGCTGTTCATTTTATTTCTTTTCATCTATACACAAGAGCTTTAGTCGTTCTAAAATCATTTACTCAAATATTCATATATCAATTTTGATCGTATAACTGATTTCCATCTGCACAAAGCATTATTGGATTTAATCTTTCATTTTGAATTCACTCATGAGGAAATACAGGGATTTCAGTTGCTATATTAAAAAAGTCACTTTCAGGTTCTGAATTTACATACTTTAGCTCAAATCCTAGTTTTTCATACACTCTATTGGTTCAAAATTTGGATTCCCCTTGTTTGTATCATTCTATCCATGTATCTAGAAAAGAATCAGGACTATCAAAAAATGTTCTTTTAGGAAAATATCAAGGTCTATCTTCATATGATTCTGGATACAATAATGAATCTCTAGACTTTATTTCATTTAGAATATCTGCAATATCCTCTTGATAAGACCCTACGACTTTTCCTGGAATCGAATAACTACTTAAAGAATCTACTCTATATATTCATGATTCTATTGATTTTAAAGACATATATTTAGATAAAATAATAAAAGACATATTAAATATAATATGTCTTTTATTCGAAATGTCAACTTCTATCATTTATGGCAAGGACGATAGGAATTGCACCTATGCCTTCTGCCTTCGGAGGGCAGACACTCTTCTAATTAAGCTACGTCCTTATGTATCAGGATTATATCTATTTATTTAAAAATACAATTAGTTTAATCAGACATTTTCTATATTGAGATATCACATATATGCGAGTCATATAGCATCAGCAGCATCATCTGGCTTTGGTATTGTTTCCAGTCTCATAAGCATCTTGATGGCATTTTGTAGTTGAGTTTTATTGGCTCTCCCATTTCCAGTAATAGCTTTTTTGACTTGCAAGGGAGTATATTCTAGCGTTATTATTCACTTTTTTGCTGCCTCATACATGACGACTCATCTGGCTTGGGCTACTTGGATACCGGTGGTTATATTATTATTGAAAAAAAGTTTCTCTATAACTATGAGATCAGGATTATATCTGTCTATTAGAGCTGATATATCCTCTCAAATCTCTAAAAGCTTTAGTGAATCAGCTATTTTTGGAGTTGTTGATATGACACCAAAATCTACGAGATTTATATTATTTGATGTCTCTATAATGGCAAATCAGGTAGTAGTAGTTCATGGATCTATTCAGAGAATTATTGACATGAGTACTATTTATTTGACAATATAAAATATATGTGTGATAATATATATGAAGATGCAAATCTTCGTGTGTGTGTAAAGGTTATTTCTTAAACTTTATAACAATGACAATATAAACTTTTATGAAAAAAAGACAAATAAAAGTTGATGCTGATATCCTTGATATGATAGCAAAATCAACGAAATTGTCAGAACCACAGAAAATTTCTTTTCTTAAATTCATATGATATATGAACAGAAAAGAAATCGATGAGCTTCGAGCAATTGTTTAAGAAAATAAAAAAGACCTAGAATTCTAGGTCTTTTTTATTTTATCAGAAATATCATACCATATTTTCAACTCATACTTTCTTGTTAGGATTCAAAGGTGTTTTTTTCTTAGATTCCTGATTTTCAATTTCTTTGGTAATTACTGCTAATTGATCTTTATGTTCTTCCTTGTTAGGGAATTGGTTAACTAATTTTTTCAATACTTTTTTAGCAGATATATAATCTCAGATTTCACAATAAGATGTATAAAGATTTCTATAGGCATTTTCATTATTATTATCTAGTATTAAAGCTTCTTTGAAATAAATTATGGCTTCATCATATTTCGATAATTTGTAGTAACATAATCATAGATATGCTACAGCATTGTAATTAGATGAATCTAACATAAGCATCTTTTTAAAAGCTTTTATCGCAAGGATGATTTCTCATTTTTCACAAAGTTTTCCTCATAGATCCCAGAGCATATTTATTCATACCTTAGATATATCTTCACAATTTAGATAACTAATAAGAGCTTTACTATAGTTTCAAAGATTATAATATGCATTTCATATTTTCAATGGATATTTATTAAGTCACAAGTGAGAATATATTCATTTTTCTGAATCATATTGTCTTTTATTATCTGGGTGCCAGTAAGAAGCTTTGAAGTAATACTTTAAAGCTTCTTCATAATCTCAGCTAGTAGCAAAACAGTCTCAAATAAAAACATAGTTAGTATAGTTACCATTATAATTATTAATTACTTCTAACTGTATGCTTATAGCAGCTTGATAATCTTTGATATTATAATATTGTCTTGCTTTATTTTCTAGCATTCATTTTTTATCATTTCAATTTGCAAGATAAAAAGTTGTATAATAAGAAACTTCTTTTTTTATCTCTTGTATTCATTTTTTTGATATAGGGAAGTCATTGATTCATGTAGATTTTCAAAGATACTTTATATCTTCTTCTGATACTAATCATTTATTCTTCAGATGATAAAAAATTCAATAAATAGTTTCATATAAACGATAACTATAAAATTCTTCGTTTGGAGTATCTTCTAGTAATAGACTGAGAAAAGTTATTAAATCTGATATAGTTCACTCAATAAGTTCTTCAAACATTTTTTTATCCTCAGGTGAAATATCACCAAAAAGTGATATCATATCTTCTAGAATGATTGCCCCAGCATCATATTTAAGCAAAGGCTTTTCGAGGAATTCATCATTTATCTCAATTTTATTCATTACGCTCTTATTAATCAAAAACTACCATCATCTTTCTTTTCTACATTATGAGAAGGAAATGTTTTATTGTTCATACATATGTATGCTCCATATTGTTTTGTATTAGATAAAATATTTATCTGACCTAACGCATATTTTATATTATCTAAAGCATCTGTTACTTTCATGCTATAGGGCCTAGCAGATCAAACAAGCACTGCTGTTTTATTTTGATTTTGCATCATTTCCTCTAGGACCTTGGCACTCTCAGGCATTGTATCAGTACCATGTGTAATCATAAAATTTTTCGCATTTGAACTGGATATAAAATTCCATACCTTTTGCCTATCTTTATCTGTTATATCCTGACTATCTTTTTTTAATAAAGAAATAATATCAAAAGTATTTATATCTACACCAAGCTCGTTTAATATTTCTCAAATTACAGGCTCTCAAATATGAAAATTATATATTCATTTTCAAGTACCATAGTCTTTATCTATAGTTCATCAAGTTGCTACTATTTGAAGTTTATTATCCATTTCATGCATAAAAATATTTAATAAAATTATATTAACTAATTTATTTGCTTAGTCAATTTATTGATTGACAAAGTGTGAATATTAAATATTATCTTAATAATAAATTATTGAATATATTAGAGATATGACTATATATGTAGTAAGACATGCAGAGGCTCGCGACGATGAAATAACTGATAAATGAATAGAGCAAAGTATTGAGAAATGAAGAGATTTTAGACTTATTACTGAATGAGTAAAAGATGAAATATTGATACTCACTTCACCAAAGAATAGAGCAAAGCAAACAGCAGAAAATATTAAAATCTGATTAGAAAATGAGGCTATAGACATAAAAGAACTTCAATCATTAAGTGACGAAGATTTTAACGCTAACCTAAGTATAATTATCGAGATAATGAAGCTCCGTAGGTATCAAATACTAATATTAATAACACATGCAAATTACATGTATCGAGTTGCAAAGACTCTCGGTTATGATAGATGACCATTCCCACACGAAAAGTATTTAGAGGATTATGAGATTGATCCAGAACAGTATGAACCACTATTAAAAAAATATATAATATAAATAAAAAGACCTACAATTGTAGGTCTTTTTTGTTTACTTCCAATTAAAAAATTGCTCTAAGTCAAGTCTCTCATCATCAAAACGAAAGAGCTTACCATCCTTTTTTAGGAGCTTAAGTACTTCATCTACTATTTTTCAGCTGACATTTTCTCAGTAGAGATTCTTTCATTTCATTTTCTTGTTTGCTATAGCTCACGAAACTACATCAGCTATCAGGCTAGAGTTTATTGGTGGAGCGAGGAGATTATTCCCAGCGAGGATCGTCTCAGTTCTATCACTTCCAAATCTGAGAGTTACACATGGAGTTCAAACTATGTTTGCCTCCTCTTGCATACTACCACTATCTGTCACTACAGCTCATGCTACTGAGATCATATCTATTACTTCATGGTGATGAGCGAGAGCGGGACCATATGCAAAATTATCTTTGTATTTTTTCTTAAGAGCTTCTATATCAGCTCTGAGTCAGTATTTGTCGATGGCAAACTCTGATGCGTAGAGTCAGAGAAAGCAGACATTTACACCATCTTCTATTAGTTTTTTGATTCCATGATAGATAGCGAGAAATCTCTCTTTTTTCTCAGTATTTTCTCTTCTGTGAACCGTTATGAAAATAAAATCTTTTCATTTCATATTTGGAAACATTTCAAATGCCTTTGATTCTCATACTTTTTTTTCAGACATCCTAATAGCATCTACTACGGTATTACCTGTCACTTTTATGAATTCTTTTGGAAATCATTCTTGCCTGAGTGTTTTTTTGTAGAGTTCAACTGGAGCAGCAAAAAAACCAGTACTAGCTTCTATCGATCTCGTATCAAACTGTTCTGGATATGGCTCTATACTTCCAGTTTCATATATAGAGAAATCCTGAAGTGACTTGTAGTATTCTTTCCAGTCAAAGTTTCATTTTTCATACTCATTGAAGAGATTATGGTAAAAATCTTTATTTGGAGTAAATGTCCTGATTCCAGCCTCTACGTGAACTACTGCAAATTTATTGAGAAATGCTGCTTTATCAGCAGTTGTAGCTGTAAGAGTATCTCCGTGTACGTAGGGAACTGGTATCTTTTTATAATTTTCAGAAAGATCAATAAGGAAATCACCAAGTCTTTGGATGATCATTGAGTATTTTTCATGAAGCTTTCCGTGAATATTGAGATTTACATCGACCTCCATACCAAACTCTCAGAGTACTCACTTCGATAGATTATAGTCATAGTGCTGACCAGTATGGACAAGTATAACGAGTTCTCATCTCTGCTTGAGTTCGAGATACAAAGGAGCTTGTTTGATGATATCTGGCTTGGTAGCTATCATGATGATATGAGCATATTTCTGCTCATTATCTTGTATGTCTAACCAAAAATTCTCCCTTATATATACTTGTTTTTCTTCCATTATATTAAATCGGTATTAATTATAAACGATAATCGTATCACTCTTGTTATGAGTAAAAATCGAAATGATTATAATAAAAAACTATAAAAAATAAATTATTAGTTATAAATACATGAACGAAAAAATCTATCTCACATTACTCCATTCTATCGGTATATCACAAAAGAAATTTCATTATATATTTGCTCAGCATCAAAACTATAAAGATTTTTTTGAAAATATTTCTGATACAGAGCTATCAAAATATAAGATAAGAGCTGATATCATAACAAAAATACTCGAGCAAAAGCGAAAAATAAACAAAGAGTACATAGAAAAAATATTGAAAAAAAGGGAAGTGAGAATAGTAACGATTCATGATACTGAATATCCTGATAATCTTAAAGAAATAGCAAATCCTCCATACTTATTTTACATCAGATGAAAACTCAAATCATCTCCGAGTATAGCTGTAGTTGGGTCGAGAAAGATATCTAGTTACTGAGAAAGTGCTATAGAAAAAATTGTAGCACCACTCTGTAAGTATTTTTCCATAGTATCTGGATGAGCTGCAGGTTGCGACTCAAAAGCGCATAAAACAACACTTACTCATCACTGAACAACAGTCTCAGTTATAGGAACTGGGATAGATATAGACTATCCAGTACACAACCAAAAACTCTATGACGAAATCGCTACTTCTGGATGAGCTGTGATATCTATTTTCAGAATTGGTGAAGTATGAAATCCGTATAATTTTCCAGTGAGAAATGAAATAGTGACATGATTAGCAAACTGAGTCTTGGTAGTCGAAGCTCAAGAAAAATCATGAAGTCTCATCACAGCTAAACTTGCTCTCGACTCTGGAAGAGATTTATTTGCAGTACCATGAGATATATACAAGCAAAATAGTATGGGGTGTAACAATCTCATAAAAGCCTGAGAAGCAAAACTCGTAACTTCTGCTATAGATATACTAGAAGAATATAATTTCTCCTCAAATATAGTTCCAGAAAAGAAAAAAATCTCATTTTCAAATACAACAGAACAAGACATATACAATATCATCTCAATGGAATCACTCAATGCAAATGAAATAGCATCAAAAATGCAAAAAGATATCGGTCAGGTACTGAGGCTTATTTCTATACTTGAGATAAAATGAATACTCAAAACAACAGGTGGGTGAAAATATGAGATAAGCTAACTTTATTCTTTACAAAAACTTTTCGGATAATATAATGAATTCATATGTATATTACCTAGAGAATTGTTCAATGATAAAATTAGAAATAATATTACTACTGCTCGCTTTCTGTTATAGTGTTTACTATATTTTTGACATGATAGTAGCAAATTATGATAAGATAAAAGTATTTTTTACCGGTTCAAAGAGACAAAGAGCTACTAGAAAAAAAACAACCAAGGATACAACTGCAGAAGCCAGAACAAAGTGAAGAAAAATAAAAGAAAAAGCATATGAAGCGAAAGCAGTAACACAAAAGCTTTCTCCAGAGGATAAATCAAAACTCGATCAAATAACAAAAAGAGTACACCTCAATAAAGTCAGATGATATAATGAAAAAGCCAGAACACTAATCATAGAAGGACTGACTCTCGATAAACATAACAAAAAACTCAATCTAGAATTAGCTGATATATATGAATCAGAACAAGAGTTTTCAAAAGCAGAATACATATACAGAGACTTACTTGAAAAATCACCAGATGATATAGAGACGCTCAAATCACTCGCAGCCTCTCTCGAGATGCAGGAAAAAGATAAAAGTGCTATAAATACGTACAGAAAAGTCCACAAACTCAAACAATCAGACATAGATGCTTTACAAAAGCTTTCTGATCTTACCTTTTCCATATGAGATTATCCTGACGCTCTAGAGTATACAAAACTCTATCTCAAACAGGTTCCAAGGGACGCAGAAAAAATAGCTATGGTTTGATATTGTTTAGAAAAAGAGTGATCTCTTGATAAAGCAATAGAGCACTATGAAACAGTGCTTCAGATACAACCATATAATTCTGAAATACAAACAAGAGTAACAAAACTTCAAACCATGATTAAGAACTAATTAACATCTTTTTCTCATAGTTCTCACAGACTTTCAACACCAAAAAATAACTATATTTTACAAAGATATATTTTTTTGTAATTTAGTATTTATATAGTTTATAAAACATAACAATTACTATGCTCAAAGTACCTCCGCACTCAATAGAAGCCGAACAATCAGTCTTATGAAGTCTTCTCATCGACAAAGATGGTTTTATCACTATTTGAGATATGCTGAAACCAGATGATTTTTATAATGATTCAAATAAAATCATCTACGAAGCAATGCATGATCTCTATAGAAATAACAAACCTATAGATCTGATCACGGTAAAGGAAAAACTCGATGACAAAAAAATACTTGATAAAATCTGAGGGATGACTTATCTCACTGATTTAGTAGAAGTCGTTCCTACATCTTCAAACATATTTGAATACGCGCAAATCGTAAAAAATAAATCAGTACTTAGGAGACTCATAAAATCTTGAAATGAGATTATAGCGCTCGGATACGATGAAGAAACAAAGCTTGGAGAGCTTCTTGAAAAATCAGAGAAATCTATTTTTGAAGTGACACAAACATTCATCAAAAATAAACTCGTTCATATCAATGATATCCTGACAGGAAGATATGAAGAATTTGCGGAAATACATGAAAATCCAGACCTAGCTAACAAGCATAGAATCAATACTGGATTTGGAAATATGGATGGAAAACTTTGAGGACTTAAGGGGGGAGATATGGTGGTACTCGCTGCGAGACCAAGTATGGGTAAGACAGCTCTCGCTCTCAATATCGCTCAAAATATATGATACAAAGGGAAGAATATAGCTATTTTCAGTCTCGAGATGAGTAAAGAGCAACTCACGGATAGAATGATAGCATCTGCGATGTGAATCGATGCATGGAAGCTCGCAAAATGAGAACTCGAAGATGAAGAATTTGCAAAAATCGGTGAAGCCATGGAAAAGCTCTCAGGAGCCAATATCTATATAGACGATAGTGCTGGTGGAAATCTCATAGACCTCAAGAGTAAAGCAAGAAGGCTCAAAATAGAAAGTGGACTCGATCTCGTGATCATCGACTACCTCCAACTCATGAGTAATGGAAACTCAATGAATAGAGTACAAGAAATATCTGAAATAAGTAGATGAATAAAGTGACTCGCAAGAGAAATAAATGCTCCTATCATAGCGCTATCTCAGCTCTCTCGTGCCGTGGAAAATAGAGTAGACAAGAGACCGGTTCTATCAGACCTCAGAGAATCATGAGCCATAGAACAAGATGCTGATATCGTAATGATGATATACAGAGAGGACTACTATGATGAGTTCTCAGAAAAGAAATGAATCACAGATATATATGTGAGAAAAAACAGAAATGGTCCTATCGGTATGGTAGAGCTTATGTTTGATAAGAAAAACCAAACATTTGTAGAAGTTGAGAGAAATATGCAGGGGATGATGAATGAAGCATAAAAAAAGACGAGATTAATTCTCGTCTTTTTTTACTCAACACGTTAGTAAAATATTTAAATTATTGTAATCATTCATTTCTCTTAGAATGTCTTCTGAAAATCACTCTTGTTGAGAAAAGTAATTTATTAAATCCCTTATATTAGCATCTAATAAATTTTTGATTTTTTGACTCTGTCAATTTAATAACCAATCATATAGCACATCTTTATTTATGTTAGAGAATTCAGATAACTTTTTAAAAATATTTACTTCATTTGGATATCCTAAAATTTGTCACATAATCTCACCATTGATAGCCTCTGTTATACCTTCGTTTAGAAATCTAGGCAAATAAATATGAGAATTAGATATTTGATGTATGATTTCATGAGATAAGATATATGTTACAAATTCACGTATTCATTTAATATGAAGCATCACTCCTAGATGCAAATATCAATCTATCCCTATTTCATTATCTTTAGATAAGTAAATTCATAAAACATTACTATCGTCTGTCCTTTCGACTAGAGATCATAAATCTCTTTTAAAGAAAATTGTTTCTAATAATAATTCAATATTGATATCCAAAGAAGGAAAGTTTGATTCCATTCTTGTTTTTATCTGTTCTAATATACATTTATATCTAATTGTATTCATACGATCAGTTGATATCTTTTGTTTTTCATATGAAACTAAGTCATCTTTATTGCTTTTCAAAATACGATAAGAATTAGAATCTACATTAGAAATTTTCTCTACCACAGAACCATAAAATTCGTCTTTCTCGTTAGAATTATCAATACCATATCTCATATATGTAATTAGAGATTCTATATGACCTATATTTGCAGTATTTTTCCAAATATCATTAGCACTGTCTTTAAGATTATTATCATAAAAAAAGTTTCCCATTAAATGCACAGCACCAAGGTGAAGATTTCCAGCTGCATGTGCAAGATATTGCATACTTAAATCACTATCGCTTGAATAATAAAATTTTCATAACCTAAATGCAGCATCCACATTTCACTGTTCGTATGATTTTTCTAATAATTCTATTCATTTATCTTGTTTATAGGTTCATATATACATATCTCATAACACATAAAGAGCATATTGGTCTCATTTATTAGCAGCTTCCTCTATAAGAAAATGATATTTATATATTCATTTACTATGTTCTCACATAGTTCATATATTTTTAAGCCACAACCAATTTCTAGTCTCCTGATCTCATACGCTTCATCAAGCTGATCATATAAGCGTCAAATATTCTGGAGATGATTTCAATATACCAAGTAAGCATATTGCATATGTACTTCAAAGTTTTTTTGATTTTTCTAATAATTCAATTGTTTTTTTATAATCATCCATCTTTTTTACTTCAGAATCTTTCAATATGGAGATATCTCAAGATAGATATATTTTTTCTATATCATCAAGATTAAGAATATCATGTGAAAGAAAATCATTTTCTGAGGCTATTAAATCATCTAATATTTCAATTGCTGAAGTCAGAAGAATCTTATGTTCTGGTAAAGAATTATCTTGTTTTAATCAAATTAAAAATGATTTATGCTTAAAAGTTTCAACAAAATGATTTATAGTATTATTAAGTCATGTATTTCATAAAGAACTATAAAGAATTGATACAGCTTCTGGAATAGACATTCGGATTGATTAATAAAATATTTTATATACAATAATTAATTATAATTATTTGTCAAACAATTCCTCTTCAAATAAATTCGGCTATAGAAGGTTTTTCTCTATACTAGTAAGCATACTTTTATAAATAACAACCAAAGAAAACTAGCATGGCAGAATTTCAAAAAAAATACGAACCAAAAGACTTCGAGCAGAGAATATACGAAAGGCAAGAAAAAGCAGGGAAGTTTCAACCAAGCAACGCAAAAAAAACATATTATATCCCGATGCCACCACCAAATGTAACCGGGAAGCTTCACCTCTGACATGCTATCTTTGTATCTCTTCAGGATATCATGACGAGGTATCATCGTATGCAGGGATTTTCCACTCTCTGGCTTCCATGATCAGACCATGCCAGTATATCTACTCAAACAGTGGTTGAGAGAAAGCTCGCAAGTGAATGAAAAAGAAAAGAAGACTTATGAAGAGAATGATTTCTAGATGAAGCTTGGAAATGGACTGATGCTCATAGAGATATGATATCAACTCAAATCAGAAAGATGTGAGCGAGTTGTGATTGGACCAAAGAAAAATTTACCATGGATCCAGATCTCAATGAAAAAGTATCACAAGCTTTTGTGAATCTCTATAACAAAGGGCTCATCTACAAGGGTGAATATATGGTAAACTATAGTCCAGCACTCAAGACTGTAGTATCTGATCAAGAGGTAGTTCACAAAGAAGAGGAAGGAAAAATGTACCATATCACATACTTTGTATCAGGAAGTGATAATGAAATCGTAGTCGCAACAACCAGACCAGAAACTATGCTCTGAGATGTAGCTGTAGCAGTACACCCAAAAGACAAGAGATACAAAAAGCTTCTCAAAGCAGGGAAGAAGCTCATACTCCCAATAGTAAACAAAGAAATTCCAATCATAGCTGATGAAGAAGTAGATATGGAGTTTGGTACCGGTGCTGTAAAGATAACTCCAGCCCATGATCCAAATGATTTCCAAATGGCAAAGAGACATAATCTTCCTATGGATAGAATTGTCCTATGAAAAGACGGACACATGACAGAAGTAGCTGGTATATTTGCTGGGCAAGACTATCTGACTGCGAGAAGCAATATAGTTGAGCTCCTCAAATCAAAATGAAACCTCCTTAAAGTAGAGCCTCATACTTCAAAAGTAGGATACTGTGAGAGATCATGAGCAAAGATAGAAACCATCATATCAAAACAATGGTTCCTCAAAGTTGATGGAATGGCAAAAAAAGTTATCAAGTGATACAAGGCAAAAGACTTTGAAATCATACCAAAAAGATACAATAAAACTTTTGAAGATTGGATTTTCAATCTGAGAGATTGGTGTATAGGGAGACAATTATGGTGGGGACATCCTACCCCAGTGTATTATCATAACGAAACAGGAGAAGTACTCGTAACAACTGATGATATGAGTAATAATCCTGACTATACTCAAGATACAGATGTACTTGATACCTGGTTTTCAAGTGCCCTCTGGCCATTTTCTACTCTTGGATATGATATGGAGGGGAATAATCATGATGCTCTTTTTAAGAAATTCTACCCAGCTCAAATGCTTGAAACTGGACATGACATCATATTCTTCTGGGTGATTCGTATGCTTTTATTTGGATATGAATTCACTGGAGAGACTCCATTTGAAAAAGTATATCTACACGGACTTATCAAAGATAAAGAGGGAAGAAAGATGAGTAAAAGTCTCTGAAATGGTATAGATCCACTCGAGATGATAGAAGCTCATGGTAGCGATGCTCTGAGGTTATCACTCACTGTTTGAAACACAGCAGGGAATGACCTCAAACTTGCTGAAGAAACGATTAAAAACAATAAGGTATTCATAAACAAACTCTGGAATGCAAGCAGATTTGTTCACGCAAATATCATAGGAGATAAAAAGATAGATTTTGATATACCAAAAATAGAAAAATCACTTATAAAAAACTATGACAACTTGATGCTTCATGAAAAATGGGTCCTCAGTAGAATAAAATATCTCTCAGATATAGTTACTGATTCTATGAAAAACTATAACTTCTCAGAAGCAGGACAAGAGCTCTATCACTTCACAAAAAATGAATTCTGCGATTACTATATAGAAGAGTTTAAACTGACAAGAGAATCTTCAAAACATGGAGCTGATGTTATTATCTATACTATCAATCATCTCCTCAAACTTTGGCATCCTTATATTCCATTTGTAACCGAAGAAATCTACTCAAAACTTGGACTTGATTGAGAGCTTATAGACTCTGAGTGGTCAGATGTAAAACTAGAGAGAAACACTGAAGTAGAAAAATCCAAAACCCTTATCATGGATCTCATCAGAGAAGTGAGAAAACTCAGAGCAGAAAATAACATCATGCCAAACAAGACTATCAAGCTCAAGATCTATGCAAAAAATAAAAATGCAGAGATGTTTACAGAAGTACTCGACCTCATATCTGGTATCGTAAAATCTGAAGAAACAGAAATAATAGAGAAAAAACTCCAAGATCCAAACCTAGTATATAGCGTGATAAAATCAGGAGTAGAGGTTTACGTAGATACATCAAATGCTCTCGATGTAGAAAAAGAAAAAGAAAGAATAAAAGAACAAATCCTTGATGCAAAAGAGTATATCTGAATCCTGGATAAAAAACTCCTCAATGAAAACTTTGTAAGAAATGCTCCTGAAAGTCTCGTAAGATGAGAAATGGAAAAAAAGCAGCAAGCTGAAACCAGACTACAGAAACTCGAAGAAAAATTTAAAAATTTAAAATAGAATTATGCTAAGAATTATAGCTAAACTTATTCTCACATTTACCATACTCGCTTGAGTATTAGTAGCCCTAGTAGAAGTATATCCAGAACAAGTAAAAAAAGCTGAAGCAGTTCTATGACTTGAGATAGTAGTGCCGATTCAAGATTTTATTTCAGATATAAAAAATAAAATATACAGCTCAACGACTCTTAATCAACAAAGGAGTATAGAAGAGATTGTAGATAACGAAATAGAAAGATAAAATGAAAAAAATATATGGTATTGCCTGACTTTTTTGCTTACTCTTATGAGTGAGCAGTTGTCAGGCTTTTGTATTTTGAGATAAAACTGAGCTTCAAAACTATAGACTGAGCAATGTGTTTTTACAACTTTCACAAAAATCAAATACTGAGGCTCTTTATATCTATGATGAATTAGTAAAAAAGTTAGAGAAATGATCTCTTGCTATAAATTCAGAAAAAACAAAAAATACACTAGAAGAAATTATCTGAAAACTACAGCTCAGACAAGAATCACTTGCAAACAATCTAAAAAAAGTAAGTAGACATAAATCTCTGATACTCAAGTTTTGAGCAGGAGCACAAAGTAATGTTTTTTTGGAATCAAAAAGAAATGAGATAGAAAACATAGAGAGTGTATTTATATTTAGAACTGGAAGCACAGATTTACCATGATATCAGATAGAAGCTATTGCTGCGAAACTCAAATCCATCAATCCTGATATTCTTATATTTATCGACCAAGAGTGATGACTGATAAACAGATATGTAGAATTTGATGCAACTACATCGTTTCAAAACTATCTCGTAACCGATAGCTATGTCTCAGATATATATAATAACTTTTCTGAGGCTACAAAAACCTCATTAGGATCAGTGTTTCCAAGTGGATACTCGTATTTTCCTTCTCTTACAAAGATTTGAGAAGTCTATAATGCCATATCAAAATCAGATAAACAAAGCTATCTAGATTTAGTTGCGTATCTGAGATTAAAAACACTGAGTGATAGATGAATAAACACTTACTGACTCGTCATGGATCTCGACAGAGGAAATCCAGTTATTAGAAACTATAGGAGAAGTTTTTCCTCTGATCTAGAAAGCTACAAAAGATTATGAGACGCATTTATAAAAGCATCCAAAAAGACATGAGTATCACTCTATCTCAAGCACTTTCCAGGACATGGAGCCGGACAGGTAGATAGCCATATATGAATTCTTGATTATTCAAACTATCAGACATATGTAGGTGAGAACTTGGAGCTTTTTAAGTATATGCTCGATAACAAATGATATACTCAAATGTGACTCATGGTATGACATATGTATGTGCCAAATACTCTTAAATCAGATTTTAGTGACATCATCTCATCAGCTGATTATATCCTTACAGATGATCTCGCTATGCAATGATATGTACAAGCAACATGATGAGCAAAATCATGAGTATTTTTTACAACTGATGTTGTATTTGATAGTGAAAAAGCTATACTGGTCGACAGTTTATTAAATCCTAAAATAAAGTAATGAAAATCTGAATCGTATGACTCCCAAATGTTGGAAAATCAACACTTTTTAACGCACTTACAAATAACTACTGAGCAGATGCTCAGAACTTCCCGTTTTGTACCATCGAGCCAAATGTATGAATCGTAAATGTAAACGATGAAAGACTCGAAAAAATCAGAGCAGCTGTAAATGGAGCAAAAATCATTCCTGCTAACTGCGAGTTTATTGATATCGCTGGTATCGTAAAAGGAGCGAGTGCTGATGAAGGGCTTGGGAATAAGTTTCTCGCTAACATCAGAGAGGTAAATGCCATCCTTCAAGTCGTAAGAGTATTTGAAGACGGAGATATCACTCACGTACATGGAAAAGTTGACCCTAAGGGAGATATAGAAGTTATTAACTCAGAGCTGATTCTCGCTGACATAGAAACAGTAGAGAAGAAAATAGCTACTGATGGAAAAAAAGCAAAATCAGATAAAAAAGAAGCAGAAAAAATCGAAACATATAAAAAAGTCCTGGCAGGACTTATGGATGGGGTGCTTACAAGCAGCATGGATCTCAGTGAAGACGAACTCGAAGACATAAGAGAAATGTACTTACTTACCAATAAAGAGTTTGTATACGCTTGTAATGTATCTGAAGATATGATGGATGCTTCAGAATCTGATTTACAAAAACTTCTTTGAGTGACAGGTAAAGTTGCTCCAGTATGTGCGAAACTCGAAGCAGATATGATAGAGATGACTCCAGAGGAAAAAAATGAATTCCTCGTAGATATGTGACTCGTAACAACAGGTCTTGATAACGTCATAAAAGCAAGCTACGATGCTCTCGGACTTCAGTACTACTTCACAGCAGGAGAACAAGAAGTAAGAGCATGGACAGTCAAAAAATGAGCTACAGCGCCTCAAGCTGCTGGAGTGATACATACAGATTTTGAGAAATGATTCATCAAAGCTGATGTAGTCAACTGGGAACATATAGTATCAGAATGAGGATGGTCGAAAGCAAGAGTTGCTGGGCATGTAAGACTAGAGGGGAAAGACTATATAGTACAAGACTGAGATGTAATGCTTTTCAAGTTCAACAACTAGTTGACAATTTATATATAATCAATATATTACATTAACTTAATTAATGTAATAAAATCAATACATGAACTATTCTTGAAACTTATCAGAAGCAACTTACCAGTGGCTCGACGCAAACCCTTATGCTTGACACGAAAGAGATACTGTGAAAGCAAGCTTAGATCAAACTACAGATGCAACTTTTAATACCATGAAAAGTATTGATGATTTGTTGTTAGAGAAGCTACAAAAAGTTTCTGATAGACTTACTAGAAGCAATTTACAATTCATTTTCAATAAAATGAATGAATGCTGATCTGAAGAATTTGATGTCGTTTTCTCTTGAGAAGAAAAAACAAGAATCAAAAAATGGATTATTGATCAAGATGAAAAATCATTAGTAGAGATAATTAAAAAATTTGGTAGTAGTGACTTTGAAGGATTACCACATCTATCAATGAATTATGAAAATGTGAAAGATCTACTTATATACTTAAAAGAAATATCTTTAAATACTTATGGTAAATTAGAAGATATTGAAGAAATGTATTGAGAAGAAATAGTAGAAAATCCTGGAGATTATGAGCAATATTAATTTATAAAACCATCTTCTTAAGTTTTTCTAGATTAAATTCCATTTGTCTCAGATTTGCTTCCAGCATGATTCTCCTCGATTCCAGATTTGCACTAAACTCAGATTTAGTGCTTTTTGTTTGCTCAAGTTCTTTTATTCACGCTTCAGTAAGAATCTTGTAGTTTTCAAGCATAGCAATCATCTCTTTTACTGGTTTGTTAAAATTATTTTTGAGATATTTCTTAAGCAGATCAAAGTCTACGAAGTCTTTATATTGAGAGTCTTTAATAAGTTTCAAGAGTTTATTTTTATCCTTGAGAGAGATATTGGTGTAACCATAGAAATCATTAAACTTATTTCCTATAAATCCTGATATATTTGATACTTCTCATCCAGTAAAAGTAGCTATCTTTTGACTGAGGAGATCATAGGTTGTATCCATCTTAAGAAATGTATTATCTATCTGGAGTGTTTTTTTCTTGATTCTTTCTTCAGTATTTCTCCTGAAAAACAAGATGATATTTATAATAAACCCATAAATATAGAAAAATATAAATCAGAGAAATATACCAATATAGTAAAATATATAAAGACACACTACATAGAGAGCAAAACTAGCAAAAACCACAAGAGCAACTTGTCATGCTCATTCTCTATCCATTTGTTCGAGCATCTTACCAAGTTTTTCTCCAGAATCAGAAAGCTTTTTTGCGCTACTTTGTATAAATTTCTCTTTTCTCTTTTCTATTACCTCTTGTATACGAGATGGTTTAGAGAGATATTCTTCAAATATCATCTCATACTTTTTTAGATTCTCATCGAGATTTCAATCATCATCATAGTAGTAAATCTGTTTTCAAATAATAAGTCACTTCTTTGTATAGACTACATCTGCCACGATAAAATAATAATATGTGACTTTTATCAGTCTAAAAAAGAGATAAATAAATATTAGCCCATAGGCTATCAGGAGAAAACTCATAACTGGTCAAAAATTCCCAGAGGCATATGAAATCACTCAAAGAATAATAGTAATAATAGCAAAAGGAATATTGAGCTTAGAAATCACTCAGAGATAGTCTCTCTGCACTGTCAGGAGTAATTCTCTGAGTGAGATATAGTTGTATACACTAAAGCCCTTTTCATCTATCTGCTTCAGAATTTCTGGATTTATGTATTTTTTTTGAGTGAGCATATTTTATTGTTTACTTACGAGTAATAATGTCCCGATTCATATAGGAATGAATCATAATATATCTTGAATCGTTGGGGATTGATTGAGAATAAAAAAAGAAAATATCATAACGAGTAATGGAATAATAGGAAAGCTTGATATAGCAACAAAAGAGTCGAGATTCTTGAGTGCATGTATCCAAAGAATTTTACATAAAAATAAAACTAAGAATCATATAGATAGTATCCATATCATATTTTCAGATATAGTGACCATTTCAATTCTTCATACAAATACAAATGCTAGGATGAATCATACAACTGTCATGAGCATATTTCTATTAAATAAAAGAAATATAGAACTCACTCATCTTTTGCTGGCAACTTTGGTATAAAAATTTCAAATAGTAAATGATATACAAGCCAGCAGCATAATAACTCATCCTAAGCTAATAAAATCATCTCACTGATATAAAATTATAATTCCTCATATCAGCATCAAAACTGCTCCAATAATCTGCTTAAAATGATAATCTTCTTTTCAAAAAATATTGAAAGCAATAAATGCGAAAAAAGTTTGTGATAATAGAATAATTGAAGCAGTAGAAGGAGACGAGTATTTTATACCAAAAAAATATAGCAATCATCATATTCATAAAAATAATGATGACATAAATACAGGAACAGCTATATGTTTTTGAAAATATCCTGTATATAGTTTTTTCTTTATAAATAAAATTAACGTAAATAAAAGTGATAGCAGAGTTGCAAAAGCAAAAAGCCATAATGCTGATATACTCTGAAGTGCAAAGTAGGAAAGTATAGGAAATAATGCATCGAGAAAAAGAAAAATAGCAAGATAGATGTATCAATAAGTTTTATTCATTGCATGGATTACGTATTATCAAGATTATTATATATGAATATCGTAAAAACAAAATTTTTACTTTTAGAGTAAATGCGATAAACTAGAAAGTATATTATTTTTTAAATATATAGAAAATGGCAGACGAAAAAACTCTTGTAGTTATAGAACCTCAAGATCTTACTAAGGATGAATCTCAAGAAGTAGCAGAAGCTTTTCAAACAGCTGATGATTTCAGAACGGTAGGGGAGAGAATAACAGCTCCTCTCGATGATATACTTGCTGAAACTTCAGAAGTAATAGATAGAGATCCTATCATGAGAGTTTCTGATGAGCTTTCTAAGATGAATGGTGATGTACAAGAAGTATATAGTGAAATCATAGACAACGATGGCCTTATCATGAGGCTCTTTAAAGCTCTTCCTCTCGTAGGACACGTAGCAAAAGGGATTGATGCTAAGTTTGATGAGACAAAATTTAATGTAAAAGGTATAGAAGGGAAGATAACTACTATCTTTTCAGGATTTGATACAACTTATGATAGCGTAAATACTTCTATCAATATGCAAAAAGAGTTCCTCGATGGAATAGATGCGAACCTCTGAAAAGTAATAGCATACAAAAACTTCATCGAAGATAAAATGGTTGAGTTTGAAACAAACTTAGAAAAAACTGACGATGAAGATGAAAAAGTAAAACTCTCTATGTTTCTCAGAAACGTACAATTTTTCCAAGGAAATCTCGTAGTACTAATTGGAAACCTAGAGATGGCTAGAAAGAGACTTCTCATGAGACTCGATGCAGCCAACAAGCTCTCACTTGCTATGAACTCAAGTAGACCTATTTTTAAGACTCTTCTTTCAACAGCGATCATCGAAACAGCGAGTCAAAAAGCTATCGATGCTTCTATGAAAGCTATGGATGCTATGGGAAGTACCATCGATAAGATGAGTAGTGAACTAACAGATAGAGCAATAGAAAGCTCAAGAGAAACAGAAGAAGTTACCTCTAAACCTATTCTTTCTACTACGGTATTTATAGAAAATGTTACGAAACTCAAAAATCATTTTGATGAAATCGATACATTTAGAGCAAAGGTTGCAGAGGAAGCTACAGCAGAGAGAAAACTCTTTGATGATGCTACTACCAAACTCAAAAACATAAAAATACTCAACAAAAAAGATACAGAGGAGCTTGCAAAAGAACTTATGGAAGGAGTGGAAATGTAATCTATGTCAGTTTCGTTTCACAACATACCAAGAGTATCAGTAGATTTATTACATAGAAATAGTACCTCTAACTTAATAATCTCAGACACGCTAAAAACTACACTTCAAGAAAAATATTGAAGTGTAGTTTTTGTGGATGGAAAAGATCATACTAGCAATATAAAACTAATAGATAGCTCTGAACTGCAAGATAATTTCCAGTTGTTATATCCATGAACTGATGGATGTATTATATATAATCTATGAGATAAGCAGATATCTCTCGCAGTACCACTAGCAGATTGTGGAGGTATATGATTTTCCAATAAAATATGAAGCCTCATAGGAATAGTACATGCATGACACCTATGAACTTCAAGAGATATTGTTTGAGAAATATTTAGCAAATTAGGGCATAGAGAAGAAATAAAAAATCTTTCTTTTTATCTTGCTCCGATGGTAGGAAAGTGATACGAATTTTCTATTTCTGATTATGAGAAAAACTTTTGAAAGATCATGCTTAAGTATTGATTTGATGCTAGTAAATATTTCAAAACAATAAATGAGAAGAAATGACATCTGAATCTGAAACAGATAATTGTAGATATACTCTTATATCATTGAGTGAAAAAAGAGAATATACAAGATGCAGATATAGAAACAAATAATCCAGATCTCTGATATGCTTCTCATAGGATGTATACGATAACATGATGAGATAAAAGATTTGAGGGGAGAAATTTACTTATAGTTTCAAAAAAATAAAGAGTAAATTATTTATTTACTCTTTTTTCTATCTCTTCATTTTTTTCTTTCATATACTGCATAAACTCTTTTTTCTTGAACTTCCATATATAGAGAACAAATAGAAGCATAATTCAAATAAATATATATCAGATATAATCTATCACAGTTTCATATGTCTTGGCAAAAAGTACTCATATAAGTACGATGGTACATGACCGAAATATAGAACCAATAATGTTGTAAATCATAAAAGATGTGCTTTTCATCCCCATGCTCCCAGCTACAAATGGTACAAATGCTCTCGCTAGAGAATGAAACTTCCCAAGTATCACACTCCAAGCTCCCCACTTGTGAATTGATTTTTTGAGATATTTTACCTCAGTTTCTCAGAGAGAAAACCAGTATCAGTATTTTTCAAAAAATACATCCCCATAATGTTTTCAAAGTATATAGCCTATATAGTTACCAAGTATAGCTCATAGACTCGATATAACTACAGCAAATATAAGGTTTTGCATACTGATTTCAGCAAAAAAACCTCATACGATAAGGAGTATATTTTGCCCAGGAATAACTACTCATATAACAGGGAAGGCCTCAATAAGAGCGCTGGTAAATACTATGAGATAATTCCAATTTCAAAGTCAGTCAACTACTCATCTGAGTGATTCTATCGCAGATTTAATGAGCTCTGGTTTTGCTATCGAAAGTACTGCAAGAGCAATCGTGAGAAATATCAATATTTTCATAATGATATCAAGAATCTTTTTCACCATCATGTATAGGTTATTTTTTAGATGCTGAGGAGTTTAAGTGCTTTGCACTATGATGCAAGTTAATTTTGATTTATACGCTTTTTTTTATACAATACCTGAGTTAATTTTAAGAATAAAATCACACATGGCTAAAACGAAAAAACAGGAAGCAAAAAAACTTCTCGACGTAATAAAAAATAGATATACTTTTTTTGGTGTATCAGGAGCACTCGTACTATTTTCACTTATATCATTTTTCGCGTTCAACATAAATCTTTGAATCGATATGACATGAGGAACACAATCAGAATATACATATGAAACTGATGTAAACCTCGATGAGATAAGATTAGAAGCTAAGAATCTAGCCGAAGAAGTAAATCAAAACTGAAAATATATAAATACTACGAGTGTATATAAAATATCTGGAGAAAATAAATTTGTAGTAGAAACAGGTTTTAATAGAAACGTAGATGAGGTAGAACTTGAAGCTCAAAAAATAAACTTCAAAGAAGCTATTGATGACATCCTTACTGCTAAAAGTGATGATATATCACTCTCTCGTTATGTAAATATAGGAGCGAGTTTTGGTGACTATATAAAAAATACAGCCATCATCACTCTAGCAATAGCAATAGTGGGTATCACTATATATGTGGCATACGCATTTTCTGGGGCTGTATCTGGAATCAGTTCTCTGACTTTTGGTATCATTACTATAATCACTCTCTTCCATGATGTACTCATATCAAGTGGACTCTACCTACTCGTATCAAGCTTCTTTCCGGAGTTTAAAGTAGATACATTCTTTATTACAGCTCTGCTCACTATACTTGGGTATTCGATTAACGATACTATCGTAGTTTTTGATAGAGTTAGAGCTAATCTCAAGATGTATGCAGGAAAAGGAAAAGATCTAAAAGAAATAATAAATATAGCCGTTACAGAAACACTCAGAAGAAGTATCTACACGAGTTTAACTCTCGCGTTTGTACTACTTACAATATTCCTATTTGGACCTGAAAGCATATCAGGATTCACACTCGTTATGATATTTGGTACGCTTATCGGTACATTCTCGTCTATATTTATAGCATCTCCACTTCTCTACGAAATCAATAAAAACAAAACTCTTAAAGAGTATAAAAAAATCAAACTTTCAGCAGAAGATAAAATAATTGTATAAGCATTCTCAATGTTTTGAAACAAAAGCTCTACTTTTAAAAAAGTCCTGAGTAGCTTTATAGGTACTACTGGAAAATGACCATTTATATTTATGGTTATTTTTTGAGTATTTGTTTTCTCTTTTTCTACCCTAGAACCAATCATCATATCCAAGATTATCGCAGAGATAGAAGCTCTCTATATCACATGAGAAGTAGTCTTAGAAAATATTACCTTCCTTATTTGAGTATGGATTGCTTATATTATATTGAAAGTATGATTTACATACATATATGACTTTTATTTCTCTATGAAATATTCTGTATTAAACTTTCATGAAGTGAATTCACACTTTTCAAAAAAGATAATCAGAATGAGTCTTCCTGAATATCTTTCAAAAAAAACAGGAGCTATTTACAAAATACTCAGTAAGTGAACTGATGAACAATTTTGATTTACACGCGACTTATTTGCTGAAATACTTGCAAATGTAACCATAATATTAGTTACAGTAGGAATCATATTTTATATAAATCCTGTCATGGCTTTTATCACACTTATACCAATCCCACTTATGGTTTTAGTTGGTATATTTATCTATAAAAAACTCTGACCAGGTCAACGGAAACTAGACAGCCTCTATGATAAGATATATGAAAATATAGGAAACACTATGAGTAATTTTTCTCTTACCAAGATTTTAAACTTAGAGAAAAAATTTGAAAAAAAAATAAATCATATACTCAGTACAAATTATAAAACCCAAAAATGGCTCAATGCTGGGTGGAGTCTATCTCATGTATATGTACAAGGCATTGTTATGATGGCTAGATTATTAGTTATATGATCTGGAGCTTTTTTTATAGCAGAATGAAAACTTACATTTGCTGAGTTATTTCTATTTTTTAGTTATGTAACTTTTATCTATTATCCTCTTAGTTTTATATTTACCAAATTGAGACAATTTCAAAAAAATCTCACATCTATAGAAAGAATGTATACTGAATTAGAAAATTTAGAGCAAGATGATGATGACAGCTGAAAGATAATAAAAAGTGTGAAATGAGATATAAAATTTTTAGATGTAAACTTCGGTTACAATGATACCAAAAATGTAATCTCAAAAATAAACCTAGAAGTAAAACCTGGTGATCGTATTGCGCTCGTATGAGATACTGGGGCATGAAAATCCACGGTAGTAAATCTGATATTGAGATTCTGGGATGTAACATCTGGACAGATACTGCTTGATGATATAGATATAAGTACCATCAAGAAATCATCACTGAGATCACATATAGGTGTGGTATCTCAAGACAATAGTCTCTTTAATCTCTCTATAGAAGAAAATCTTAAGTTTGCAAAACCATGAGCAAAAAAAGAAGATATTGAAATGGCACTAAAAAATGCTGAAGCAAATTTTGTATACAATCTACCAAATGGAATAAAAACAATTATAGGGGAAAGATGACTCAAGCTATCAGGCTGAGAAAAGCAAAGAGTTTCTATCGCGAGATTATTCCTCAAGAATCCTGAAATAATTATCCTCGATGAGGCAACCAGCGCACTAGACAACAAAACAGAAAAACTCATACAAAAATCTCTTGATAGACTCATGAAGTGAAAAACTACTATTATTATCGCACATAGACTTTCAACTATTCAAAATGTAGATAAGATATTTGTACTCGAAAATGGAAAGATAGTAGAATCATGAAACTATGAAGAGCTCATGAAGAAAAAAAAGAAATTTTATAATCTGGCAAATCCAGATCACTTAATACTCGGATAAACATATGATAAATCATATAGCAATAATAATGGATGGAAATCGTAGATGGGCTAAATCGAGATGAAAGCTCGCTTTTTCAGGACATAAGCAGGGAGCAAAAATACTCGAAGAGATTGCTGAGATAGCATCAGATAAATGAATCAAGTATCTGACAGCTTGGTGACTCTCTACTGAAAACTATAAAAAAAGATCAAAAGTAGAAATACTCTGAATCGTAAAACTACTCGATACTATCGAAAAATACGTACCAAGATTTATGGAAACAGAGTTAAGATTTCAAGCTATATGAGATCTCTGACAATTTCCAAAGAAGACTCAAGATAAACTCAAAAAAGTCACAGAGATAACAAAAAACAACACTTGAATCACTCTGACTTTAGCACTGATATATGGAGGACAAAATGAAATAATTAGATGAGTACAAAAAGCTATAGAGTCATGAATATCCTCAGAAGAAATAAATGAGAAATCATTTAGGAAATTTCTAGACTCAGATAAACTCCCTGAACCAGATGTGATAGTGAGAACTGGTTGAGATATCAGACACTCATGATTTATGCTTTACGACTCAGCATATAGCGAGTACTACTTTACTGACAAGATGTGGCCAGACTTTGATGAAGCAGAGCTCGATAAAGTCATAGCATCATTTAACGGAAGCAAGAGAAACTTCGGAAAATAATACATAAAAATAATAAAATGCTACCAAACTGGTATAGTGAATACAAAGATTTCATAGAACAATCTATAGATACATATTTTAAAAACTATTTCAGAGAAAATACCTCAGAAGTACTAAAGTGATTTGAAGAAATAGTCATCTACGGAACGAGATGAGGAAAAAAGATCAGATCTATTCTCGCGCTTGAATTTTATCTATCATTTACAAAACAAGAGTTATCAGACATAGTTTTTGATGATGATATTATAAAGTATTGTATCGCACTCGAGATAGTACATGCATTCTCACTGATACACGATGACTTACCATGTATGGATGATGATACACTTCGTAGATGAGAACTAACAGTCTGGAAAAAGTACTGAGAAGCAAATGCTGTACTCGCAGGAGATTTACTGAGCGCACTTGCATTTGAAATCATATCAGATATATCAGATGCAAAAATATCTCAAAAACTATCCAAACTCCTCTCACATGCTATCTGATTTTATGGAATGGTATGATGACAGATAGAAGATATTTACTTTGAACATAACGAAGAAAAGCTGACAAAAGAGCTCCTAGAAACACTTCATAATAAAAAAACATGAGCACTCATAGAAGCTTCTGTTTTATGAGGTATTCTATTAGCAGATAAACATGAAGAAATAAAAAATTATTCTGATTTCGGAAAAAAGCTCGGCTTAGCTTTTCAGATAAAAGACGACTTACTAGATGTGGAATGAACAGCTGAAGAAACAGGGAAGAGTGTATGATGAGAAGAAAAATGATTTGTACACTTCGTATGACTCGAGCAAGCAAAATCAGATCTCAGTAATTTAATATCTGATTGTTTATATGCAATAAAAAATCTAGATTCAGAGAAACTAGATTTTATTGTACACTATGTAGGAGAGAGAAGGAAATAATTATTTTCTTCTTTTTCTTTTCTTTCAAAATTTTTCTTGCATTCTCTTGAACTGCTTTTTTCCAAGCTTATCCTCAAGTACGAGATTAAGCTGAGCTTCTTCATCAAAAAGCACCATATCCATTCCGAGATTATGCTCGACTTTGAACCTGTAGTCTTCATAATTACCATAACTAATAGAAAGCTCTCACTCTGTAATAAACCACACATGAGTTGCGAGCTTATTTACAAAATATCTATCATGACTGATGAATACAATAGTACCATCATACTTTTGCAGAGAAGCCTCTAGAGATTCTCTTGTATCATAATCGAGATGATTCGTTGGCTCATCAAAGATAAGGACATTGGATCATTTTTGCCCAAGTATAGCAAATAAAAGCTTACTCGTCTGACCACCAGAGAGAGTAGAGACCTTTCTATCTATGTCTGCAGCTTCAAACAAATAATGTCTAAGTATAGCAATCAGGTGCTGATCTGGATAATGAAATCAATGCTTTTTAAAATTATCCCTGACAGTTTTATTTTTATCCAGTTCTTCATGCATTTGAGAATAATAGATAATCTCATTTGCTTTTCAAATAGACATATTTCACTCGAGTAGAGGAATCTGCCCGAGAATAGTTTTGATAAATGTTGATTTTCAAACACCATTTTCTCATACGATTCAAATCCTTTGTCACTTATATACCGTAGCTTCCTGTATGAAAAAGAGAGCATCTTTTCTCCCGATAAAGACTTCTTTTAAATCGAGAATCTTATCGCTCGATTCTCAAGTATAGTTAAAATAAAATTGTGGTTTTTGAGGAATGTAAGGCTTCTCCAGTTTTTCCATTTTATCGATCATCTTCGCGCGACTCTTTGCCCAACCAGCTCTCGAACCAGCACGAAACCTATTGATAAGATCTTCTTGTTTTGTGATATATCCTCACTGTCTCTCCCAGGCCTCTAACTGTTTTTTCTCTCTTTTTTCTCTTTCATATAGATAATCTGTATAGTTACTATGATAGAGAGTAGGAGCTCTTTGTGGTTGTATTTCTAAAGTCTTTGTACAAGTTTTATCTAAAAATTCTCTATCATGAGAGACGATTACATATCAGCTATACCATTTGTTTTGCAGATAATTCTCCAGCCACTCAACACTTTCTATATCTATAAAATTTGTTGGTTCATCTAGTACGAGTATATCTGGTTTTTCCAGTAGCACTTTTGCGAGGGCTATTTTTGTCCTTTGTCATCCACTGATTTCTGTCAGCTTTTTATCAAGCAGATTTAGTATAGCTAAACCATTTGCTACTGCATGAATCTTATTTTCATATTCGTATCATCCTCTATGATTAAAGTTTTCAAGCATCTCAGTATAATCGTGTATATTTTGCTCAGAAGCATCTGATGACATCTTTTCTTCCAATACTTTTAGCTCTTTTTCCATATCAAGTAAATCTGAAAATGCATCTCTCAGTTCGTCATGAACGGTTCTATTTTCATCATCACTATATACTTGATAGAGATATCAGAGAGTGAGATCTCATATGTTTTCTATTTGCCCTATATAATCTTTTATCACCCCAGTAAGCACTTTCATAAAAGTAGTTTTTCCAGATCCGTTTGGTCAAACTATTGATATTCTATCATCTTTATTGAGAGTGAGCTCTATATCTGAGAGGATAAGCTCTCCTCACAGCTCGAGTTTATCTATCTTTATCTTTAGGTGTTTCATTTCATTTTTTAAATACTGAGATTATTATATTGATATAATGATTATTTAATAGAAAATTTTAAAAAAATTATAAAATATCCTCCAAGAAAAACTTTTGCAAAAAGGGGAGTTTTTCATAAAATTTTTAAGCTCTAACGTAGTATTAATAAAAGAAAAAGACGAAATGAAAAACAATGTACCAAAATTTAAGAATTTGAAAAAAAACTGACCAAATAAACTCGGAAAAAAACCATGAAAAAAGAAAAATGACATCAGACCAATACTAACTCTTTTAGTTATATGTCTGATACTTGCTTCACTGGTACCTTATATTAGCGAATCGCAACAATTTACTGATAATGATATATGACTCAACGTGCTTGAGAAAAATTTCTCAGAAGGAAAATACAAAGAAATCCTAATAGATGGAAATAAAGCTATAGCAACTGTCACTGGATCATGAGTAACAGTAAATGGTATAACAAAGATTGAAAGAGATATCACTATCATACCAGCAAATGACTCACTCAGTGACCTTGGCCTGAAAAACCCTGAGATAGAAACAAACATACTCGTCAAGGATAAAACCAGTGAACAGTTCTGGGGAGAGATGCTTCCTACTATTCTCGCATTTATACTCTTTGTATGAATAGCTTTTGTGCTACTCAGTCGTATGTGAGGTATGGCAAATAATGCTATGACATTTGGAAAATCGAGAGCAAAGCTCTTTGATCAAAGCAAAGATAAAATCCTCTTCAAAGATGTAGCTGGAGCAGATGAAGAAAAAGAAGAACTCTCAGAAGTAGTAGATTTCCTCAAGAATCCAAAAAAATACAAAGCTATCGGAGCGAAGATACCAAGAGGAACTCTTCTCGTAGGTCCTCCAGGTACTGGTAAAACTATGCTCGCGAGAGCTGTGGCAGGTGAGAGCAATGTACCATTTCTCAGTATTTCAGGTTCTGAATTTGTAGAAATGTTTGTATGAGTTGGTGCCTCTAGAGTAAGAGACCTCTTTACCAATGCTAAAAAAATAGCTCCTGCAATCATCTTTATCGATGAGATAGATGCAATAGGAAAAAAGAGAGGACCAGGAACCGGTGGATGACATGATGAAAGAGAGCAAACACTCAACCAAATCCTCACAGAAATGGACTGATTTGATAATGATACCAATGTAATAGTAATAGGTGCTACCAACAGAGCTGATGTACTCGATAGAGCGCTTCTGAGACCAGGTAGATTTGATAGAAAGATAACAGTAAACTTACCAAATCAGCCAGATAGAGAAGAAATACTTAAAATACATGCAAGAGATAAAAAAGTCAGTAAAGATATAGATTTCAAAGCACTAGCATCGAGCACTATAGGATTTAGCTGAGCTGATCTATGAAACATCATGAATGAAGCAGCCATAATCACTGCTAGATATAATGAAAAAGAAATCAGCACTCCAAGAATACAACAAGCATTTGAAAGAATAGTAATGGGACTCCAGAAGAAATCTCTCGTGATGAATGAGGAAGAAAGAAAAATCACAGCATACCACGAAGTAGGGCATGCACTTCTCGGAAAACTCCTACCAAACTCTGACCCAGTTCACAAGATATCTATCACACCTCGTGGTGGAGCACTCTGAGTGACATGGTTTATGCCAGAAAAAGATGCTATCCTTACGAGTAAAGCTAAATTCCTCGATGAACTCTCAGTTCTCTACGGATGACGTGCTGCCGAAGAAGTCTTCTTTGGAAAAGAGTTCATAACTACTTGAGCGAGTAACGATATAGAAAGAGCTACGAGCATAGCAAGAAATATGGTTATGAGATATGGTATGTTTGATGAAATCGGCCAAGAAAACTTTGCAGGAGAGAGAGGTATGTGAAATCATCTCGGTGCTGAGTGAGAAAGAGCTATCATCTCTGAAGAAACTCAAAAAAATATAGATCTCCAAGTACAAAAAACTCTGAAAGAAGCATATAACAAAGCTATCACTCTCATTAAAAAGCATAAAAAACTTCATACACAAATCTCTGAAGATCTACTTGAAAAAGAAGAAATTGATAGAGAAGAGTTTGATACATACTTTGAAGGAATGAAGTTAGCGTAAACTAATTTTTTGACTAAATACTAAAAAAGACTATAAATAAATTAACTTTTATAGTCTTTTTTCAATTTATCAATGAAAATGAATCGTAGGACATTTTTATGAACATCCTGAGCTATAGGTATAAGCACTCAAATACCTTTATCAGAATGACCAAAAGTAGGATCATCTTTCATCAGTGCTATAAAGCCTAATGAATGTCTATTAGAAGATCTGTCACATTCATTGATGCCTGATGAAGCTATAATATGAAATTTTTGAAATCACATATTTAGTAGTGCAAAAGTACAAAAATTCCAACAATGATTCTCTCCATTTATATGAAATCAAACAATACCAACTTTACGAAATACACATGATTTATCTATATGGTTAGAATGTATCCACAAAGAAGAATTAATCGCAAGCTATAAAACTTATATAAATAGTTTTAATTCTTTACCTAAAAATGTAAGAACTTTATTACTTGAACAGAACTGAAAGCACGTTCATGTATGACTAAATTTTGATTCAATCAAATCATACTTTGATGTTGTTTTGCAATGATTACCTCAATCAAGAAAAACTTTATCTTTTAACTCAGCTGTACTAAAATGAACTCATACTGTGTGAGAACAAACTATAAACTTCTCATACCAATTATGAGAACTATTTACCGATGTGAGAATACATAAAGTATGAACTTGAAATTTCTTAGATATAAAACCAACATATGTGAATACTGAAGAACTATCACAAATGCTAAAAATGACAGAAAAAGAGCTTTTAGAACATATATCAACTAGGAATGCAATATCAAAAATCAAAGCAAAATCATGAAATAAAAGCCAATCTAAACACAATAATAAATCAAAAAGTAAAACAGAGTTAGAGAAGAATAATAAAATTATATCAAATGAAACAAATATAACATGATTTGCATCCTTTCTACTAAGCACTTCATCACTGACAGATATTAGAAACTACACCTGAAATCAAGTGCAAGAAATATTAGATTATATAGACGAAAAGGAAATTAAAAATCTAGTCAAAATCGACTAGATTTTTTTTGTGTTTCCCGTACACTAAAACAAATACTTTTTAATATAAAAATACATGCTACATACAATAGTTGATCTCATAGTTACTACCGTATGAGATTGGGGATATACTGGTATATTTATTATGATGATGGTTGAGTCGAGCTTTATACCATTCCCGAGTGAACTCGCTATGATACCAGCATGATACCTTTCTAGCACAGGACAGATGAATTTCTTTGCTGCACTCTTGTTTGGTACTGGATGAGCATTATTTTGAGCTGTTATCAACTATTTTCTTGGTATGCATTTTGGTGGACCAACTATCAAGCATATGATAAAAAAATATGGAAAATACATACTTCTCAATGAAGATCACTATAAGAAATCAAATAAGTACTTTAAAAAACATGGTGCTATAACTACACTTATTGGTAGATTTATCCCAGCTGTAAGGCAACTTATCAGTTTACCTGCTGGTATTTTCAAGATGGACATGTCAAAATTTCTTCTTTATACAGCTATCTGAGCTGGGACTTGGAATCTGATACTACTTACTATCTGATATATAGCAGGAGAAAACAAAGAACTCATCGCAGATTATTCTGGAAATGCACTTTTTGCGATACTTTTTGCAGCAGTACTCATGTGAGTGATTTACTATCATTTTATAAAGAAAGAATCTAAGAAAGCATAAAAATGAATCTACCAAGTATAATACATACATCACAAGCAGCTATCATAGATCCTAGAGAGAGAGTTTTTTTACATAGATGAAATAAATTTGCAAAAATAGCTTTCTTAGGCTGAGCCAAAGATAAGTGAGAAAAACCAATAACGACTCTAAGAAGAGAATTAAAAGAGGAATTAGACATTATGTTTGCAAGTGAACAAATAGTACAATTACATAGAGATTCTAGACCAGTTGAACTAGAGCATGGAAGATTTAGATCAACGTTTTTTTGAATAAAAGTAAGTGAAAGATTTGCTCAACAATACTTATTGGCACATCAAAATGTAACAACACTTACTCGTGAATTATTAGAAAAAGTTAATCCAGAAGATTTTATTATTCCAAAGAAAAAGTTTTTACAAAGAGTAGATTTAGCATTAAATCATACATATTAATGAAAATAAAAAATTTACATAAAAAGCATATAGCTATACTTTGATTTTGAAAAGAGGGGAGAAGTACGTTTATATTTTTACTTAAACTTTGAATTACAGATATCACTATACTGGATAAAAATAATTCTTGTTTTCCAGTAGATTATATATCTTCTTGAGAAATTCCTCTCAGCAAAATAGATGAGTTCTTAAATTGTTCATGAATACTAAGTAAGCATTTACAAAATACAGATCATAAATCAGTAAAAATAATAACAGGAGATAACTATATTGATAGCCTGTGAGATTTTGATATCATATTTAAAACTCCTGGTATATCTCCGTTTGATGAGCATATAAAACCATATAGAGATAAGCTCTCATCTCAAACAGAACTATTTTTTGAAAACTATAGCTGAAAAACTATCGGAATCACAGCTACAAAAGGGAAGTCTACTATATCAACTATCCTCTATAAATCTCTCCTAGAAGCAGGACTCAAAGTAAAGCTTGTAGGAAATATAGGAACACCAGTACTCGATGAGATAGACATAGTAAACCATAGTGACTCGTATGATTATATCATCTATGAGCTCTCGAGCTATATGCTCGATACTGCTCAGCCAAGTCTCGATATAGCTATACTTGGAAATATATATACTGACCATCTAGATTGGCATCTCAATCAAGAAAACTATAGAAGAGCAAAACTCAATCTACTCAAGAAATCTCATCATAAAATAATAAATGTAAACTTGAGTGAAAGTCCAGATATCGTAAAAGATGAAAATACACATTTCTTTTGAACTGGATGAAATTATTATGCAAAAGATTGAGATTTTTTCATCTGAGAGACCAAAGTTATGGATGAGTCTGATGTAAAGATAAAATGAACTCACAATACGATAAATATAACTTCTATCATCTGAGTATTTCACATACTTGGACTCGATATAGAACACCTAACAAAAGTAACTATGAGATTTGGAGGGCTTCCACACAGGCTCGAAGATATCGGTACATACAAATGAATCACTTTTATAGATGACGCTATATCAACTATACCACAAAGCACGATAGCAGCACTCAAAACATACAGAGACTCCGTTTCTACACTGTTTCTATGATGAACGGATAGAGGATATGACTTCAGAGAACTTGCAAAGTATATTCATGATAATGAAATCAGAAATCTTGTATTTTTCCCACCAAGTGGAATCAGAATAAAAGAAGAAATACAGTGCTACATAGATTTCTTTGATGGTAAAGATTCTCTCGGAAAAGGATATAATATACTTGAAACCACTTCTATGAAAGAGGCTGTAGAGTTTGCATATAAATGCTCAGAAGAGGGAAGTATATGCCTACTTTCAACAGCATCACCAAGCTACAGCAACTGGAAAAACTTTGAAGCAAAATGAGATGATTTTAAAGCAGAAGTTATAGTCCAATCAAAATAAGTATTACTCTATAGTCTTGAGAAATCTATTAATCTCATAAAGCTCATCGAGTTTAGATTTTTTTACTTCTCTCAGATGATATTGCAGCGCATTTATGAGGTATATATCTTCAAGTCATTTTAGATCATTGAGCTCTATTTGATATCATATATTTACGTTCCACTGATTAATCGTTTCGGTTGTATATTTTTTATATACATTTTTTCGTATCTGTTTCAATCTGGTATCAAGAGATCATAGTATAGATATCTGTTTATCTAAACTCATACTTGATGAGATAATATCATCTATCTTTCTAGAAAGTTTTTTTGCTTTGTCTTCTACCTGATTCACATCAAGTCACTTCCTTTGAATCACAATACCATCAAGTATATCACGTCCAGGTCATGCAACATATCATCAATTATAAACAAATGCTGTAGATCATCATGCATCGAGATTAAGCGCATCAGAGCAGCCAAGTCTTTCTAAAATAACAGGAAGTCTATCAAGTGATATATCATATACTAATCCAAAGTATATATGAGTCTTATCTGCACTGCTACAGATAAAATTACGAGGAATTTCTGCTAACATCTTTGCATCTATGAGTCATACATCATGATAGGACTCAACCATATTATCTCAATCACGCATCAAAAGAGGGAAGTTTGCAAAGCCTTGATATATCTCTGATTCTCTCTCTGCATTTATTTGATCAGTTTGAAATAATAGTGGTGTATTTTCAGTATCAAAGCCAAAAACAACTCTATCTCAAGTAGATTTATAAGTAGCTATTTTCTCTCATGCAATATACCTCTCATTGATAGTATAGCTTTTATTTCCACAAGCTGTATAATCATCTGGACAGAAAAAGACTCCATTAATACCTGTAAAAGAATTATTATCTAATGCGAGAGATCTCATATCAGTAGCTTCATCTGTTGCTACTATTGCAAAATCATACATATCTGATGATAAATCATACTCTATAACTTTTACTGTATGACCAAGTATATATCTTTCAATATATGTATTTCCAAAAACTGGTGCACTAAAAATACTTACACCAAATATCAAAATAATTAAAAATATATTTCTCATAAACTTTTATTTTTATAAAAGTAATTAGAATCATTATATTTCTATATACGAAAAAACAAAATCGAGACATGAGAGGGAGGAAGTCTTGAAATATCAATTAGTTAACATAATATAACTTATGTTATATGTAATATAGTGATTTTTTAGGATATATGATACCTAGAGATATCTCCCATTTTTACCTTTTTTACGTATATTACTAATAAAATGTCTACACTCAATACTTTGACTTACAAAAAATAACTCATAGATTGATTATGTTTATATAATAATTTTTTACATATGGATGATCTAACTTTTATCGTAAAACTTCTCGGTCCGATTTTTGTGGTGGTATGAATCTGAATCATGGCAAATAAAAAATGTGTAGTTAAAATGGCTGAAGAAATTACGAGCTCACATACAGCTATGTTTATGGGTTGATTATTTGCACTTTTAATGTGACTTATTTTACTTTTGTCAAGTTTTTGAGTAAATACTATTTCTGAAGCTATAGTAAGTATTATATGAATATCAGCAACCTTAAAATGAGCTTTGCTTATAATACTACCAAAACATATGAAGAAAATGACAAAAACTATGATGAAAGCTCTAAAAGACCTTCTCCCTATTATTTGATTTATTTATTTGCTGATTTGACTCTATCTTTGTTTTGTTTGATACTAGCAATAAAGCAAAAAAATCGTTTTTTTTACATATTTTCAACAGAAAAACAGTCTAATATTGGCTTTATCTAGAGACTTAGGTATGATATAGATAATGAAATCTTATATAAAAAGATTCTCATTTTTACCTACGTAACTTTTAGAGTATGGAATATTTGAATTATTTATTGTGATTCTTTCCAGATGATATATTAAATACAGCTATGCAATTTTGTATTGCTATCTTAATATTGATAGTTGGATGGCTGGTCGCAAAACTCATATCAAGTTTGATATGAAAGCTCATTGGAAAAGTAACTATTGCAGAAACTGCGCTTATGAAAGTCGGTGTACCTGTAAAAATGGAAAAGGTATGATCAGTAGCAAAAACTGTTACATTCATCATTATGATGCTCTATGTATTAGTAGTAGTTTTTGAGAGACTTAATCTTTTAACCATATCTTCTTCTATCAACGATGTGGTATTGTCACTACCTCAATATATAGGAGTAGCTGTACTTGCTGTATTTGCCTGGATGCTTGCGAACATAGCAAAAAACCTCAGTATGAGAGCTCTTGATAAAACAGAGCTTGATGCGAAAGCCGGAGCTGGGACATGAAAATCTATTGCTCATGCACTTTATGGTTTTATTATACTTTTCTTTCTTCCAAGTATCCTTTGAGGACTTGGTTTAGAAGAAATAGTAGCACCAGTACAATGAATGCTTGATCAAATAATTTGATATGTACCAAATCTGATTGGAGCTGGTATTATATTAGCTGTTTGAATATTTGTTGCTAGACTCGTAAAACAAATCCTCACTTCAATACTTAAGGCATCAAAAGTAGACGATGCAGCAAAAAAAGTATGACTTGATGGTATCTCTATCTCAAGTATAGTTGGTACTATTGCGTACGTCTTTATTATTATACCTCTTGCTATCTCAGCACTTGAAAGACTTCAAATAGATGCGATTTCTGATCCTGCTACTGAAATGCTCGGAAAAATTCTTGATATTCTTCCAAACATTATTGGTGCTATTGCACTCATAACTCTAACGTATCTAGTAGCAAACTTTGCCTCAAAACTAGTAGCAGAATTATTAAAAAATATGTGATTTGATTCTATACTGGATAAAGTTGGACTCAAAACAAACACAAAAACTCCCCTCTCTACTATGGTAGCAAAACTGATATTTATTGTATTCATGTTATTTGCTGCAGTAGAGGCTGGAAACATGCTATGATTTACTATTGTTTCAGATATAGTTGGAGAATTTATTGTATTTGGTAGCTCAATTCTTGGAGGACTTATTACTATCGTTATAGGTCTTGCAATCGCAAACATGGTATCAAAAACTATAAAAAGTACTTCAAAATCAAAAGGAACTGCTAACTTAGTGAGAATTGCTATTATTATCTTCTCGATTGCTATTTGACTTGGTCAAATGTGAATCGCAGAAGATATAATCAATATGGCTTTTGGTCTCTGATTTGGTGCTATAGCTGTAGCATTTGCTGTTGCTGTTTGAATCGGAGCTAGAGATGTAGCTGGAAAAGAGATTGAATCTCTTATGAAAAATATGAAGAAATAAAATGTCTTCTCATTAAAAATATCTCATACCAATTGGTATGAGATATTTTTTACTTTCCATCATATTTCCTTATGATATTTATATTAATTTTTTAACTATTACACTATGTTAGCTTTTGTAGTTCCTATTTTACTTATACTCTTCCCTCTTGTTTGATTTATTATCTGATGATTTACAGGGCTCGTACCAGCACTCGTTTTAGATGTCATACTAGCTGCGCTATCAATCAGAATAGTATGACCAAATACGGTAAAAACAGTAGAATTCCTTGGTAAATATAACCGTATACTGAAGCCTGGTATCAACTTTATTATTCCATTTCTCGAATGGACAAAAAATCAGGTACTCTATAGAAGAAACTTCCCAGTAGAAGTAGAATGAGTTACTTCTGATAATGTAACAGCGTATATCGGTCTCAATGTAATCTACTTTGTACAAGATGATAATGATAGTAGTGAAAATGGTTCAGTATATAAATCTATATACTCGATAGATGATCCAAGAACTATGATGAAATCTACGATAGATGAACAGCTAAGAGCCATGATAGTAAGCTTCAACCATAAAGAAATCTTTGCAAAGAGAGAAGAAATCGGTCAAGCTATCGAAATAAGACTCAGAGAAAAACTCTCTACTTTTGGATATACTCTCGACTCTATACAAGTTAGAGATGTAAAACTCGAAAACAAAGTAATGGAAGCTATGAATAAAGTAGTAGAAACTGAAAAATTTAAAGAAGCAGCATTCAACGAAGCGGAAGCAGAAAAAATCATGCAAGTAAAAAAAGCAGAAGCTGAAAAAGAATCAAAGATACTTCTCGGACAAGGTATGGCAGGTCAAAGAACCGAAATAGCTAGAGGTTTTAAAGAAGCAGTTGATATGATCAAGATGGCAGATAAGAGTCTCAATGCTGAGAAAGTACTTCAATTTCTCCTTGATAGTAGTAGAATAGAAACTCTTGGAAACATAGGTGCTCATGATAAAGCGAAGCTTATCTACCTCAATGAAGACCTCGAAGGTAAAAGCATGGGGAGTCTCTGAAAATGAGGAAAACTTATAGCTGGTAGTGATTTAATGTAATTTATTTGACAAGTATATAATTTACATTATATTATCTATAATGTAACTTTAACTAAATATATTATGGCTCATACTTATATCTGAGAATCTATAGGTACAAGTTTTGATTGAGTAGATCCAGTGGTAGAAGATTTGACTAGATTACCATCTGATAGACCTCTTCCTGATTTAGATGCTAATTTTGAGCCAAGCATTGAATACAAAATATTAAACCCTATAGTTGAATTTGCTGGTGCAATAAGAAATTGATGCATAAAAGTAAAAGATTGAGTTACCAACTTATTAAACCTTTAAATTTAACATAAAATTCATATAATGAAACCATACAAATAAGTATGGTTTTTTTATGCAAGAAAAAGTATTATCTCTCACATGAACGGATATCCATTACAAGACTTTTGGTGATGAAAAATCTCAAGAAAAAATCTTGATTCTTCACTGATGGTGAGGAAAATCAGATAGTTGGGTAGATGTAGCTAATTGACTCTCGAGTCAATGATTTTTTGTAATTGTTCCAGATTTACCATGATTTGGTAAAACTAAGCTTCCAGAAGTATACACTATGGATAGCTATAAAGAAATAGTTGAAGAATTCGCAAAAAAAATAAACCTAGATACTTCTGCAATAACTCTTATCTGACATAGCAATGGTTGAGCTATATCTACCAAGTTAGCATTAGCATGAAATATAAGCATAAAAAAGCTATTTTTAATAGGATCAGCTGGGATCAGAAACAAAACTAAAACATCTCTGAAGAGAAAGATATATAAAACTATTCTCTTCCCTGCTAAAATCATCAGAAACATCCCTGGTGGAAATAAACTCAGAACACTTTTCTATAAAGCTATCTGATGACAAGACTATCTCAAAGCAGAGCAAAATCCTCTTCTCAAAAAGACATTTTTGAATATAATACACACAGACTTGCAAGATATATTCTCAGAAATAAAAATAAATACTACACTGATACGGTGAGACACTGATACTTATACTCCCCTTTCTGATGGCAAACTCTTGGAAAAACTTATACCAAAAAGCAAGCTCATAGTTCTCAAATGAGAAAAACACTGAATTCACCTACAAAATCCAGACTTACTCACAAAAAGTATACTTAAAAATATATAAATATGGAGCAAATAATCATACTCTCATTACTCGTCATACCTATGATATATAGGTACTGTTTTTGGCTATACGTCATACAACTCAAAGAATATAGATGGGATAGACTGATTGAGTACTTCAGGACACTCCAATGAAAAAAGGCCATTATGAATATATGGTTTTATATTGAAGTACCATTACTTATTGTCACGCTCGTTACCTTTTTCAACGATAAAGCAGCTTGAATACTCTTTTATATAGTATCTGCTTATCTCTTGGTGAGAAACATTCATATCATCATTAAGTTTATCAGATGAAAAGTCATGTTTCCAAAACTTACAGGGAGAATGATGCTAGTCTCTAGCCTTACTTTTTGATTCCTAGCTGTAGCATTTTCTATTATTCTCGCAACAGTATATAACTTTATTTATCCTTTTATATTTATACTCTTTACTTTCCCATACATATTTATCATCGCGATAAACTCGCTTCTCTTACCAGTAGTAAATATAAAGAAAAAAAAGATAGTAAAAGAGGCATGCAAGATATGAAACAGTATCACAAAACCAATAAAGGTTTGAATCACATGAAGCTACGGTAAAACTACTGTAAAAGAATTTCTCTGTCATATGCTTGAGTGAGATGATGTAAACCTCCTCAAAACTCCAGAGTTTGTAAACTCAGAACTCTGAGTAGCTTCACTGGTTAAAAATAAACTTAAAAATACATATGATTATTTTATCTGCGAGATGTGAGCATATAAAATATGAGAAATAGATACTATGTGACGTATAGTAGACCACACTGATGGATTCTTAACTGCTATTTGAAACCAACATCTATGACTATTTGGTTGAATAGAAAACACAAAAAAGGCAAAATTAGAGATCTGAAATAGTGTTGCAAAAAATAAAGGTCACCTCTACGTAAACTGGGATGATAAAAATATTAGAACAGTTGTATTTCCTGAGTGAGCCAAGGTAGTGAAATACTCAGTAACAGAAGAAGATGCACATGCAAAAAGTAATATCAAAACTATTACATCTGAATGAACTAAATTTGAATTTGTATACAAATGAAAGTCTTATGATTTTGAAACCAATCTTATCTGAGACCACAACATACTAAATCTCACAGGAATACTCGCTTTTTGTATGGATCACTGAGTAAGTGAATCTAAACTCAGAAAAAATATGATGGATTTAGAGATGCCTAAACATACTCTCGTACTAAAAAATACTACATATAAATGAAAGAAGATTCTTATCGTAGATGATTCTCACAACCTCAGTGAAGCATCACTGTTTTCTGGAATCAGATTTCTCAAATACTTTAAATGAGAAAAAGTAGCTATAGTTGATGACATACTTGAACTCTGAAAAGATGCTGAAGATGTACACTATAAAGTTGGTAAATTTACAGCCAAGAGAGTAGATAAAGTCATGTATGTATGACAAAACTATAGAACCAGCTACGTAGCTGGACTCATTGCAGCTAATTTTGATCAAGAGAATATCATCACATCAGTCGATGAAATAAATGATAAAAGTGTAGTGCTACTGGAGTGAAGATGAACAGAAAAATACTTAGATATACTCTCATAAAACACATGTTTACAAAAACAATAACAACAGACTTCTTTACGACTATCGATGGAAGTATCTGTATAAATACTTTAGATACGATTACATACAGGCTCCCAACTCTGAGAAAATGAGCAAGTATATCTGAAATGGAAAGAGAATTATTAGAATACCTATGAGTACCAGAGTCTGAAATACTGAGCTTTTATAGATGAAGTGAAGCTCTTTATCATGCGCTTAAACTAATAGACATCAAAGCAAAAGATGAAATAATAGTACAAGGATACACTTGCGTAGTAGTTTCAAATGCAGTACTGCAATCGTGAGGGAAAATAATTTATTCAGATATAGATAAAAATACTCTTTGATTTGATATAAAAAAACTCGAAAAAAATATCACCAAGAAAACAAAAGTGATACTCGTGCAACATACGTTTGGAAAACCAGTGGATATGCAGCAGATAATGAAAATAGCAAAACAAAATAATATCTTGGTTATCGAGGATTGCGCTCATTCACTCTGATCTATATCATGAGATCATCACACTGGTACACTTGCTGATTTTTCTATGTTTTCGAGCTGAAGAGACAAAGTTATCTCTAGTGTTACGTGAGGATTTTTAGTTATAAATAATCCAGAGTATTTAAAAAAAGCTCGTAGAATGAAAGAGTTGCTTACCATGCCAAGCAGGACTCTTACAGTCAGAAATCTAATCTACAATATACTCTGATACTTTGCGTACAAGACATATGATATATTCAAACTTGGAAGAGTCATTATGCTCATTTCTAGAAGATGTAAGCTCATAACAGATATATTATCAAAAGAAGAAAAAACTTGCAGTAAAACAAAGTTTTGAACAGCGTATCCAAACTCTTTGGCCTACCTATGAAGAAAGGAGTTAGCTAAAATAGATATGTATACAACACATAGAAGAAATATAGCAGAGCTCTATGATATGAATATAAAAACAAAACACTGAGAGAAAGTATTTATTGAAGATAATAACGAATTTATGAATGCTTTTAGATATCCTTTTTTACTGACATCTCACAAAGTTCAGAAAGAGTTTATAAAATATATGAAAAATCACGGTGTGCTCGTATGAACATCTTGGTCAGGAACCAATATAGCTCCAAAATGAGTAAAAGCTAAAAACGCTGGGTACAAAAAGAAATCATGCCTTGTATCGGAAGATATAGCAAACAGAATAATCCTCCTCCCAAATCATATGTGAGTCACAATAGATGAAGTTATGAAAATATGTAAATTAATAAATAAGTTTGAATCAAAAAATGCATAAGTTAGAAATAATTACTGATAAAAAAATATGGAACGATTTTGTTACGAAATCTGAAATAGATTTTTATAGTTTTGTAAGCTCATGGGAATGGTGAGATTTTCAAGAATTATTATGATATCAACCTTTTAGATATGGTATATATAAAGAGAATATATTAGCATGAGTTTTTATGCTGGTAAAAGTACAGGCAAAGAGATGAATATACTTTTTCACTCCTCATGGACCACTTATCATATGAAACTATTTTGATACACTTGAATCTATACTTCCTAAACTTAAAAAGATAGCAAAATCTCAGTGAATAAGTTTCATAAGGCTCAATTCGACTGTTACCAATACAAAACAAAATGCTAAATCATACAAAGATCTAGGATTTAGAAATGCTCCTATGCATGTACATGCTGAGGATACTCATCTGCTCGATATCACTCCGAGCGAAGATGATCTCCTTGCTAAAATGCATAAAAAAGATAGGTACTATATCAACAGGGCTATAAAAGAATGAGTTTCAGTGAGGATGGATAATAAAGATGACCATGTTCAAACACTCATAGATTTTCATCATAAGCATGCTACGAGAACAAATGGAAAAAATACCTATTCAGCTTTTTCAGAAAAATATATAAAAAACCTATATAAGGTATTCCCAAAAGAAAATATCTCTACAATATCAGCAGGACTAGATGAGATAGAATCAATTCTTATGACTATCAGATTCTGAGACACCTGTGTATACTATGTAGCTGCTTCTGATATAAAAAATAAAAAGTTTTCACCAAACTACCTGTGCCAATGGGAAGCCATAAAGAAAGCAAAAAAAGACGGAGCAAAACAGTACAACTTCTGGTGAGTATCTCCAGATGATAATCCAGCTCATCCAATAGCAGGAGTGACAAAGTTCAAGAGAAAGTTTGCAGGATACGATCACTCTCTCCTACATGCTCAGGACCTCGTTATATCTCATAAGTACTGGTTCAACTGGATAGTTGAGACGTTGAGAAGAAAAAAAAGATGATATTATTATAAAAAGCCAGAGTAATTCTGGCTTTTTATTTTTTACACTTTCTTCACGGGAGCTATTCTTATATTCATCTTTTTCATACCGACTCACGGAAACGCAATCTCAGCTAATTCTCAGTTCAGACTGGTAATAATACCGTTTCCAAACTTATGATGTTCTATCTTATCACCCATATTAAATACTGTTACATCATTATTTACCTTTGGTTTGAGTACTCTCACTCAAGCTCATGCTTCCATAGATGCTTGTGGAGAATACGAATCAAAGAAACTTTTTCCTTTATTATCATTTAATAGTGAATCATAACTGTGGTTTTGTATAAACTCAGATGGAATTTCTTTGATAAATCTACTCTCAGGATTACGTACATAATCTCAGAAATAAAATCTCTCCCTAGCTCTGGCTATATAGAGTTCATTTTCTGCTCTCGTCATAGCAACATACATGAGTCTACGCTCTTCTTCGAGTTCTGATTCATTATTGATGGTTCTCATATGTGGGAATATCCCCTCTTCACATCCAGCTATAAACACTCTCTTCTCCTCTAACCCTTTTGAGTTATGTATAGTCATAAGTGTGACCATGTCATCAAACTTCTCTTCTCTATCAAGATCAGTTATGAGGGCTATTTCTTCGAGGAATAATCAGAGTGATTCTCTTGGATCCATACCGTTATAGTTTGAAGCTACATTTTTAAATTCTTCTATATTATCAAGCTTGGCTTCCATTTCTTCTTTAGTAAATCCATCTTTGAGATATTGTTCATAGTCAGTTTGTTTTACTATCTCTCAGATGAGCTCAGAAACGACCATAGTTTTTGAAGCATTCTGCAAATTCAAATAAATCTGTAAAAATCATTTCAGTGCAGTTTTTGCATTTGATCTGAGATCATCGACTTCATCTATATTTTCTATGATTTGGAGATAATCGAGTCAGAAATCATTTCTCATCATATCTATCACACTCACACTCTTGGCTCCTATTTTTCTCGATGGCACATTGATAATTCTCTTAAATCCTACGACATCATCTTTGTTATAAAGCACCTTGAGATACGCAAGCATATCTTTTATTTCCTTTCTATCATAAAACTTGAGAGATCAAACCACTCTATATGGAATCCCTTTTAGCATGAGAGCTTCTTCAAAATTACGTGATTGACCATTGGTCCTATAGAGTATCAGATTATCACTATACTTTGAGTTTTCTTTTTCAAATTTTTCTTTGATTTCATCTACGATTATCTTTGCTTCTGATCTATCATCTGGTGCTTCGATATAGGTGATTTTTTCTCCGACTTCATTATCAGTCCAGAGTTCTTTCTTGAGCGAGTTTACATTATTTTTGATTACCTGATTCGCTGCATCTATGATACTTTTCGTGCTTCTATAGTTTTGTTCGAGTTTTACTACTACTGCATTTGGATAGTCTTTTTTGAAGTTAATAATATTAGTCATATCAGCTCATCTCCAAGAGTATATTGATTGCCAATCATCACCTACCACAGCGAGATTTTTATATTTAGATGCTAGATGTTTTACGATTTCGTACTGAGGCTTATTAGTATCCTGATACTCATCAATCATGATATATTTATACTTATCATGATAGTATTCGAGTACTTTGTGATGCTTCAATATATCGAGAGTTTTTACGAGGATATCATCAAAATCTAGAGCATTATTTTCAGAGAGTTTCTTTTGATATCTGACATATATATCTGCTACTACTTCTTTGAAGTGATTATCCACTGTTGCCTGGTATGAGGCTGGTGTATAGAGTTTACTCTTTGCGTTTGAGATATAGCTTTGTATTTTTCTTGATGGATATTCTTTTTCATCCATATTCATCTCTTTTGCGATTCACTTGATGATTGAAAGAGAATCAGATGCATCGTAGATGATAAAATCTTTCTTGATTCCGATATTCAGATTCTCATCATCTGCAAATCTATTCATCGTTTCTTTGAGAAAGAAAATTCCCATACCATGAAATGTACCGATAAATGGAAGTCCTCTCGTTCTATATGGATTATTCCCTATTTCGATGCCGAGATTTTTCCCTATTCTTTCTCTCATTTCTTTTGCTGCCTTATTGGTAAATGTAACAGCTAGTATTTCGGATGGATGGATTCATTTTTCTTCTATCATATACTGAACTCTTTGAGTCAAAGTAGCAGTCTTTCAGCTTCATGCTCATGCTATAATCAAGAGTGGTCAGTCTATATGATTTTTCGCTTCGAGTTGTTTTGGATTGAGTTGCAAATGTAGTCTATAAAAAAATATTTTCTTGAATAAAAATATACAAGCCTTACAATAAAAAACAAATAATAATTTTGAATAAAACAGACATGAAAACAAAAAGTATATTTTCAATAATTTTTATAGTTCTGATAATACTTTTTGCAATATTATTAATTAAATATAATTCTGTTAAACAAATAAATAAATGCCTAAGTGATTGATTTGGCTGGAGTTATGAAGAGAGCTTATGTGCAACAGATGAGTACATTAAAGAATGCAGAAAGAATTGGGAGAATTTTTTTGATTATTCTATCAATACTTGCATAAATGAAACGTGATTAGAAACGATAGAAAAAGGAGAAATTGAAAAAAAAATAGTAACAAATGATTATCAAAACACAAAACATAAAGTAATAAGGGTAATAGAGAATCAATTTGATAAAAATAGGTATTTCTATGTTGTAATAGAAAGAAATCCAAAAAGCCCCGATAACTCATGTGGTTCATTTCATCATTCATCTATATACTGTTATTTTTACCTAGAGTCTTGATATCAACGAGATCAGACAGAACCATTATATATATGAAATTGGACAACAGCTGTGTGATGAATCTATTCGGATACTGATATAAAATTTATTGACAAAGATACTATTTGGATGGATACGGCACAGGCACCTTCATGATTTACAACAATAAACATAAGAACCTGAGAAGTATATACCGAAAGTTATGATGAACCAGCCTCAGAAAGAACTACTAATATTCCATCATCTACCTGAAGTTATATATTAGAAAAATAATAAAAAAATCTATGAAAAAATTCTCACATATACTTGCAGTCGATGAAAAAAACTGACTCGGAAAAGACAATGATCTCGCATGGAGAATCCCGTCTGATATGAAGTATTTTAAAGAAGTAACTAGTACTACAAAAGACCCAAACAAATATAACGCAGTTATCATGGGAAGAAAAACTTGGGAATCTATTCCTCAGAAGTATAGACCACTTCCTGGAAGAGTTAACTGCATTCTCAGTAGAAGTATCACAAAAGAGAGTGTAGACTCTCAGGAGGATGATTTTGTGCTGTATTTTAACTCTATAGAAAATTGTATCAAGGAGCTTAGTAGCAAAGAAAACTTAGAAAGCATATTTGTGATCTGAGGAGCCAATATCTATAATCAGCTACTTACTCATCCAGACCTAGAAAAAATATACCTAACACAGGTGTATTGAGATCATGGATGTGATGTCTTTTTTGATGGAGTGCCACATGATTTTCATGAAGAAAGTTCAAGTGAAAGGTATAATGAAAAATGAATGGAGTTTGAATGGAAAGTATATAAGAAAAACAAATAAAAGAGCCTAAGACTCTTTTATTTTGAATTAAATCTAGAGTCATCTAATAATAATTCTGAAACATGATCTAATACTTCATCACTAGTATCTCATAAGATAAAAGCATCATTCAAAGAAATTCCTTCACTTCAAGTATCAGTAAAGTTTAAAGTTCAGTCTGTTTTTCAAAGTAAGTCCTGCATACCTAAATCACCTGCAATTTTTTGAGTGTAAGTATCTTGATCTATTCATAAGAATGTTATTCACGATGGTTTAGTCATAGCTGTATTTAATATTAACGATACCGTATGTTAACATAGATTTATAAAAATAGCAATAGCTAATATTTTTAAGCAATAAAAAAGGAGGCCGAAGCCTCCTAGATTTTAGCCCCGAAAACGGGACTAAAAGAATGTAAATAGTGTAGCACAAGTAAAAAATGTAGTTAGGGCAATAGCGTCAACAGCATATGCCACTGGTTTAAACATTGAAGAGTTATGACAATCAACAATGAATCTACAGCTATTACCAATAGCTTCCAAGGGTTTTACCTTCATTCCATCCTCCCTATTTTAGACCATACAGGACTTAATTATCCTATCTGTCATTCAGGCTTAAATAATATAAAAATTTAAATACTTAAGTCAACAATTCTTTCCAAAATTCTATATCATTTATCTGATTCCAAGCATCAACAAGTTCCTTCTTGAAGTCTTCATATTCTTCTTCTGTATAGACAAGTGGTACGTATTTATAGTTACCATCTTTTCATTCTACAAAATCTATTCAGAGCTCATCAACTGAAAATTTTGAGGATAGTTCCCTATCCTGCTCAGCTAAGAGCTTATAAAAGAGTAGTTGCCTGAGGTACTTACCATGCTCTCATCCTGGTTTTTTATTCCCATCTCTATCAAGACCCTTGATCACTCAAAGTGTTTTAGTCTTCCCTGTTTTGTAGTCTATGAGTGAAACTGATTCACGAAAGAATGCCATTTGTCATAAGTCCTGTCCTCATGGTCAGGTCATCTCTCAGAGCTTTTCTATCTTATCTATCTTTCATGTGAGTGGTATTCATTCATATGTTATTCATCTATGCCTAAAATTGTACTCAAGAGCAAGTGGTTCACGTGAACGATTTGATATTACATCATAGTATCATGTGAGTCACTCTATTCATTTCTTTTCTATTCTTTCAAATTCCTCAGCATTGAGGACTTCTTTTTTGAGGAGAAGTGAAAACGTAGAAGTGAGATATGATAGATCTACTTTTTCTCATGACATCTCTTTTTCTACAAAGAGCTCAAGCACTCTATGATACACACTCCCAAAAACTGTATATTCATTTCACTCAAACGGATACTTAAAAATGGCTTCGCGTAAAAATATCATCGGATCTTCTATAAATTTATTGAGATCACTTGGTGAAAGCTTGTAGTTTTCTAAAAACTCAGATATATAATCAAGCTCTTCTTTTGTGGTAGAAGTGAGTGTATTTCAGAGTAATACATTATTTATAGTCTCTGAGATAGCCTGAGAAGAATCAACCTGTTTTACTTCGAGATAATCATATATATCATCCAAAAATGGTGATTTGAGTAGTGCTTTCCCCGTCTCAGTCGAAGCAGGAAAACTGAGATATAGATGTTCTTTGGCTCTAGTAATAGCTACAAAAAATAATCTCCTATCCTCTTCTGCTTGCTTGTTTTTCTCGATTTGTTTTTTCTCTTTTGCGTCCAGATCCGCAAACTGCAAACCACTTCCCGCTACAGAGTCTGGAAGCTTGAGTTTATCAGCAAATGATTTTCATTCCCAGTTTCCAGCAAAGAGTCATGGCATAAATACATAATCAAATTCAAGTCATTTTGATGAATGAGCTGTCATGATTTGAAGCTTTGTATTTTCTTTTTTAAGAATCTGTCTTTGTATAGAATACCCATACTTTTCATAGAGTGAAAGTTTTGAGAGAAATCATTCTACAGTCAGCTCTCTATCTTTTTTATTGAACTCTTTGATTTTATTAAAGAGCGTAAAGACATCCTCTATATCTGAAAAACTTCCGTGAGTTTCTATGTACTCGAGCGCACCAGTCTCTGATAAAAAATGACTGAAAAAAGATAAAAATGATCTCTCAGCGAGGGTAGCTCTGAGATCAAAAAACATATCTCTAAACTGGAGAATTTTTTCTACATTTTGAAGTGGAAGTGATTTTAAAACAATAGTATCTGAAAGTATATCTATAAAAGTTTTTTTATATCTGAGTGTATAGTTTTTATTATAGAGATATCTATTTATTTGAAGTACATCCACGTTGTCTATACTGATGAGATTTGTTCTACAGATATTTATCAGTTTTTCATTATGTATATGAGGATCACTCAGTACAAAAAGATAGTCGAGTATAAATCTTATATAATCATTTTTGAGAATATTTGTCTTGAGTTTTGAGTCTACAGAGATTCATTGAGATTGAAAAAATTCAGTCCATTCAGCTACTTCTTTATTTTTTCTTACTATCACGGCTATCTCAGAGTCATCTGAATCATCAAGTTTCTGAATCATAGAGAGCACATGATTTTTTTCATCAAGAGAGGTAGGGTGTGTATGGAGTTCGGGTTTTGGTCATGAGTGTACTTTTCCACTTGAAATCAGATTCTTTTCGAGAAAATCTAGCTTATCTGTAAGTCTCTCAGAGTTGAATCCTATAAAATCAAGAGCTGTATCAAGTATCTCCTGAGTAGAACGATAGTTATTTTCAAGTACGATAAATTCTGTATCTGGATACTTCTGAACAAAGTTCAGCATATTTTCTACATTGGCTCATTGAAAACGATAGATAGACTGATCATCGTCTCACACTACCATGATATTTCATCCTGTATCTTCAGTGCTCAATATCAAATCTACTATTTCATTTTGAGCATTGTTTGTATCCTGATATTCATCAATCATGATAAACTGAAACTTCTCAGCGTAGTAGTACCTGAGATCATCGTCTATTTTCATTTTTTCCAGTACGAAATTAATCATATCATTAAAATCATACAGACCATTATCTCTGAGATATGAATTATATTTCTCAAAAATAATAGAAAGCTCTTCAAGTTTTCCTACGAGTTTCTCTCATCTAGCTTTTGTAGTTTCGTATTTCTTTGGGAGCGAACCGTCCTTTTTTGGTTTAATATTATCTAGTTCTTCTTGATTTAGTTTTTTTTGATTTTCTATGAGCTGTTTAAATTTACTCAGAGAAACTCATTCTTGTTTGAGTTTTGATATGCGATCTCTGATATCACGCAGATAATAATGTCTATCATAAGCAGAAAATAAAAACTCAAAGTTATGCTCTTTGCAGCAATCATCAAAAATCTGTACTAGTATCTCTAGTTGCTCTACCTCATCTATAGAGTTTTGTGCTCTCTCCATGATAAACTTCTCAGGAAAGCTTGATATGATGTCCTGAGAGAGTGAGTGTATAGTGGAAACTTGGACCTTATGAGCCTCATGTCAGATAAACTTTTGTAATCTTTTTTTGATAGCTATCACTCAGGCTTCAGTAAAAGTAGTGATGAGAATATTTTCTGGATTTACATCTGTTTTTTTCAGTATATTGGCTGATCTTAGGGCAATAATCTGAGTCTTCCCTGTTCATGGACCAGCTACTACCATAATAGGTCAATAGATAGATTCTACTGCTTTTAATTGTCTCTCATTGAGAATGGCATAATTTTCTTCGAAAAGTTTTTCGTTCATATATTTATCTAAAATCTACATTGTAAGCAAGTCTATAATCAAATTCTCACGAATTTCATTGCCTATAAAACTTCATAAAGTAATAACCCGTCAGATCATAATCAAGCTGATTCAGGAGTGATCCTACATTGCTTCCATCTTTTGGCATAGCAAAGTACTGAAATCATTGTAAAAATCTCTTTCTTCCATCAAGGATAGTAGAAAAATCAGAACCTACCTCTAGATATACAGCCTTCTTTTTGAGGTCATCGAAACTGATTTCATCATCAAAATCTAATCCTATAGATTTTCTAAACTCTGATGGTAACAAAAGTGGATAATCTTGTGCATTATATTTATCTGATAGTGCAAATAATTTTGTACCTACTAAGTCTTCTCTAAATTCTAGGCTCGTACTCTCAAGAGCTTTGGGTGTTTTCCCTAAATCAAACCTATTGGTATACATGAGGTCCTTTGGAAGCTTGAAGTACTTATACTCATCTGAGGTTTTAGTTGCTCTCGCACCTATAGGATCATCAAAAGTAGGGTCATAAAAATCCTGTCATACTCTCACCCAAGCATGTCATATAAGAGGGAAATCAACTGCGTCTATGACATCTCATCTCACGACTACACTATCTCTCACTCAGAGAAAATTGAGCATATACATCATCACTTTTGTGTATCATTCACAAACTCAGTCTCTATTTCTATAAGTTTCAGATCATGAAAATATTCTTCTATCTTCTAAATCAATATTCTCAGTATATACTAAGTTATCAAGCATCCATGCATAAACTGAAGCTATTTTTTCTGATTTCTTTCATGAAGAATCAAGTGACATTGCTATATTTTTCATATCACGAAATACTTCGTCAGTATTATTAGTTCTTATATGTCTTTGATCGTTTTTTAATTCTTTAAGAAACTCATATTTATCAGGAATACCGAAAATGATATCATCCGAAATAAGTTTCACTCTTTGAAAATCAGTTACAAATCATGGTTTTCAATTTTCTCTGAGTACAGTGAGGTGAACCTCAGGATTTATATTATTATAAGAGAGTGTTCACTTATCTACATTATCAGTTTCAAAAAAACGAGTCGTCTTATAATCATAAAAGTACCATACTCCATTTTCTAAAAATATGTTTTCTTTATTCACAGATATACGAGAAAATAAACTCGTAGATGAAAACTTGAAAAGTTCAGATTGAACCTCTGCTCTTTCTTTTTCTAAATATATACTCGCTAGCTCTTCATTATTGAGTTTATTTAAATCATAGAGTATAGTTTTATTTGTATCTGAAAGTTTTTTCGTATCAAAAAAGATATCTATTTTATTTCCCAGTTTTTCGAGAAGAATAAGCTTTTTTGTATCCGTTAATTGAGCATCAACTTTTGTGATAAATCTATCATACGCTCTCTCTATCCTAGGGTCTGATATATCCGATGCAAAAGCAGTAGTAGATATACAGAGTAATATAATCAGGCACAATAATCTTTTTATCATATTCTTTTTTATTATAATTATCTTATTTGTAGAGCTCTATTGAGTTGATTATCATTTCAGTTTTGAAACGCATCATCATCAAGTTTGAGTTCTATGTCAGGAGATATGCCGATACCATCTACAGCTTGCTCAGTTTTACCTGTATACCATTTTGCTATGGTAAACTTGAGCGAAGATCCGTCTACATATGATTTTATATCCTGAACTGAACCTTTTCAAAAAGTTTTCTCTCCTATCAGTACAGCGTCAGGATAATAATCTTTTACCGTTCCAACTAAGATTTCAGATGCTGAAGCTGTACCTCAGTTTTGAAGAAATACAAGTTGATATTTAGAAAAATCAATATCATCAAATCATTTTGATTTATTTACTACTTGAGATTTTAAATATTTTACTACTGATACTGGCTCTCACTTATCAACAAAGTGTCAGAGTATATCGTTTACCTTTGATAGATATCAACCTGGATTATTTCTCACATCTATAATCACTTTTTTAGTTGCTTTTCTTGTTTTTAACTCCTCTATAGCATTAAGAAATTCTGTATCTACTTTAGTACCAAAGTTTTTGATTTGAATATAAAAAGTATCACTTCTGAGTGATTCAAACTCAACATCTTTTATTATTATCTTTGCTCTATTTACTTTAATCACAAGAGATTGAGCTCATCTTTTAATGGTAAGCGTTACGCTCGTTCCAGCTGGTCATTTTATATAGCTTATTGCTTCTGTGAGAGACATATTTTCTGTGACAACTACATCATCTATCTTGGTAATAATATCTCATCATTTGAGTCCAGCTTTTTCAGATGGAGATCAAACAATAGGAGAAATAATCTGTACGATTCATGGAGCTGGCATATCTACATATGAACCTATTCATTCATATTCTCAGTTGAGTCATTCCTGAAAGCTTTTATTTTCTACTGGTGGAAAGTAGGTTGTGTATTTATCTCATGTACCGTTCGCAAGACCTTGTATAGCAGAGTATATAATCTCTTCTTCATCGAGCTCATCTCTATCGTAGTGTCTTGAAAGAATAGTTTTGTATACATCAGAGAAAATTGCTTTTTTTTCAGCTATACTGCTTGGATCATTTTCAGATGAGATATCTATATTGTCATTAGTTTCATCACTCTGTTCAGGAGTCTGAGATGAAACAGAAGAAATACTTTGAGAGACATGAACTAAATCAGTTATATCTGTATTTCTAGTCATCAATCATGATGTATTTCCTGAAGTGAAATCTACTCAAAATATTTTTTTTGATAGCGTGTAAAAACTAGAAGCCTTTAGTGTTCTATTTGGATAGATATTTGTATTGGTATTCGAAATAAAATCGAGATATACTAATACTTGTAGAGATTTATATAACTCTGTATTTTTTTGAATTCATTTAAATTTCAGATCAATATACTGAGTACTCGCTGGTGTGTACTGCGCATAAAAGTTTCCCATAAATATAAATATATCAGATCTAGTGATACTAGTATTATTTTGTATATGGTCTAAGTACTGAGAATCAGAAACACTTGAGTTATTTGCTCAATCAGCAGCAAAAGTAGCAGGTGAAAAACAAAGAAAAAACAGAGCTATAAAACTGATGAGAATATGTTTCATATGTTAATAGTAATAAGTAAAAATATAAGGATAATTTTAATGAAAAAACCGCAGAAAGCGAGACTATTTTATAGAATTATTTGGACCAAATAATAGATCAAGTCAACCAAATGGATATATGACTCAGAGAGCAATACAAAGTATTCATGCAAGAACGATAACTAAATATGTCCCTCATCTTCAGATATACTTCTCAGCCCAATAAAAGTTTCATGTCCAGGTTTTCACAGTCCTTCTATTTTTTAAAATAAAAAGTCAGGCTCAGATAAGTAAAACAGCATATATAAGATCAACTATCATAATCTAGTATTTATAAATTAACGTCCAATAAACTCTCAAAACTTTTCAGAAAATCATTCTGGTAGGTTTATCTCAGCTATGTTTGGTGTCATAGCTGTTTTAATATTTTCCATAAGCTTTGGGAGACCAAATAAGAAAAAGTATCAAAGATACAATAATATAAAGAGTCTAAATCACCACTTTATGAAAAGTCATGTTTTTTCTCTTCTTTCTCTTGCTATTATTTTATCATATATGATATCTATTTTTTGTTCAGTAGTCAGGTTGTCATTCATGCTTTTTTATTATATAGGTAAACCTTAAGGGATTCTTTATTTTGCCTGCTTCCAATTATTTCATATACCAGCATCTACTTTGAGTGGTATGAGACTTTCTTTGGTAATATTTTTATACACAATTTTATCCATAAAATCTACTAAAATAGATTCCATTATTTTAGGTATTTTTTTCGTGAGCTCATCAAACTCATCAGGAACGATGTTGAAAACAAGTTCATCATGAACCTGCATCATCATAGTACTTTTATAGTTTTTTAAGAGTTCGTGTATCTCTAGCATAGCTATTTTGATAATATCAGCTGATGTTCATTGGATTGGCATATTGGTAGCCTCCCTTTCAGCTCAAGACTTAATCATCTTGTTTTTATCATTGATACTTTTTATGTATCTCTTTCTACCAAATAGGGTTTCTACGTATCCAGTTTCTTCACATTTTGATATGATATCATCAAAGAAACTTCTTACCTTTGGATAGTTTTCATAAAATCAGTCTATATATACTTTTGCATCTTTTTGAGATATATCTATGTTTTTACTGAGTCAAAATGGACTAATTCAGTATATCACTCAGAAGTTTACGGCTTTTGCTATCTTTCTCTCTGATCCTGATATATCATTTTTATCAAAAATAAACTCAGCTGTTTTTTGATGGATATCAAGTCACTCTCTAAATGCGTGGAGTAAGTTTTCATCTCCAGACATCATAGCAAGTATCCTCACTTCTACTTGAGAATAATCAAAAGCTACTATTTTATCTCCAGAATTATGAGGAATAAACGCGCTTCTGATCTCTCATGCTACTCATCATCCAGATGGGATATTTTGCAGATTTGGATTTGTACTTGAGAGTCTTCCTGTAGAAGTTACAGCTTGATTATATGAAGTATGTATGAGGTCATGATCAGTAGCGATATTTAAGAGTCATTCTATATATGTTCAAAGAAGCTTTGAGTAGTGTCTATACTTCACTATTTTTGCAGCTATAGGAAAGTCATGAGAGAGGTTCCCGAGTACATCAGCCGATACACTATATCAAGTCTTGGTTTTTTTTCACTTTGGGAGCTCCAACTTTTCAAATAGCACTTCTCATACCTGCTTTGGAGATTTTATATTAAACTCTACTCATGCGATATCATAGATTTCTTTTTCTAGGTCACGTGTAGCATTTTCCAGACGCATACCTATACCTTTGAGCGTATCTCTATCTATCCTCACTCATGTGAGCTCCATAGCAGATATAGCCTCTATAAGTGGTAGCTCCATATCTACCAGTATATCATCAGTGGTAACACCATCTGATTTTTGTTTTTCGTAGAGCATATGAGTCATATACACATCTTCTCATGAATACACAGATGCATTTTTGAGTTCAACTTCAGAAAAATTTAGTTTCTTCTTTTGGCTAATTTCATCATAGGAAATCATCTTATAATCAAAATAATCCTCAGCAAGAGTATCGAGCTTGAGTCATCTTCTTCCTGGATTTTTCACGTATTCTCCGAGGAGTGTATCATAAAACTTTGCCATATGTTTTTGTGTTTATTTATCGATATTATATTAATGAGATTTATATCTTTGTAAAAAGAAAAACCCTTAGGAATTCCTAAGGGTTTTTCTTTTTAGTTTGTGAGTATTTATTATAAAACTCCGTCATTTATTTTTTTGTAAGCAAAGATTTCATCTCAGTTAAAGAATCTAGCTACTTCTTCTTTTGCAGCTTCTTCTCAATCAGAAGCATGAACTACATTGTATCTGATAGTGAGAGCGAGATCTCCTCTGACTGTTCCAGGAGCAGCTTGAAGTGGATCAGTAGCTCCACACATATTTCTAAGCGTTTCTATACTATCATCTCCTTCGAGAACCATAGCTACGATAGGACTCATAGTCATGTACGTAACGATTTCAGGGAAAAATGGTTTATCAGCAAGATGACCATAGTGATCCTTGATGATTTCATCTTTCATTTCCATCATTTTCATAGCTACAACCTTGAGACCTTTTCTTTCAAATCTTGATATTACTTCTCCGATGTATCCTTTTTGTATACAATCTGGTTTTAGGAGTACGAGTGATTTTTGCATAATCGTTTATTTTTAGGTGTTAAAATCGAGAGAATTATATGTAAATATGATGAATTTCAAGTTTATTTTTCATCTTTTATTCATCACTCTATAAGGAATAAAAGAGGCTTATAGTTTTAAAGGACAAGCAGGTATTATCTCATTAATATTGAAAATACAGGAAGAAATATATCCATCTATATAGGAAGCATCTCAAACAACGCATTCTGGAGTTGATATAGTGAGTACATTTGTTCTATCATTAGCAGGCTCTAAAATAGGTCTTAGTTTCATTTCTTAATCCATTATAAAATCTTCTTTTTGAGTTTCCTTATGGTTAAACTCTACTCACTGTAGTTTTTCATCCAAATGAGTTCTTATTTTTTTCATTATCTCTTCTGTAAGCTCTGGATGCTCTTTCATCTTGATTCTCTCTCTCTTATAGTTCATAGGATCGAAGTCCATATCTTTTACCAGTCATCCTTCTAGTGCTCATTCAGAACACTCAGAGCTACAAAATCCCATATGAGATTCATACTCCTGAGTATCGACGATGATACGAGCATTGCACGGACTATATCTACAATTTTCACAGGTATCTGTTTTCTTTCATGAATAGAGACACTTTCCTATAGTCGTATGAGTATTTTCATCACCTACATGCTGTGATACTCTATCATCAAATACGTACAAATTCCCAAGCCAGTTTCCATCGTTATAGGTATTGATATACTTTACCACCCCACCATCAAGCTGATAGGTGTTTTTGAGCCCTGCTCTCTGAAGCATGACAGTAGATTTTTCACATCTGATACCACCAGTACAGTATGAGATGATTTTTTTATCTCAGAAGTCTTTTTTGTAGTCTTCTATTTGTTTTTCTAGTTCTCTAAATGTTGGAGTATTCGCTGGAACAGCTCATTTAAAATGACCAAGCTCATATTCATGATTGTTTCTCATATCGAGAATCACATAGCTATCTGGATCTTCGTTATCTATCATGTTTTTGAGTTCTTCTATACTCATTCTATTTCCTGCTGCCTCGACTTCATTTTTGGTATATTTTTGACCAAGTACGACTATTTCTTCTCTATATTTTACTTGCATACGTGGAAACTTGTGCCCATCGACTGGAGATGCTTTTATATCGATATCTGGTATATCTTTCCAAAGCTGATGATTATCTAAGTAGAGCTTGTAGGCTTTTATTTGCCCTACATTCCCAGTTACTGTTGAGGAAATTCATTCATTTCCTATATATATTCTCCCTTTCATACCGATGTTGGTACAAAACTCGAGATGATCTTCGACTTCTGCCTGTGGATTTTCTACATCCACAAACTTATAAAAAGTCAGAAGTTTGAAGTGTTCTTCTTTTTTCATATATGTATTTTAAATGTTAACTTGCAAGGTTATCTTATATCCTCGTTGTAGAAGGATTTTTAGACTGATGAGATTATAGTGATTTTTTATGTTTTGGAAAATTATTATTACTGTAATACTTCAAAATTTTCAATAAAAAGAAAGAGCCCTCCATAAAGAAGGGCTCAAAAATTCTTGTATTGTGAAAAATATTAAGGACTTAATATTTGCACAATATCGTTGTTTTTATTTTTATATTTATATTCAGCCAATGATAGCTCCACTATGAACCCAGCATGGTCTGAATACGGGTTTGGAGTATACTTGGGAAACGGTACCCATGCATTATTTGGTATCAGAGACTTACCATGGGTTTGTCTTAGAAGAATAGCATTATTATTATCCTCTATGATATCAATAATATGCTTGATTGATGAATCAGGCACAATATCTGTTTGATATGCTTTACGTATAACATTCTCATAGCCAAAGCCTTCGAGAAGTTTTTGTACTGCATCCAAACGCTTTGGAGCATGTCCTACACTGAAATCTCCCCCAATTATCACTGTAGTACTTGGATCAATCTCTTTCTGGATCTCGCGTTGAAGCATTTTTACCTGATGGTAATGTGCTTCATCTGCACGATCTCCAGAAACACCGGAAGGTTTTCTTGAGTTGAGGTGAATGACTACAAAGGCAATTGGATCATCAATCTCAGGAACCTGAATCCATGCAATCAAAATTCCTTTTGATGCAAGACAATCATACCCTGCACACATTCCACGTGGGAATGCAATACGCTTCACCGAAATGATTGGATAATCAGACAGAATTGCAAGACCACTATTTAAGAGGTTTTTGCCTGCTTTTTCACCCTTTTTCCATGATCTTTCTCGGTGAAATTTTTCCGAGATTGGATACGAATCAGTTTTCGGTGCTGTATCCGGACCATACACGATGTACGGATATTTTGCCTCCCTATTTATATTTTCGGCACCTTTACGAAATGCCTCCTGGAGCAATACGACATTCGGTTGTATACCTCTGTTTCGCATTTCTCCTAGCTTATAACCAATATCAACTGCAACTTTGCTACGACCACAAGAAATAGGACAAAAAAGATCCCATATGTTGTAAGCTTGCACAGAAAGACCTGTCTGTTCATCTGGCCAATAATCAACCTCAGAAACGGTAATTGGTTTTGGAGAATAATCCATTTTGCTGGATCCTCCGAGATTTACACATCCTTGTAGAGACAAAGATGCGACGTAAATACTGATACACAGTAATATTTTTTTCAGCATTTTATCTCTCCTTTTGTTGAAAATGCTAATTTATTATAAATACAATAAGAATAAGTCAATATTATTTATTACGTATTGTCAAATATCAAATTTAATGATCATCTCCCTCATCTTCGTACTCTTCTTCATCATCTTCATCCTCATATACTTCTTCCTCATCTCAGTGTCTATTCCACTCACCAAAGAGTGCAGTCCGTATAGTATGAAAGAGCCAGAGTCAAAATGCCCATAGAAGGGCAAATATAGCCTTGTAAAATATAAGAAATAATAATGCTAAGAATATATAATGAGAGTTGTCTCTGAGAAACGTGAGAAGCGCAGAGTTTTTAAGCAGATCGAGCACGCTATCAAGGAGCGGGATATCTGCTACAGAGTTAGCAGCTATGTATCAGAGAGCTCCGAGTAAAAAGAGTGGGAGCAATCATCACATCAAAAGTGTAGAATAAAATCCTCATTTTTTAAATGGATTGAGCGCAAAGAGTATTCATAGAACTGGTACCAAGAGACCAAGTACATTGAGAATCATATCTTTGTATTTCACGAGGAAGTTTTGCCAACTATTTAACTCTCTCCCATAGAGATTTTCGAGTACGTCTATCTGACAGTTAAAAGCAATAAATAGTAAAAATCACAAAATAATACCAATATAAAACTTAAAGAGTTTATCAGCAAAAAAAAGTGCGAATACAAGTCAGACAAGAATCGAACTTGCTATAATAATCAGATCATGAAGTCAGATTGGTCACATAGATTATTTTTTACCAAAACAAATTACATACTCCTCAAAACTACTATCTCTACAGGCATTTGGCTTGTACTCTGTAAAGCTACTATATCTCTTTTGTATTTCTTGTACTAAGTCTCTAAAATCTTCTCATTTAAATACTTTTAAAAGTAGATTTCCTCATTTTTTTAAAAACTCATCTGCAAACTTCAGGATTTCTATATTGAGCTCTACCGATGCGTATTGGTCTACATCCTTTCTGCCCGTTGTATTTGGAGCGATATCTGAAGTGACGAGGTCAAACTTGGTTCACTTTCCTATGGCTTCATCTATCTTTGATCTAAAATCAGGATAATCAAATATACTTCATACAATGGTATGAATATTTTTTTGTGAATATTTATCTATCGGCTTGAGGTCGATACCAACGATGATACCAGTATCTTTTATGATTCTTTTGATGTATTGGATAAAGCTTCCAGGAGCAGCTCAGACGTCACATACATGCATATCTGGAGTGATCAACTCAAATTGTTCTTGGATCTCTATGAGTTTATATACGCTTCTAGCTCTGTATCACTCTTGTTTCGCTTTTTTAAAATACTGATCATGCATCCTATATGGAGCTGGTTTTTTCTTTTTTGCATTTGGTGCTCTCTTTTGAAGTCCAGGTTTGTATTTGGCTACAAATTTATTTCTTTTCATCTATGAGTTGGTGTATTTTTAATATATTTACGTGCTCTTTTACATCGTGTACTCTGAGTATATCTGCTCCGTTTTGTAAAGCAAGTAGATGTACAGCAACGGTTTCAGGGAGTGTGTCAGCTGGTGTGCAATCTAGGAGTTTCCAGATCATAGATTTTCTCGACATACCAGCGAGTAGTGGGAGATGAAACCTCTGAAACTCTGAGAATCTACTGAGTATCTCATAGTTGTGCTCTATCGTCTTTCCAAAACCAAATCATGGGTCGAGAACAACATCATTTACTCCAGCGTCTCTGAGAATCTGAAGTTTTTCTTCAAAAAAATCAGATATATCATCTATTACATCTCAATAGGTTGGATTGTTTTGCATATCTCATGGAGTTCACTGTATATGCATGAGTATGTATCAAACCTGAGTTCATGAGATTAGTGGGAGTATAGCTTCATCACTGAGTCAGCTGATATCGTTTATATACCTCAGATTTTTAAAATGAAGTATCTTCTCCACGACCCCTGATCTACAGGTATCTACAGATACTGGCACGTCATAGCTTTCTAGTATTTCCATAACTGGAAGTATTCTCGATAGCTCCTCCTCTACTGTTGGCATCTGAGATCATGGACGAGAGGAAAATCCTCCTACATCGATGATATTTACTCCATCTGCTATCATCTTTTCTATTTGGAGCTTTGCTTTTTCAGGATTCAAAAAATTACCCCCGTCGTAAAAACTATCGGGAGTAATGTTGAGGATTCACATTATTTGTGGGTAAGTGTTCATAGTCATTAGAATTTTACACAATCTCTATCCCATCCCCCAACCTTCCCTTTTCTAAAAGGGAAGGAGTAGCTCAAAAGTAAATCTCCCTTTGAAGTACAAAGGGAGTACTCGAACAAAGTGAGAGGGAGGGAATTTGGCTTTTAACAATGAGCAAACTGCTCTTTAGTAGTAAACTGATCTAATGTTTTATAATAAAGCTCTGCTCATTTTTCAAAACCAGCTTCAAATTCGGCTTTATTTGCTCTAGATTTTAGAACTTTTCCAAAAGCTATATGTTTTTCTTCTTCTGCACCCATGTGTTCATCGAAGTAAACTGTTTCAGCATCTGTATAACCATAGTGTTCTATAAGTCCTGCTTTTTTACTCTCAGCTACATCTGGTTGTTGTACTTCAAATGCGTGTATTGCTCCAGCCAGCTCAGATGGAGTCATAGCGTGTAGCGTCATTATCGTTTGCTGAAGAGAAGTAGTATTTTCAGTTTTTTCTAATTTATCCTTCCATACGTTCCAAAGAGCTATATGCTCTATCTCCTCATCGATGATAGATTGTCCTTCTGCTTGCAAGTCAAAAGCAGTAAATACTTTGTTCCAAAGTTTTGGAAGTTCGCTCACAAAATCGAGATAACTCTCAGCGTATCTTGAAAGCATAGTCGTGCTGATATCACCTCTCGACCAAGCTTGGTAAAACGGATGATTTAAAAGCTCTAGTTGTAAATCTTTATATTCCATAATTGTATAAAGTTAGAAAATAAAATCGGGCAACAGTTCTAGAATCGGTCATGTTACGAAATCTCGCTTTTGGATTTCTGGATGTGGGATCTGAAGCTCTGAGGTATCTATGACTCTATCTCCATAATATAGTATATCGAGATCGAGCGTCCTATCCTCCCATCTTTTCTCTCTTGTTCTACCTGACTGTTTTTCGATGCTTTGTAATTGTACTAAAAGTTCACTTGGAGGCAAATCAGTTTCTATGATACATACTGCGTTTAAAAATGTGTTTTCTGCCACTCATCAAATCGGTTCTGACTCTATATATGTCGATACTCTGAAGTTGTCTCAGAGTTTTTGTATTTCTCTGCACGCTCCATCGAGATACGACTGCTTGTCTCAGAGGCTCGAACCAAGTCAGATAATAATCCTTTCTTTAGGTTTATAAAAATCTGGAATCATATAGAGACTTCCAAAAACTAAGTATAAATTATTCGGTTTTTTTTCTGCTAACTTTTTCACTTCTCATGTTCTCATAGATTCATGTGTGATATTTTTCAGATGCATTTGTTTACTAAGTTTTTCTACTGGTTCGAGCATATTGTGATCTGATTCTATCAGTATGTACTGCTTATCTTCTCAAAAAGTACTCGTAATGAGCTCTGATGATTTATCATGCTTGAGCGCGAAACAATATATAACTTTATCATATGCATTCTGAATCTCATCTGAGTCTATATACGTCTTTAATTCTTTGAGTGCATGTTCGTTATGAGCTCCATCGATGAGGAGATTACCAGAGAGATACTGAAGTCTTCATGGATGCTCTACATTTTGAAATCATTTAAGTATTTCATCTTTTGAGAATCATAGATATTCACATATCTTGTATGCAATTCCTGCATTTCTTTTTTGGTATTCTCATACGAGATTAGTCTGGTACGTATCTTCTGTATAAATAAGTTCAGCATTTTTTATCATCGCTATATTTTCTATCACTTCATTTTTATGATTTACCACTACCGGTATTCCCTCTTTTATTATTCCAGCTTTTTGAAATGATATCTCTTCGATTGTATCTCAGAGTATCTCAGTATGATCGAGCCCAATACTCGTGATGCAAGTAATCTCTGGTTTTACGACATTGGTTGAGTCGAGCAGCCCACCAAATCCTACTTCTACGATAGCGTACTCTACTTGTTTTAGTTTGAAAAATTCAAAAGCTATCAGAGTCGTCTTTTCAAAATATGAAAGCTTCAAAGGGAGATCTAGAATCTTGTTCAAAATTTGTATAAACTCATCCTCAGTGATCATCCCCTCACTACTGAGAAATCTCTCTCTGATATCTGTGAGATGAGGCTGATTATATGTACCTACTCTTTTTCATGCCTGTTTCAAAACTGCATAAACCATCCTGCTGGTGCTTCATTTTCCATTGGTTCCTGCGACATGGATGACTTTTATATTTTGAAGAGGATTTCATAAATACACCATAGCTTCCTCGACTCTATCGAGGTTGTAGTCTCTAGTTTCTTCAAAAGTAAACACATTATCCAGTGCTTCCTGGTAAGTTTTTATCATTGTTTATATCTTTAGGTATTCCATAGTTTTCTGTACTCACCATCTGGGTCGTACATCTTTTGCTGCTTTTCTATGAGAAAGTATCTGTTGTCTCTCGGGTCGTTTCAAACTCATGCTTGATAGGCCCAGTTTCACCAGTTTGCAGCTACATCATAGTCGACGAGCATAGACTCAAAATACATAGCTCCAAGCCTCCAGTCAAGTTTTAAATCATTCACGAGATATGAGGCTACGTTTTGTCTTCCTCTATTACTCATAAATCCTGTGAATTTTAGTTCCTTCATATTTGCATCTACAAATGGAACTTTGAGATTTCCAGATTTCCATTTTTCAAATTTTCTCTTGTCTGTTTCACTTTTTAGTACATCATCTAGAGTCGGATAATTATGAAAGAATTTCATCGGATCCTGCAGGAATACAAACTGGAAAAAATCTCTCCAGAGTATTTCAAATATAAGCCAATACGTGGAACTGTTTTTCTTAATTTGTTTTTCATATCTTTTTACTTCGCTGTACACATATCTACTTGATATACATCAGAGATTGAGCCACGCTGAGAGCTTGGATGAATAATCAGCTCATATAAGTCAGTTACGAGTTTCCTTATAGCTACTGAGATTCTCAGTATCCCAGAGATAGTTTTTTATCCTCTCTAGCCCTGCATCCTCTCATCCGATAAACTCTATAGCTCTTCTCGCATCTATCTCTACTTTATCGTATCAAAGATCTTGTATAGTCAGCATATCAGTAGGCTCTATTTCTGGGCTTTTTATTTCAGTGATTTCACTGAGAGGATCAACTATCTCAGACTGCTTTTCTACAGCTTTACGAAAATGAGTATACACTTTTGGAAGCTCTGATACAGCAAATGGTAGATCATCCTTGTGCACGAGAGTACTATCCCAGATGATGTAGAGTTTTATATTTTTCTCCTCAAGTTTTTCTCTCAGGGATTCCATCATCTCTCTCTCATAGACTCAGACTGATTCTTGGATGTACACTTTTTTTATATAGTTTTTTGTGGCAAAATCTACTATAGTATCTATAGAGTTTCACCTCAGTATAGAGAGGTGACTTCATAGACTTTCTAGGTTTTTTCTGAGGTTTACAAGTGATTCACAGAGAAACTTGGCTCTGTATGGACCGACCTTTCTCATGCGGAGCTCAGTGCTAGTTTTCAGAGATATATCAAACAGATAAAACGGAATGATTGCTCATCCCGATTTTATAGCTGCGTCAAGTACAGTATTATCTCTGACACGTAGATTTTCAGTAAAGAAAACTCATACTTTTTCCATATATTATTATTTTATCTCGACTAATATTTCATTTCTTCTCATCAGTGGAAAACTCAGTGGAGGATTGTACTGTGCTGAGATGAGATCTCATACATACTCTACTCCATCTCTCTCGAGTCTTTCTATCAGCTCCAGTTTCTTTTTTTCGACTACATCATCAGTAGCCCATCCTCTATAGAGAAGTACTGCTTTTTTCTTTGGTTCTACTTTTCTCAGTTTGACTCTATCATCATTTGGAACTGGAAGTGTTTCAAGCGTATATTTGTCTGGCATAGTAAACTGTACGAGATGAGTATTATTCTCTGTAGTGATATCATTAACTGGAGTAGTCATCGCTATCTTTTCACTCTGTTTTTGTATATCATTTACCGGTGTGGTCATCGCTATCGACGTCTTGGAAGTATTCCCTCCAAATATATATCCAGCAAGAATCCTAAAACCTTGGTTGAGTACTTGTTGTCCTGATCATTTTATCTCTGTTTCAGCTACGATATAACTATCGTACTGTCTGATGTCGTATCAGTTTTTTGATTCGAGTTTTTCAAAGTCTGGCTCCTCTATACTTGCAACCATGAGGTAGCTTCCTATCATCCAGACGATGATTCAGATGATAACAATTACAAGTAGCACAATAAATGGTTTCATATTTTATTATTTATTTAAATATTCTTGTATAACAAATTTAAGCGCTTCTAGTTTCAAAGTAAAATCTGGAGATATATCTCTGATAAGATATCTATTTATTCTTACGATGAGATTTTGTAGTGTTCTATCTGGTATAGCAGCAAGTCTATCTCAGATTTTTTTTCTAAATATTGGTATGTATTTGTTTTGTGAATTCTCTGTGTTCGCTACTATTATTTGAGTCTGAGCAAGCTGTTTTTCTCTGATTTGTTGCTCAGCTAAAGCTTTTTGCTGCGCTTCAGCTTCAGCTATATTTGAAGCAAGCTCTCTCATGTATACTGTTGCATCTATCCCGTGATGCCTATCAATAGCAGCAAGGAGAGATTTATGAACAATCTCTGGATCCTGAGCTCCATATTGAGTAAATCCAAGCCCTACAATACCAGTGATAATTGGTGCTGAAAATGATGTTCCATTATTAGTATCGTATCATCCATCTGTATTTATAGATACGATCGATTCACCATAAGTAGATACATCTACACATCCTCCAAAGTTACTCCATGGAGAGAGAAAACCTTTCTGAGTTAAATCTGAAAATATAGAAGTTGAAGCTACACCGATTACAGTAGATTCTTTTTCTCCTCCACATACTGGAGATATTTTTCTTACGCTCGTATTTACTCATTCTCCATCACTGAGAATATCACCATTACCAGCTGCAATCACTAGTACTACTCATTTACTGTTTGCATAATTGATAACTTCATTGAGATCAGAAGTATAAGTAAACCATTCTCATCATAGACTCATATTTATGATATCAGCACCATTATCTACAGCGTATTTGATCGACCACTTTATATTTTCTCCTGAACACCCTATGCTCTTACAAGCTATTAGTGGCATAATCTCTACATCTTCGAGTATTCATGCTATTCATATGTTATTATTATTTATTGCTCATAGTACTCCAGCTACATTGGTTCCATGTGATCATTGTGGAGTCATAATATTATTTCTATCTACAAAATTCCACCCATGATAATCATCTATATATCCATTTCTATCATCATCGATTCCATTTCCTGGAATCTCATCTCTATTGATCCAGTTTTGTCATCTGAGTTCTTCGTGTACGATATTTACTCCATCATCTATAATCGCTATCACTGGAGTATTATTTTTTTGAAGTCTTTGTTTTACTGAGTTTACCTTGGTATCACTTACATAGTACTGTACAAATGAAAGCTCATCATCTGTTGTTTCTGTATCTACGATTATAAAGTATTGAGAATATCTACAATCTCGAGTAAGCACTAAACAATTAGTAAATCTAAATCTTCTATCTGTGATATCATTATCAATCATCAGAGAGAGTATCCCAGAAGCCGTGAAGTATGATTCATTTCCTTCTACATCATACGTATTCCTATCTATATATAGAGTATCACCTATTTCAACGACTACTTCTCATCTATTTTCTATTCTAAATAGTGAATCAGTAGAGAGCATGTATTTGATTGAGATTTCATTGTTATCGATAACATTATCATCGTATTCTACTCCTTCGAGTGATACAATAGAGATATCATAATTCGATGTTCTCACATTTTCCAGCATGGCATGGAGTCAAGGGATGAAGCATAGTGATAGAAGTATTCCAAGCAGGAGCTTATGTAGCATATAGATAAGAGTAAAAAATAAGGTTCACAAATAATATAACCAATTATAACGATAGCATCTTAAATAATCATAAATTTTTTATGTAAGAAGTATGCAAGAAATTGGGCTATTTTTGAATGATATTATTTTTTATCATGTTTATGATCACAACATTTCCCTTCTTTCGATACAAAAATACATCCAGAGAATTTAGATCCATATACTCCTTGGATTCATAGATATGCACCAATCACAAAAAATGCTAATCAGCTCATAAAAGGTGGTTTGGTTGTATCTGGGAATGCCCACATCATATAGAGACCAGTAGCCATGATGAAGAGCTTCATTGCAAATGCTAAGTATTTCATAAAAAATAGTTATGTAATTAAACATAACTATAGTAATGATTTTAGATTGAGTTTCAATTTAGTTCTTTTTCGCTAACTCCTGGATCCCTCATTCTGCTAGCATGATTCTATTATATGCAGCACGGATAAAAGCTGAATTAGCTGATATTTGTGATGGGTATTTAAATCATTCAATAGTAATCCTCAACATCTCTCCTCTCATAGTTTCTACACTATCTGGGCTCATACCTATCAGACTAGATTCTTTGCCTTTAGGTTCAATCAGAGTCATAAGTTCTATAAGTCTTTCATGAAAATCCAGTCAATCAAAATTCACTTCTTCGTGAGTGTCTCAGGTATTTGGTAGGGTTGTAAGAGTCATAATAGTAGTAAATAAAATATAATAAGTATAAGGCAAAAGTTAAGCCATAAGAGATTCTGTAATCACTTCTCTAGCTCTATGTAAATTTATTTCAACTCTTATTTCTGATGTACCTTGATAATGTTCAATTTCTCACATGATTATATTTTGCTTATTTTTAGGAAGAGTATCGTAAAGTGCAGTAAACTCTTCATCTGCAAAAAGTACTTCCCTAAATTCCTTATCTCACTTTTTCCATTTCTTTGTTATTTCTTTTACAAAATTATGTCCAACTCAATACTCGCTATGCTTCCATTCTGGAGATCCACGAAGTATAGCTACAAGAGGTTCAGCTGGTTTTAGTCTTACATTATTTAAATTTGCTTCTACATTATCTCTATTTACGTGAAGTTGTTTTAATTCTCTTGAGATTCTCTTGAGTGATTCATATATCTCAGAAATCATGCCTTGAGGCTCATATCTAGCTTGTACGCTCCCACGTAGATCTCTTTGTAAATCAGTTTGGGTAAGTTGATAGAGAGTTCTCATTCCCCCCTCTACTACTGCAAATTTTCATTCTATATTTTCCCAGTTAATAGGATTATTTTTTGACGCATCAGCAGAGGATCAACCAAGACGAGCTTTGGCATCGAGAGAAGTCACTTCTGCCATATCACTACTATAGAGGAGTCTCATATCCCCAGCAAAATCTGCAACCGTAGACATAAGTGTCACGAGACTATTTCATAGATTTGCAAGTGGTTCTTTTGAAACTATTTGTGTTGCAGTATAGTCTGGCCTAAGTCACAATTTATGAAGTGCTTTTATTTCAAACTGGATTGCATTTTCTGCTCATACTACCATAGATACACTTGATTGTGTACCAACTATACCACTTACTTTTCACTTCATTTTTGAAAAGCACATATCACAGTTCTCGAGTCATTCAGCGAGTCTCGCTGCAGTTCTGGCAAATGTAAGAGCAAATGGAACTGGAGCTGTGTGCTGGATATGAGTTCTTCATACTTGTAAAACAGCATGTTCGTCCTGAGAGTATTTTTCTGCGAGATCGATAAATCACTCTATTACATCGATAATTGCTGGTCTGAGCTTGTCAGTCCAAACTTGTTTGAGTAGGTATGAGCGAGCTGTATCGAGGATATCATATGAAGTCGTACCAGGGTGGAGAAGAGCCTCTATTCTCTCTGCTGTTTCTGTTGATGTTTCTTCAGTATCTACTGACAATACCTTATCATCTAATAATTCTTGTATTCTTACATTGAACTCTTTGAGTACAGCAAGTTGGTCATGTTTTGTTTCATGTCTTTCGATGAGAGACATATTGAGAGGACTCAGATGCTTGTATGATTCTTCTACTATTTTTAAATCTTTTTCATCAGCGAGACCAAACTCTACTCTTGTTCTGAGGAGTTCTAGTTGCACTTTAGCGCAAGCCATCCACTCAGCTCATTGAGTGATATAGTTTTCTAAATCTTTTTGATAGTATTTCCCATCATTTGGGGAAACTGTATTCATTCTCATTTCAGCAAGCATTCTTTCATCAGATGAAAGCTCTGCTACAAAGTTATTTCCATTTGCCATGTAAAATATATTATGAATAAATAATGTATTCAATATAGTGATTTTATACAAATTGACAAAAGTATTTTACTGATACTTGCCTACACTAATTTATCCCAAGCTGTTTCTTTCTCACATATACCATAGCTATAAATCCTATGTTAAGTACGACTACGAGTACTGGAAGAGAGATAGTGAGAAATGAAATCTGCACGGTAGCAGCTATTCATACTGCTGAGCGAACAGCTGCCAATACGTACATAATCATCGTCTCTTCACTCGGTTTATAGTAGCTCTTTCTAATAGTAGGATAAAATGCAAGCGTAAGGATAATCAGAACAAATATCATCGAGTATGTAGGGTCATCTACGAGCATATAAAGCCCAACAGTAAAAAGTGCCAGTATAAACGATATCGTATCACTTCTGGTAATACTCTTTTCTCCATACTTGAAAGCGAGTATCATCACCGTTGCAGCTACGATAGTTGTTGCTACTGTTCACCATACTCATGGTCCTGCTCATGCGTTATACTGAACGAGAATAGATATCACATCGAGGATGACAAATACTACCCAACTCAGCAGATGAGGTTTTGTCTTTCATTTAAATATATCTGAGATATAGAAAAAGTACCCATAGAAAACCATGATCATGGTGATGGCTCAGAGGATTTCTTTGTAGTATTCGATGTGTGAGTGAGATTATGATTAATAAGAAAATAATAATGATTTTTTGATTAATTGAAAGGGCTTATCTACGAGTAGTTCTTTTTAATGCAACAACAATATGCCATAAGATAATTCAATATAAAAGTTTATAGATAACAAATCCAATTAACTCTAAAGCAGACATTTTATCTACATTTTCTATAAAGTCTTTAAATCAGTAAAATGGATTTATTAAAAGTTTAACAAATTCTGAAAATATAGTTGTATCATATAAAAAATACCATATTAAAATTAATAAAGACATAGATATAAATGAGGATTTTTTAGTTAACCAATCAAAAAACCTAATAACTAAAGAAAAAGAATAGAAAGAAAACCAGAAGACAAATAACCAATACCAAAAACTATCAATTGTTACAGATTGTGTGTATTGAGATACTGATTGATTAAAAAGATCTGAAGATCAGTTTACAAAAAGACCATAAAGTGATTTAATGAATACAGAAGTTAAGACAAATAGATTCAAAAATATAAATCAAGCAATCCAATTATTTCAAAAGTCTGTAAGTATTTTTCAAAAAACCAAAGGAATTTTTTTTGAAATATTACCAGAATCAAGAATCCAAAACTCTCAAGAAAATATCTCCTTCAATTTTAGTTTACTTTCATCCAATATTTTAAGCTCCATTTCTTTCTCTCTTTGATAGAACTTATCAGCCTCAGTATGATTTCAGTTCTTGTCCATTGCAAATTTTAATTGCCTATAACTATCTTTCATAATACTATTATCATCTAATTCATTTATTTTACTTGGTAAATCACATCAATTAAATTTACAATCATCAAAGCTTGCACCAATTAATCTTAAAGTTCTTATTACTGAATTATTAAAAATAGCTTTTCAAAGATTCACATCATCCAAATCAAGCATTCAAAAAGTAACATTATTTATTGCTATACTTGGTGTTATTGTTGAAGATTTATAAGTAAGTTTATCTACCGTTAAATTATAAATAAGTAATAATCATACAAATCATCATGACATATAGTATTTATCTAAAATTATAGAACCTAGACTCGCTCAATCCAATCAGGATATAATAAGTTCATCTAAGTTTTTAATTTTTGTTATTTCAATAGTTGAAGTATTATTTTCATTTTTAGATAAGATATCTATCTTTGGTATTATGCCATCCTGCTCTCCTCTTATTAATGATTTTATACTAATCCCCTTAAAGAGTGATTCTACTTTTATAATTCACTTAATAATTCACTTACTTATATTTAATGTGGTAGTAGGTTTTAAGTCCAAAAAAGATAATATACCATTAAAATTGGCACTTAAAAAATTAATATTAGCATCAATTTTTTTGAACCATACATTATTCTCAAAACTACATCCAGAATTAAGTTGATTAGTTAAAGGATTAAAATTAAGTTGATCACATTTAATTCATTCAAATACCGTTAGTCAATTAAAAGTGCAATAAGAGAAAGTTATGATATCAAAAACATGAGCGTAATTTCTATCATCATATCTAAAATCTTTTTTAAATTCACATCATTCGAATTTCAATCAAACTTTTTTATTTGAAATTTCTAAATCTCAAATTAAAAAACTATCAGAAAAAGTAACATTATTTACATGAATATGATTTATCTCATTATCAAAAATAAATTCTACTGTCTGCATAAAAACAACGTCAGATATTTTATTAAAATTTTTACAAAACTTTATAATAATACTTTTACCTTTAAGCGCATTAGGATTCCTACTATAAGCATCAATATCATTAACTGAACTTAAAATAAATTCTTCTGAATTTTTCATAAATTTAATACAAAATTAATATCTAAAATTAAAAAGAGACTCTTTCGAGTCTCTAATTCCTAGTCCACAAATACCTCCCTCGGTTTACTCCCATT
>CALLBL010000002.1 GCA_937999345.1 uncultured Candidatus Altimarinota bacterium | reverse complement strand
TTTTTCTTTTTCTTCCTTTCTGCTAGATAATAACTTATATTTGATGCTTTTATTTCTAAGTCTTCACTAATATTTTGTTCAATTTTTATGACACTAACTTTCATGTTTATTACTCTACTTAATGTTCTAGCTCCTAATCATGTAGTTTCAGCAACTTCTATAATATTTTCAAAGGTTATCCCTGAAAAACATTCTAGTAAATAAAACATTTTATTATGTCTTTCTGATTTTTTCCCTGAGAAATTGTTATATTCTTCTAGAGAAAAATCTGGTTTCTTTCTATTTTTAGATTCCAATATTTTTTTTATTGCCTCATTAAATCTATCTATATTTCAATCTCTCAGTTTATCATTGCATGCTTTTAATTTGTCTACTTGAGGTAGTTCTGCACTACGTAATCTCTGAGCATCGGTATAATCTCATCTTTCTCTTAGCTCCCAATCAAAGACATCAGTAAATAAATAATACAAAGATCAATAATCAGCATAATTTAATCCTAAGTCATTTATTTTTTCATATATATCTTCTAAAGTCATCTCTCTCAAGTAATATAACTTTTTGAGATATATTATCGGGTCTATTGACTCTAGTTTTGGATTAGCTTTTTCTAGTCAATCTTTAAATTTTGCTAATCTCTCTCTTAACTTTTGAGTTTGTATATTATTTCATGATTTTGATAAGAATTCTTTATATGACTGTATTCAAGCTTTGGTACTGCTTATCATTTTTTTTACTAATATCTTCTTTTTTTCATCACTAGTTAGTTTAGATTTCGAATTTGTATGAATATTCATATTTTTCATTAACATATATTTATATATATTATAATTAATTTACATTAAAAGTAAAGTATATTTTTCCTCACTTATTCCTTTGAATTTATCTCATATTTTCATACACTTTTTATAGTACATAAATAAGCTATAAAAATGACGAAAAACAAACTCGAAAACAATATCCAAAAAATCATACAACTCTTTACAGAGAGCCAAGATAATCTCCATAGCCTGTATACTGGAGTTGAGAATGAATGACCAGAGAGAGATACTCTCGATGATTTTCTAGATGCTGTAAAAGTAGAAAAAAATTCAGAAACTCGCTTTGCAGCCTATACGAGACTCTGAGATCTCAAGGAAGATCCACTCAGACTCTATCTCGAAAATGCCTGAAAATCAGAAAAAGAGATTCAAGAGATTTTGGATGCTGCTTACCAGTATGTAAAAGCCTATCATTTTGATATTCATGCAGGTTTTATCTCAAAAATAGAGTCAGAAAAACTCCTCTCAGAGTTTTATCTAGAGATTATGAAGTGAGTTCATGAAGTAGGGAAGTGATACTCAAAACTCTTTACAGCCTGGAATAATCATACTCTGAACACTATCAATCCAGAACTTGAAGCAAGATTTAATAACGACGGTGAAGCTATCATGAACTATCTCCAGGAAAATAATCTCTTTGATAGAGGTCATGGATGAGAGAGAGCAGATAGATGCTATAGCGCGCTTGTAAAATCGGATGACTGATATGTATCAAAAGCATATAGAGAAGCATTTCCAGAGGCTGTAGATGAGATTTTATGAGCACTTGATAACTTTATACAAACCCTCAGAAATCTCGAGGATGAGATCTATAATCAAAAAACAGAATATCTGAACTATCTTACGAGTATAAAAAATGCCCTCGAAGAAACAGATGTGCATAATCTCGTACAAAAATGGAGCGAAGTCGATGAGGCTTGGATGAGTGTCACGAGTCCATTTCAAATCGGACATCCACTCGAAGCATATGAGGATAAATATAGAAAATCGGTTTCTATGGAGTGGGATATCAGACTCTTAGATTCTCAGACACTTCAAAGCACGGTAGAGAACGATATCGAAACGATGTACGAATGACTCTATGACGAAATAGGGAGAGAAAACTTCCCAGAATCATATAAATACTCACTGGAAAATCAAAAGAGAGTACAGCTCTACATAAGTCTCCCAGTACTTTACTATGGAAGCGAGCTCTGCGGTCTCTATAGCGCGCAAGTCGTACCAAACGATGATGTAGTCTCAGAAAAGTTTGGGAAAAAGATATTCGCATTCCCGAGATTTGTACTCTCATCTCAGAGAAACAGACCATTTATGAAGCTATCATCTCTGACGATAGATAGTGAAATCCTTGCTAAATATAGAAACTTCCTCTTTGGATCTGACGGAAACTATAACAAAGTCTATGATATAGAGACAATAGGACACGAGTATGGACATACGCTCTGGCTGACTCCAGAGAGTGAAGTCAAGATGAACTACAAAACAGGAGTCTATAAAAACATAGAGGAATTCAAAGCGACAGCTGGATGACTCATGGCTTATTTTATGTCATGAGATGAAACTCTGAGAGAAGACATAGTCGTCACTCATGTGATGAGATGTATATGACTCCTCAAGTATAGAGAAGTCGAGGATATAGTCCCATACTACGCTGAGGCTCTTATACATCTCAAAGTACTTTTTGATTCGGGTGTGATTTATACCGAAGACAATATAGTAAAACTTCATCTCAATGATAGCACCTATCAGATGCTGAGAGTTGGTTATACCAAAGTATATACTCAGCTTATATTTACCTATCTCAACACGATAGATGCTTGGGAATTCTTAAAAGACTTCGTAGTGAAAAATGATGACTGATTCTATCTTCCAAAAGATAAGAAAATAAGGAAATTTGTAGAGCATTATTATAAACTCTATAAAGAGATAGGAAATGAAATTGATGATTCAGTGAGTAAAGAGGATTATATACTTTGAGTATTATAGTATGAAAGTATTTAAATATATTATACTCTGAATCATACTGTTTATTTTGACTCTTTTTCTCATAAATCTGTATGTACTTCAAGATTCAAAAGATACTATTTATACAGATATAGATACGCTTCCTGAAATCAAGGTATGACTGGTATTTTGAGCAAGTGTCTATAGAAATGGAACTCCATCTCCAGTGCTCAGAGACAGACTCGATGGAGCGTATGATGCGTATAGGGTTTGAAAAGTGCAGCGTATCATCGTCTCGTGAGATAACTCAGTAGAGAAATACGATGAACCGACAGCCATGGCTAACTATCTCATACAAAGATGAATCCCTAAGCAAGATATATTTTTAGACTATGCTGGATTTGATACTTTTGATTCAATTTATAGGGCTAACTATATATTTTGAATCAGTGAGATGATACTATTTACACAAGAGTTTCATCTCAAAAGAGCCCTGTACATAGCTGATGGACTAGACATAGAAGCTATATGATTTGCTACTGATTATAACAGATATCAGCTTGAAAGCTACAATAACAGAAGAGAGTTTTTCTCTCGAATCAAGGCCTTTCTGGAGATTGAAATACTTAATGCTAAACCAAAATTTTTATGAGACCCTATCTTAATACCATAATGAAATATATAAAGCTCGACGGAATTCAGAAGAAATATAAAATCTGTATATATATTCTGACTTTCTTTATTATTTTGTATTTTTTAGTGGTTATTTCAGCTAAGTATATAGAGACTGCTTTGAGTTTTCCATGAGTGTTGGTCAATACAAAAGAGTATACAGCTCCTGGCATAGAGATGGTAAACCTCGAGTTTGAAGAAATAAATATTACTACTAGTATGTGAGATAATATTAATGGATTATTTATAGATAATCAGGCTGAAAAAACTATCTATTATTTTCATGGAAATGGTGGAGAGCTGAAGTACTTTTATAGTGAAATTCAATATCTCGCAGATTTAGGATACAACGTGATGAGTTATGATTATCCTGGATATGGAAAGAGCACATGAACTCCATATTTTGAAAATGTAACTGCTGCATCTGAAGAGTTTTTCAATCATATACAGGAGGTAAAATGAGTAAAGCAAGAAGATGTAATCATATGGTGATTTAGTATCTGATCTGGAGTATCTCTCCAATGGGCAAAAAATAAAGATTTTGATAAAATAGTGCTAGTAGCTACGTTTGCTTCTCGATATGATATAGGAAAAGAAAACTTTGGATTTTCTCCTCAAAAGTTTTTCTTCCGTCCAAATAGCTTTATCTCGACGGAAAATATATCTTATATCGATGAGCCAGTTTTGATGATACATGGAAATCAGGACGATATTATATCTATAGATCAGTGAAAAAGAGTCTTTGAAAATATAATTGCTGATGAGAAGTACTTTGTTGAACTCGATGGGTGGGGACATAATGATATTATTTCCGAATACTGAGATATACTTGAACCTCAAATAAAAGACTTTCTCTGAGATGAAAAGCTGGAGGATATGAAAATAATTGTAAATGAAGATCAGAAAAATGCGCTCAGAGACTTTGTACTCAAGAATAGAAAGATAAAAAACTCAGATATGATTACTGATGATGCTATTACCAAGTTTGTAAACAATCAGGTACATTTTGAAACACTTTCTTATATCCCAGAGAATTTAGAAACCGTTTCTTCACAGTATGTATACGACGCAAAATGATGAGCTTCTCTTCTGAGAGATGATGCCAATCTTGCATTACAACAAATGGCAGAAGCATTTTTCGATGAATTTTGAAAAAAGATGACAGTGGTAAGCGCGTACAGAAGCTACGCATATCAAGCTGGTATCAAAGCCAGATGATGCCCTGATAATCTTTGCGCAAAGGCTGGATATAGTGAGCATCAATCTGGGCTTTGAGTTGATTTCTGGTCAGCATCTACTCAGGCTATATGGCTCGCTGACCCTACACTTTCTCGCTACTATGACTGGCTCAGTGACAATGCTCATCTCTACGGATATCATAATACGTATCAAAAATGACTTAATATAGATGGATATGAGATAGAACCATGGCACTGGAGATATCTCTGAGTAGATATGGCTACATATCTCAGGGATAATAATCTGACCTTTGCAGAGTTTTATAATAAGTATAAAAAATAAAAAACCTCCCCCTTATCAAGGGGGAGGTGTCCGAAGGACGGAGGGGGTTACTGGTTTGTTGCTTCTATTTCAGCTGCGATTTCATCCTCTATTTCTTTTTGCATAGATATTTGAGAGAGCAGTTTTTTTCTTTTCCTTTTTCCTTTTTCCTTTCTTCTTTGAGTTTCTAGTGTCATTATGAGAGGAAATACGTAGAGTATACATACTATGAGTCACACTAACAATCCTATTAGTATAGCATATTCAACAGGGGAGAAATCAACAACTCTTTTCGTAGCTTCTAGGATTTCTGCTGTTGTGTTATATTTATATTCAAATCAAAACATAGGTTTTTATTATTCTTCTACAAGTTCTCAGATGAGAATCATTCTATTGAGAGTTGTACCAACTGGCCAACATGTCATGAGCGTCAGTTCTGAGATTCATTTATCTCTCTTGAGTATATCTACATCTCCAGGTCTGATGACCTCTTTTTCTTTCATTCTATATGTGTATTTTCTTTGTCCGTAAAATACAATAACCTCATCTCATACATCGAGTTTATGTAGGAGAGCAAATACATCTTTATAGTCTCCATCAAGCCATGGAAAGTTTGATGAATGACCAAATACAAATGCATTTCATTTTTCTCATGGTTTTGCGCTTCCAGGATATCTCACTACACCATTTTCAAGCTCTTCCATAAAGATGTTATTGAGCTCAACTACTCATTCGACTGGTCTGTCTTTTACATCGAGTAGGGGAATATTTTTCCCAATTTTTGGGATTACAATTCTGTTTTCATATGGAGCAATAGCTATATCTAGATGTATATCACTTCTTTGCGCTTTTGCAGCTATTTTCTGGATTGAGTGAAATACTTTTTCTTCTTCTTTTTCAAGCTGTTTTGCTCTTTGTTCGTATTTTTCATCTCTAGATTCCAGTATCACTTTTTCTATTTTTTCATTTTTTGCTTCTATATTTCCGGCCTCAACTGAATTTATAAGTCCAGCTTCATTTTTTTGAAGCTCTCAGCTAAATACGTATCCTTTTGCAATATTGAAGTATGCATTGAAGTTCGTTCCAACAAGTAGGAGAGCAAATATAAATCCGCAAGTAAAACAATACTTCATCATAAATACTGCGTAATGGAGTATTCATTTTTTAGATACTTGAGATTCTTCATCAGATATCTCTAGTACGAGAGGTTCTTGGGCTATATTTTCTTTTTCTTCTAAAGCGCAAGATACCTCCTGTGTATTTTCTTCGAAAATTTCTAGATTTTCGAGGACGTCAAAATCTGTTAGTTTGCTATTTTCCATATTTGTTTTTGTTTTTATTTTGTACTTAAATTCTAGCATATTTTTTTTACTAGCACAAATATCTGACGAAAATGAAAAGAGATTTGATTTATAGGCTTTTTTATTTAATATTATTGTAGATTTATTTCCCCAACCGAAAGGCAAAGAAAACCCATATTATGGCTAGAAGATACGAAAAAAGTTCAGGGGGAGTTGTGTATCGTAAAAACTGAAAAAAGATTGAAATACTTCTTTTAAAGTGGCTGAATTCAAGGCAGCAAGAAGAATACGTAATTCCAAAATGAAAAATAGAGGCTTGAGAAATAGCAAAAGATGCTGCAGTGAGAGAAATCAGTGAAGAAGCTGGTTTAAAACAAAAGGATTTAGAGGTGATTAAATTTATCACGAAACTGAGTTACACATTTACTGCATGACATCTAAAAAATAATCCAGTTATTGATAAAGATGTGTATTTATTCCTTGTAAAATACAATGGAAATGATACTCCAGTAGTAGCAAAAAAAGAGAGATTTGTTGACTACAAATGGATGCCAATAGAAAAAATGAAAGATCTCGATGTGAAATTTGATCTTGCATCTATCGTCTATAGAAATAAACCATTTTTTATATAAAATTTACCAATTAATTATAAATATTTATGTTAGAAATATTTTACGATAAAAATAATCTGATTCTTCAAAATCATACAAAAAAACATGTAAAGTTTGATACGAAAACTGATAAAGTATTTCTCGAAGATTTTGACGTAAGTCATCCAGGTGAATACGAAAAATTTGGAGTTTTACTCGAAGTAAAAGAGTATAATGATATACTTTTTTATAAACTTCTGATAGAAGGGAAGCATGTGTGTATCGTGACGGTTGATAAGTTTGAACTCAAAGAGGAAATACTTTCATTCTTTTGAGATGTAGATGTACTTATTATCGTTGGTACTAAGGATGCAGTAAAGGTATTTGAAAATATAGAAGCAAAAGTGGTTATTCCTTATACAGATGGTAAAGATGTCTTCTTAAACACACTTTCTCAACATGGAGAAGAAGTATCAAAGTTTAAATCAGCTGGTGAAATACCTGGTGATATCACTCAATTTATCAACTTGAAATAAAAACTTTCTCTCACCCCTCCTAACAAAGGAGGGGAATTATTATATCTAAAAATAAGCAGATAATTATGAAAATGTATCTCAATAACATGAGAATAGAAACTATTTTAGGAGTATATGATTCAGAAAAGCACAAAAGAACTTTTGAAGTATCTCTTGAGCTTGATTTTGATGCAGGGAACAGCGCTGTTACTGATGATATATCTGATACTTTTGATTATAGTGATCTCGAAGCTAAAATAGTTTCTCACGTGTCTGACCAGGATTATAATCTCATAGAGAGACTCAATAATGATATTCTCGATATTGCTCTATGATTTCACAAGATACAATCATGCAAAGTGAAAACAGTAAAAAAAGCTTGTACTCCATGCGCTGAAAGTATTGCTATAGAGAGCTATAGAGAGAGGATTTAAGCTATCTTTATTTACAGAAGCTTATTGAATCAATTATGAGAGAAAAGTTACCATCTATTCAGTCATTTAATATAAACCCTATTTCTCTTGCATTCTCTTTCTGAAAATCAGCTGCATCTACTCTTCTTCAGAAAAATACAGGCTCTAAACTCTTCATATCAACAATCACTTCTTGCATTTCTCATGTATTTTTAAAAGAGAGTATAGACCTATGAGATACTCATCTTCTATTACTGTCTCTAAATGTGATTTGGTAGTTCCTATTGTCAGGTTTTGCTTTGATTTTTATGGTATTGTATTCTGTTAATATTCACGATGGCAATCATGCTCTAACAGATGAAAAACCACCACCATTAGTATTTATAAAGCCTGAGAAGTTGAAAGTACCACTTTGTATCTCATAGTCTCAAATAGATTTTCCTCACATGACTCAATCATTTACGATGAGCCAATTGTTTTTCTGAGTATCTGAAAAATCATCAAACATAAAGCATTCCACTTTTTCTTCTCTATCAATATCTATTGAATCATTTATATCAGATATATTTTTATTTTTTTCAATTTCCATAGTGTTAGTTTGAGTGGTATTGATATCTGCGTCTAAGTCTATAAATCAACAACTAGTGAGGAATAATAGAATAGTTATAAATAGATATTTCATATATAGTTTTTTACTGATAATCTTATTGTACATAAAATACCATGAAAAAAAATAAAAACTTCTCTTAATTAAGAGAAGTTTTTTGTGTTATATTGGTTCGGGATGAGGGATTCGGTCTTCATTACAATCTGCTTCGCAGCTAGTAATTCTCGACCCATCGGTGATTGCTCGTATTCCTCGCAATCAATTTTCTCCTTACGCTGCGCGTAGATAGAAAATCAGTGCCTCATTTCGAATCTTTGTGTTATATTGGTTCGGGATGAGGGATTCGAACCCCCGATAAAGGATTCAGAGTCCTCTGCCTTACCACTTGGCCAATCCCGAATATATAAAAACACGAGACATACGTCACGTGTTTTTATTATAGTGAAAACTATTTAAGTTCAACAGTTGCTCCAGCTTCTTCAAGTTTAGCCTTGATTTCTTCAGCTTCAGCTTTTGATGCACCTTTTTTAACATCACCACCGTTATCAACGATATCTTTAGCCTCTTTTAGACCAAGACCAGTGATTTCTTTTACTACTTTGATAACTGCGATTTTTTGACCACCAGCAGCAGTAAGACATACGTCAAATGCTGATTTTTCTTCAGCACCACCAGCATCTCCACCAGCAGCAGGAGCAGCCATAACAGCAGCAGGAGCAGCAGCAGTAACACCAAATTTATCTTCCATAGCTTTTACAAGATCAGCTACTTCTAGTACTGATAATTCAGCAACAGTATCTAAAACTTTTTGAGCTTTAGCACTTAATTTTACTTCTTCAGACATGAATCGAAAAATTAAAAAATAATATATATATTTAGGTATCCAGAATCTCTTATCCTGAATTCATTCCAGGACCTCAGAAACGAGTAATGGGATTCTGAAACAAGTTCAGAATGACATTCAGTTTGAGCTCTATAGATAACCATTTCTAGTATTTGACTACTAGTCAGAACTCCCAGGGTGAGAGGGAACTCTAGACTAGGATTCAAAATTATTTGAGAAGATCTCAGATAGTTTCTTTTCCTTCAGCTTCAGCTTTTGATTTGGTAGCATCTACTACTCTTACGAAACTCGCAACGAGTGAATCAAGTGTACCAACAAGTTTTGAAGTAGGTGCTGATATAACTCATACCAGTTGCCCAAGAAGTACTTCTTTTGATGGAAGTTTTGCTAGAGCCTTTGTCTCTTCTGCTCCAGAGAGAGTTCCATCTAGGAATGAACCCATGAATTTGATTTTTTCTTCACCAAGTTTTTTGATGTAATCATTTGTTTTTCCGAGACCACCAACTTCATCTTCAAATGAGAGAAGCATAGCTATTTGTCCGTCGAGCATTTCATCTGATAGTTCTACATCGTAGACATCTTTAAATGCTATTTTTATAAGTGTCTTTTTAGCGAGCATCATCTTTGCTCCGACTTCTCTCAGTCCACCTCTGATATCTGAAATCTCTTCTACTGTAAGAGCGTTATTAGATGTAAAAGCTACACTTTTAGCATCTTGTAAGTTTTTCTTGATATCTTCGAGTATCTCTTGTTTTTTTTGTTTGCTTACAGCCATTTTTTGTAATGGTTATATAATTAAAACGAACTACTATATTGAAAAAATCCTTTTTCTTGAGAAAGAAAAAAGGATTTTATTATATTTTGTATCTATAAAAAATGTGTCCTTTTTCTAGTATCTCGGCAGGGCTTATGTGTGCCTGCGGTCTTAAACATTAGAAAATGTAAGAGCATTATATAGAAATAGAAGGGAAGTCAAATAAAAAAGTCTCAGAATAAAATCTGAGACTTTTTTATGAAGTTACTATTACTTTTCTTCAGTTTTAGCTTCTTCTTTTTTAGGAGCAGCTTTTTTTGCTGCTGGTTTTTTCGTTTCTTTTTTTGGAGCTTTCGCTTTTTGCATTTCTTCCATTTTCTTTTGTCTAGCGTAGAATTTATCAACTGCACCAGTTTTAAGAATTCTTTGTTCACCAGTATAAAATGGATGACAGTTAGAACATATTTCAACTCTTGTATCAGATCCAAGCGTAGAAGCTACGTTAAATTCTTGACCACATGAACATGTTACATTTATCACTTTACTCTCTGGGTGTATGTCTTTTTGCATAATCTCTTGTTTTAATTTGCTCGCCGAAGTACGAGACAAAAATATAATAATATTTGGATTTAAGTTTTTTTCATTGCATCCTGCGGATGTAACTTTCCTTCCGATTCGTAAACTCATCGCAAGAGAAACTTAATTTGGATTTGGTGCCCAGGGCGAGACTCGAACTCGCACGCGTTAAGCACTGGTTTCTAAGACCAGCGTGTCTACCAGTTCCACCACCTGGGCAAAATTTAGGTTTTTCTGTTTATTTTTGGTGGGCAGTGAGGGATTCGAACCCCCGAAGGCGAAGCCAGTGGATTTACAGTCCACCCCATTTGACCACTCTGGTAACTGCCCGTAAAACGAAAAAATTACGATGTATCACGAACAACACTTTATTCGTATTTCGTAATTTTTAATAGGTTTTATAATGGAGCCACTTATCGGACTTGAACCGATGACCATTCGCTTACAAGGCGAGTGCTCTACCAACTGAGCTAAAGTGGCATGTCTGCTTTTCTGTGAAAGCGAGACAAATATTATAAAAAACAGATAATAAGTCAAATTTTTTTTGACGAATTTTATTAGTTCATAAATAGTATATATGCGTTGAGAGAACTAGCTGTTATAAGCCAGAGTACATAGGGGAGAATCAGAACGGAAATAAATTTCAAATCTTTGTAATAAAAGAATAAAAAATATATCATCAGAAGAGTCAGAGTAGATATAGTTATGAGTCCGATTAAAAACTCTCTTGCTCAGAAAAATATAGGATTCCATGCTATGTTGAGTATCCACTGAATACCAAATAATATAGCGAGCTTTTTATGGTTTTTTATTTTTTCCCAGGCAAATGCCATATAGAAAGAAAAACAAAACATAATAGTAAACCAAGCGAGACCAAAAAACCATCCTGGTGGAGTCCATGGAGCTTGATTGAGACTCGTATACCACTCAGATGTAGCTCATCCACTCGTCCAAATGCTTCCTATAGCGAGTGCTCAGAAATTAAGCACGAGAAATATTATTATTTTTAGTATCATATTATAGATATTAATTAATATTGTAAAAATAGTACTATATTTGTTTTCTAATTCAATAGTTAATACATATAATATAATAAATTTATGTATAAATAGCGTATGAATTATATAGATCAAGTACAAACATTTCTCGATGTCCCATCAGATAAACCAAAAATCATAGTGATTTATGGTCCTACAGGAAGTGGAAAAACTGCTATGAGTATAGATATAGCCAAGATGCTTGATACAGAGATTATATCGACAGATAGTAGGCAGATTTTTAAGTATATGGATATCGGTACTGGTAAGATAACTCAGGACGAGATGCAGTGAGTACCACACCATATGCTAGATATAGTGACCCCAGATCAGGAGTATAGTGTGTGAGACTTCAAAAGAGAAGCCATAACAGTTATAAATAGGCTTCACGCAGAAAATAAAATCCCTATGCTCGTATGATGAACGGCTCTCTATATAGATAGTTTGATTTACGATTTTGCGCTTGAAGAATCTTCAAATAAAGATGATGAGCTCAGAGTTGAGCTTGAAAGTATATTGGCAGAAAAATGATCAGAAGCTCTTTATAAAATACTTCAGGATATAGATCCAGAATACGCTCCTGAGATACATCCAAATAACTCTCGCTATGTGATGAGAGCTATAGAGGTAAAAAAGCTCACAGGGAAGAGTAAGTGAGAATTTAAAGGAAACAGAGAGTCTGTATACGATGTACTTTTTCTGACTCCTTATGCGTGAGATAGAGAGGCTTTGTATGAGAGAATAAATAACAGGGAAGAGCAGATAGTGAGGTGATGACTCATAGATGAAGTAAAAGTATTACTCGGTATGTGATATGATAAAAATAGTTTCGGTATGAAGTCTATTTGATACGAAGAAGTTTTATCGTATCTGGATGGTGATATATCCCTAGAACAAGCAATCTCTGAGGTTCAACAAAATAGCAGGAGATATGCCAAGAGGCAGCTCACTCGGTTTAGAAAATACTGATAGAAATCGTCAATAAAATATTTTAGGAATGTATAAAAAATTATGCTAGAATTAATACTAGTGAAGTGAGTGATATAAATTTTGATTTTTAATAATTCAAACTATACTTTTTTCTAGAAACTTGGATTTTAAACTAAATACTCTATGACATTGGTGTTAGAGAAATTATTCGATAAATACAAACTCGGAAAAAAAGATAGATATGAGATACAGCAAATCTATAGTTTTTTGAGTCCTCAAAAGAAAATCCAGATGGTCGAAAACTTCGAAGATTTAGTCGCACATATCTGAGTATTAAAAAAAGAAATGTTTGCAGAGCAGCAAATCCTGTTTGATAATACGCTCCAAAATATAGAGCAAAAAATCAAGGAAGCTGAAAAGAGTAGAGTTCAGCATAGTACTCAAGCAGAAATCACAAAACTTCGAAACTTTATCCTCGGGTAATACACTCGCAAAAATAAAAACAAAATGTCAGTAAGTCCATGATTACAGCGTAAATTTGATATATCTGCAGTAGAAAGAAAAAAGCAGATAAATAAAACGATGAAAGGTATCAGAGAAGAGATTCATCCTGAATTTTATGATGCTTTTGAAGACTTTAGGAAAAAATTTAAAAAAGCTATGAAGACGTACTCTCCAGCAAATGATAATTTTCTACTCGATGAACTCAATTATCTAAGTGATGAAGTAAAAAGAACAAATGGTGAATATAATGTAAGAGTCTGAGCAGCTATAATAGACCAAGCAGAATCTGGTGATTTGGGCTTAGCAGCATAATCAAACAAAAAACTTGAATAACAATAAAATTATTTTATAATATTATTGTTATTTTTTTTATTACTTATACATATGTTTTGATGAGTACCAGCTGGTCATGATAGCCCAAGAGCTTTATTTGCATCTAAAGTTCGCAGTGATAGTGGTAGATTAGCAGAATTAATTATAAAGCATCCTAGTTATGCAGAAAGACAGGAAATTCATAGAAAGCTTCTTGATTTGCTAGATGATTTAGAAAATCATGATGCTATGAACTAAAAATTTTAAAAAAGAATCTCTAATCGAGATTCTTTTTTTTGTATGGGCATACATGCAGGAGTGGACAGGTCTTGCACTTAGGTTTTCTCGCTATGCAGTGATACCTCCCAAAGAGTACTAGCGAGTGATGAAGCTTGGCTGTATCGTCGTCAGTAAATATTTTTTCAGCTGCCTTATCTGTTTGAAGAGGAAGCTTGGTTTTCACTATTCAGAGCCTATTAAGCGTCCTGTGTACATGAGTATCAACTGCGAGATAGGGAGCATTTGTAGTTACTCAGAGATATACTTTTGCTGTTTTGATGCCAACTCCTGGTAGTTTGGTGAGTTCTTTTATAGTATTTGGTATTTCTCAACTATATATATTTACTATGTCTAGACAGGTTTGGTGTATGTTTTTTGATTTTCACCTGAAGAGTCAGATACGCTTGATATGCTCTCTGATCGCTTCTTCTCACATCTCTATACCATCTTGTGGAGTTTTTAGGTGTTGGAAAAATGTTTGATTTACCTTGTTGACTCACTTGTCGGTAGCCTGAGCTGACATAATGATAGCTATCAGGAGCTGAAAATTATTCTCATGATCGAGTTCTATCTCTCTGTCACCATAGATAGAAAAGAGTTCTTTTTTGATGATTTCGATTCTTTCTCTTTTTTTCACTAGAGTTCTTGTTATAATTACGACTACTTCAGTATATAAATAAACATAGATGTATCAAAATAGTTTCTATATAACAAACTGCATAGGGAATAATGCACTTTCATATAATCAGAGAACCAATAAAAAACTCTTTGTGCCAAGCCTAAAAACTATCTCAAGTTTTGATGAGATAGAGTTTTGAGATGAAGTCGTTTTTGAAGACTATGATTTTGATGATATCCTGCAGAGTTGTACAGGGCTCAGAAACTTCTATGAGATGACTTGGAGGGGAAAACCACTCTATCTCTTTGATAATCATAATCATGCTTACTACTTTTTTTATTTGGCTCGTCATCAGTGATACATAGCTGACTCTGCTACGTTCTTTCATGTGGATGAGCACGCAGATATGCGTGATCCAGAAAATTATCTGATGAAGCCTGATTCTCTGGATATGGAGAAAGTATTTGAGTATACCAACTTTAGTAAGGTAAACGTAGGGAATTATATCATACCAGCGCAAAAAGAATGACTTTTATGAGATGTCATCCAAATACGAAATGAAAAAAATCTACTCGACTATGAGGCAGGTTCATGCGATAAATACAAAGGCAATATCATACTCAATCTCGATCTCGATTTCTTTGAACCTGAGCTCGATTTTATAGATTATGATCTCAAGAAAAAAGTGATACTTGATATGGCTGAGAGAGCTGACTTTATCACTGTGGCTACGTCTCCATTTTTTATAGATCAAGAGTTGGCTATCAAGGTTTTCAAAGATATATTTAAAAATTAAAAAAAGGATTGAAAACTTTCAATCCTTTTTAGTGCACTTATATTTTAACCTTCTTTTGGAATTACTGTTTCTATCGCTGCAAAGTTGGCTTCCTTTCATTTTGGCAGGACGATAGTGATACTATCTCAGATTTCAGCCTTGAAGTGGGTTACAGCTGCTGTTAGGACATTATACGTTATTCCATCTGCTATAACTTGATATTTCCCATTATCACTCGTGAGAAGTCCGAGTTTTGTTTCTCTTTCAATTGGAGCTATTTGCTTGTAGAGCATTCTTCCATTTGCTTCTATTGTGAGTTTGAGTTTGTCTCATTGAACCAGTTTTGATTTCGATGCGTAGTTTACTGGCACTGGATACGTATTTTTATCACTTCAGAGCATTTCTTCTCATGTAAATACTCATTCCACGATTTTATTATCTCCACTATTATATTTAGTGAGTCATTCTGTGTCGAGATTTACCTCTGAGGTGAGATCCATGTTTTCATCTTCGAGTACTTCTCCGAGAAGCTTTTTAGCATTTTTGATTGATTTTTCTGCTGTGACGATAAAGTCTCTGATAGCTGCAATTTTCTTTTTAGTCATTTGTTTTTGTTTTTATATGTTATCTAACTATATACTATTTTATCTGAATCTCAGGGTTTTGTAAATAAAAGTCTGTTTACTTTTAATATCTCATCTTTATAAGTAAAAACTCATAAATCTCAGGATAGTTTCTTCAAAAAATATACAGGTAAAAAATCCTGCTGCGAGAAATGGTCAAAAGGGGATTTGTGTGGCCATATTTGTTTCTCATTTTCAGAGTCTAGAGTAGAGTATAAAACCTATTCAGATAATGCTTCCAATCATATAGGTCAGCATCATCGCAGGGAATGAAAGACTAATCCCGAGTAGTAATCAGATGAATATAGCGATTCTGAGATCTCCTCAACCCATCCATGCTCATTTAGATATGACTATTTGTCAGAAGAAAAATAAAAATATTCCAAGCATTCATATGAGTCCATTTGTTATCGCTAGACCACTAAGTTCTCATCCACCTATATACTTGAGCACAAAAAGTCACCCAATGGATATAGTCAATAGTATAATATCCTTTAGTACACTGAGCTCTTTGAGCATGATTATGTAGAGTATTATAACCGTTATGATTGACCATAGGATAGCAAAGATCCCAGTTGTGTTTAGATCTCATCCTACAGGAAGCATCTCTACTATGTAAAGTCATGGAAATATCGTTTGAAGCACCAGTACTGATAACACTCCAGTTACTCATATAGCCAGCACAATTTCTGGTATTTCCAAGAATAAAATATCATAAAAAGTATAGACTATAGTTACAAATCAGATAAAGAGCCAAAATAGCAGCTTTACTATTTCGATACTATTTCACTCGATAATGAGTCAAAAATCTATGAGAAAGTATCATATAGCTGCAAATAAAAGTCACATCGATACTTCTAGAATAGGGTATATAATGGGAACTTTCTTATTACATTTGTTACATTTTCACTGAGCAAGTATATATCAGACAAGAGGTATCAAATCTATAGTAGTGAGCTTCTTGTTACAATTACTACAGTGACTTCTTCCCATAAAGATACCTTTTTCTCATGATTTAATTCTGTATATAACTACTGAAGCAAAACTTCATAGTAGAGTTCATAATACAAATAGGAGAATATGAAAAAGAAAATTCATAGCGATTTTTTCAAAAATAATTCGTATAGAAAAACTAAGTTTTTTTGACTAAAAAGCAATATTTAATACCATATTCGTATTAATATATAACTTTTTTACTATGTGATTTAAACAAAGCTTAGCAAATATGAGAAATAGCAAAAAGCATAGAATCGGATTTTTAGTGATTTTTATCATTATTTTGGCTGTATGTGCATTCTTTTTTGAAAAAGTGAGATGGATGTTTATCGGACTTATTATACTTCTTCTTGGTGCTCTCGGGCTACAAGTTATCGATTATGATATAGATCTGGGGACACTTATGGAAACAAAAAGTCTGACAGAATCAAGAGTAGAAAATGTAACTGACTCAGAAGGGAACTCATATAGTGTCGTAACTGGAACATGTAACAGAGATGACTTTGATCTCAACTGTGCTGATTTTGATACTCAGGAACAAGCTCAGGATCAATACGATGTATGTGCTGATGAAATACAATCGAAGAATCCTTCTATCGATCTGAGAAAACTCGATATCTATGGTCTCGATGGTGACAATGATGGAATAGTTTGTGAAGCACTTCCAGCTGTGTAATTCTTACTTATATCTTACTTAACATTCATACTTTTATAATATTTACTCCTAACCTAATTTCTTATGAAAATATTTTACACACTTTTTCTTTTAGTATTTCTCGCTTCATGTGGGGCAAATACTGCGACTCAAGTTATAAATGAAACTACAGATGCTCCAACCGCAAATGTAGAACAAGATGTACCAACTGAAACGGAAGAAGTTTCTGACTCAGAACCAGATGCTGAACCTGATGCTCCAGCAGAATCTGATAGCTCTGACAATCAGGATGCACCAGAAGAAGATGGAGGTGCTGATGCTCCTCTTGAGAACAGTGACGAGGATGCACCAAGTGAAGTTTCAAACGAGATAGATGCTGAACTAGAAACAATTGAAAATAATGAATCAGAAGCTGAGCCTGCTGAGCCAGCTTCTGATTCAGAGTCTGATGAAGTATCATCAGGGGAAATGATAGAGCTTTCTACTACGTACACAAATCCTGCTATGGAAGCTGTTATGAATATAGCTTTGGAGGTAAATGATGATAACATCATACAATCTATAGAGGTAACTTCACCAAACTATCAAGGAATGGTTTCATTTAACTGAGCTGTTCAAGATGTAGTAGGGAAGAGTCTAGAAGAAGCTTCAGAGTTTTATGTATCTGGAAGCTCACTTGCAAGTCCTGCTTTTCAAAAAGCTCTTAAAAAAGCACTCTAATCAAATATGAAATACACAAAAGAATGTTTCTGATCAAGGTTAGAAATAACTGTCTTTTGAGAAGAAAATTTAGATTCAGTTATGGCTGAATCTTTTTCTTTGCTTGATGATTTTGAACAAAACTATTCTCGTTTTATTTCTGAAAATATCCTGTCTGAAATCAATAAGGATAAATCTGCAAAATTGCCGAAAGAAATACAATCTCTCATATCACTTTGTCTCAAAGTATCAGAGCTTACCGATGGGTATTTTGATATCACTATACTTCCACTTTTAGAAAATGCTTGATATGGTATATCAGAGTATGAACTCCAAGAATCACTAGGATATAAAAACATAATACTAGACTGAGATAATCTCACACTTAAAAATAATGTAAATATAGAGTTTGGTTCATGTGGAAAATGATATGCTGTAGATCTCGTGTATAATAAACTGAGTAAATATACAGATAATTTTATAGTAAACTTTGGTTGAGATATGAGAGTATCATGAAAAAAAACAATCCATCTCGAAGATCCTATGGATACGAAGAAAACTATATGAACTATAGAGATAGTAGATGGTGCTATAGCCTCATCAGCTGGAAACAAGAGAAGGATTTGAGCATGACATCACCTCATCAATCCAAAGCAAAAATCATCAGAAAATAATATACTTTCAGTCTACGTGACTCACAGACTCTGAGTATTTGCTGATGTGTTTTCAACCGCGCTTTTTGTGAGCCCACTTGAAATCAGTAAAGAGGTGATAAAAAAAGTTTCGTGACTCGAGGCTATGATTATACTTTCTGATGGAACTATATATAAATCGAGATGATTTGATTGCCAATTAACCATATAAACCATGAATCCACTTATGCTCATGAAGATAGGGAAGTATATTTCTCTTTGAAGTATTATTCTCGTGCCAATTATTTGGATAGTATTATCTCAGGCAGATCTACTGCTTGTAAATTTTCTCGGCTATAGTCTCTATACTTGGCTTTATATTATTAGTTGGTACGCTGTAGTATTTGTCATGATTATCAGACCACTTGCTGATATATTTGGGAGGCAAAGATATCTGAGGCAACTCACTATGCTGAGAAGAGCTTTTGGTATACTTTCTGCTATGATTATAGTCACTCTACTTTTAGATAAGTGGATAGGAAATCCGAGTAGTTTCATAGCATTTTTTCGTCCAAGTAGTTGGGAATGGTGATATCCACTGATTGCGAGACTCAGCGAACTCACTGCTATCATACTTCTGCTCACTTCCAACAATATCTCTCAAAAGAAGCTCTGAAAAAACTGGAAACGTATACAGAGAAGTAGCTATATATACTTCATAACAGGATGAATCCTCGCGATGAGGTATGGTGATACTTATGGGGTGAAACTCACTATGACACTTGCTATTGTATTATTTTTCATAGCATTTTGATTGAAGTATTACAGAAAGTTAAAGAAAAATATATAATTATTGAATCCACTATTATTTATTGACATATCTATATCATTACTTATATTAGATTAATAATACTTTATTTTTTTATAAAAGAATATGTCTAATACTTGAGCAAATACTGCACAATCTGAAGAATCTACTAATGATGAAAAAAATACATACTTACGTTTCGGTTGGATGAAAGAAGGTCATTATTATAGAACTTTATATAGAGATGTAGATTTTAAAGAAGACGAGTGGAAACCTAAACTCTATGTTTCTAAGGAAGATAATCCTAAGCTTTGGTATTTGATGGAAGTTTTGGAAAATATGGACTTCGACATGGATGCTATTAAATGTATTATCTTGAGGCTCTCATTTTGGACTATCAAAGATAATTTTTGAATTGAATATTATTGAGAACAAGATAAAAAACTTGGTCAAGGTAAATATGCTTGAGAGATAAGTATCTTAGAGTTGAAACCAGAAGAAGTAGTAGAATTAGTTAAATCAAAAATATTGGAAGCACAAGAGGCAGAATCAGTACTATAATTATTTTTAGATATAAAAGGTCCTCATAAGAGGATTTTTTTGATACCTTAAAAACTACTTGTAACTCTCTCAAACATCTATATAATCCAGTTCTAATTTTTTAACTATTTCTATGAAAGAAAAACTCTACGGGGCAACAGCTGATATACTGCTCAAAAACATGCAGATCCTAGATCCTGATTTCATCTGAAAACCAGTTATCTGTGTCTATGATACTCATAGTGAGCTCTCAAAACTCCTTGCAGAAGGATACGAAAATACGCTCAAGAATATCGAAAACGCTGAGATGATAAACTTTGACTCACTTCCAAAGGATGAGCTCAAAGAAAAGCTTATGAGTCTCGAAGAGGGAGCAACCGTGATACTCGTACAATCAACCAACTTTAGACTTGATGATTTTCGTATCAGACTCAACCTCAATAATCAATGAGTAGGCTGTCTAGAGCATAATCATCTTGGGTACCTACCAACTGAGCATACTGAAAACTATATAGATTCTATCGTGTATAACTCAGACTATTACGAAGAGTTATCTGACAAGATGCATAAAGTTTTTTCTACCTGAGATAAGCTAGAGATGAAAACAGTTTCTGGAGATATCCTTACAGTTGAGTGAGGTTTTGAAGAGATGAAGAGAAATACTTGAGACTATAGAAATAAAAAGAGAGGAGGTACTTTTCCAATCGGAGAAAATTTTACTGAAGCCAAGGATTTCTCTAGGGTAAATGGGAGCTTTACAGTATTTGCTTATCCTGATGAGAGATTTCAAGTTCAGTTTTCTGATGAACCTTTTAGGGTAGACGTAAAAAATAGTTTACTGACGTGTAATGATCCAAAGTGCCCTCAGGTTTTTAGAGCTCTGCTTGATCAGATAGCAGAATCAGAGGATGGAGAAGTACATATTAGAGAGCTTGGTTTTGGTATGAATACTGGAATCTCAAAAGAAAAAAGACTCAGTAATATATGAGCTTATGAGCGCGTAACTGGGTTTCATCTCTCGTTATGAAAGAAGCACAATATCTATAGAAAAAAGTTTGATAAGAAAATCACTCAAAGATATCATATAGATATATTTCCAGATGTAGATACGATTTCAGTAGATGGAAAAATGATTTTCCAAGATGGAAAATATGTAATATAAATAAAAAGAGCATTTTGTATGCTCTTTTTACCTCTCAATAAAATTTATAAAACTTGTTTGTCTTTCAACAGATTGAATCAGCTGATCTAACTCTGACTCGATTTGTTGAGCCAAATCATTTTTTGATATCTTTCACAGATGAAACTGCAATATATCAGTATGATAATCTATCTGATTTACTATTTGTTTATTGAGTGGCTCTGACAAATTTCAAGTTGCTATGAGTTTATTTCTTTCATCTATACGCTCTTTTATCAGGTCTAACTGTAGCTGAGCTTCACTTTCAGATGAAATAGCTATAGCGCTTACAAGCTTCTCATTTCAGTGTATTTTAATAGGATAAAATACTTCTCAAGGGAGAGAAAAACTGGCTATAAATGACGCTCATCAAATGAGTATTATAGTAATAGATGTTATAAAAGTTACAAACATTGTTCTTATTATTGAGTTAAAAATTTTTTACATATATTTTTTTGCAAATTCGTCAGCTTTTTTCAAAGCTTCTTCTTTTGCGTATCAGTATTTTTCCTGCAACTTACCTATAAGTTGTTCTTTGTTAGATATTTCACTAATGTCTGATTCAGTAAATTCTGAAAATTCAGCTTTAATATCTCATACTTTTTGCTTTAGTTTTCACATAAATATATCTCCGTTCATAATTGGTTAGATTAAAAAATAAAATTTAGGCTTTTCTTCCGATGAGTATGTATAGAACTAATCCTATTACAGGGAAGAGTAAAACGATAGCTCACCAGAGTATTTTGCTGAGTCCATCCATGCTTGATCAAAGGATTTGTAGAAGTGCCCATATAAACAAAACTATATGTACAATTCAAAGTACTCATGCAAAAGGACTTGATAGTATTTCCATAATAAAAGGGTTAAAAAATAAATTACATATTTATATTAACCCTTGTGTGTATGAAAACTGTATGATTAGAGTTTTCAGTTCTTAGAAAGCATTATTGCTACCCATTCAGTATATTTAAATTTTCATAAGATGATATTTGCAACAGCCATGATAGGCACTGCTAGAAATGCTCAAATACTTCACCACATACTTGACCAGAAGATAAGTGATAAGATTATTACCGTTGAACTGATGTTGAGTCTGTCTCACATAATTCTTGGTTCCAAGAAATTTCCCGAAATCATCTGAGGAATCAGCATACTTATAGCTAAAAAGAATGATAAGCTAGCTGCATCGAACTGAACAAATGAATAGAGAAATGGAAGTCAAATAGCAATAACTCATCATACGGCAGGAATAAAATCCAAAAAGAATACAAAAAGAGCAAATAATAGTGCATACTCTAACCCAAATAGAGTCATAACTATAAAGCTCATAAATGCATTAAAGAGCGCTATAGAAAACTTTGAGAGTATAAAGACGTTGAGATCTTCATATATCTCTTTGTAGATACTTCTAAATTTTTTTCTTGATGATAAATTAAGTACTTTATTTATCTTTTTTATAAACAGTGTTTTTTCAGAAGCTATAAATATAAGTAGTATTCATACTGTGAAAAGTCATCCAAAAAATCATGATAATATTCAAAAAATAGTTTTTCAAATAGTAGTAAAATCTACTTTTTCAAATACTTGTTCGAATCATATATTTTCTATCGGTCATAGAAAAGCAGGGAGGTTAGATGTAAACTGACTAAATCCTGTTTGTATTTTTCATATATCTTCTGAAAATGCCTCCATTTCTATGCTGACGATTCATGCGATAGACATAAAAAATAACACAAAAATCCCTCATGTTATAAGAAGGGACAGAATATTTATTTTAGTGTATTTATAAAAAAATCTATATATTCCCGAAAATAATATGAGAAGTATTCATGTAAGAAATAAAAGACTGAGTATATTTTTTCCTATGTATATGATTAGGAATCATATACAGGCAATAATAATCCATAGGGGTATTGCTAAATTGTGAGATCCACTTTTAGGCATGTTACTAACGATTTATATATGTAAGAAGCTCAAAGTTTATAAAAGAGCTATCATCAATTCTTTCTATATATGATTCTATTTCTTTATCCTCTTGATATACGATACTTCAGTTGGTAATCGATAAAGAGAATAAAAGAACAGTAGAAATAATGGTTGATATAAGTAGTATACTTTTTTTCATAATTATTACAGTTAAATAATATAATATAACTCTATAATAACTATAGACTGTATGAAAACTGTATGTATAAAAAAAGAAAGGATATATCCTTTCTTTTTTTATACGTGAATATGTAATGATTATTCAGATGGCATGAGTACTGTATCTATAGCGTGTATTACACCATTTGATGTTTCTACATCTGCCATAGTTATTACCGAATCGTTAGCCATGATGACACCATTTTTAATAGTAAACTCTAGTTCTTCACCATTAACTGTAACAAGTTTTGTCCCGTCAGATATATCTGATGATACATATTTTCCAGTTACTACATGGTAGGTAAGTATATTTTTAAGCATATCTCTGTTCTCAGGCATAAGGAGCTTGTCAACTGTTCCATCTGGAAGTTTGTCAAAAGCTGTATTGAGAGGAGCAAAAACTGTATATGGTCCAGCCTGAGCAAGAGTATCTCCGAGATCTGCGGCTACTACTGCAGCAACAAGAGTACTAAAATCTGATGATGACATTGCTGTTTCGACTATATTCATTTCCATAGAAGCCATAGCATCCATGTTCATGATTTCTAGTTTAAGAAGTTTAAGCATATTTACTATGTCATCTTGAGGATTTATGTTTTCCTCAAAGTTTTTAATATTCATATCTATAAGGAAGAAGAATCTATCATTTAATCTCATTTTTCTTTCTTCACTGAGATTTTTTGTGATTTCAGCATACCTATTAACCACTCTATTAACTCTGCTTTCAAGCTCAGCATTTAAGTTATTTCTCAGTGTCATTATTTCTTTTTTTACTTCTTCTGTATTAAGTCCTGGCATAATCACTGTGTCTATGGTGTGTATTACTCCATTACTTGAATACATATCTGTCATTTCTATACGTGCATTATTTACATACCAATTTTCCTTGTAGTAAGTAAATTTGATTCTATCTCATTGAACAGTTGTGAGTTCTAAACCATTTTTTAGATCATTTGAACTATATGAACCTGCAACTACGTGATACGTAAGTATATCTGCTAACATATCTTTGTTTTTTGGCATAAGCAGCTTTTCAATCGTCCCTTCTGGAAGTTTAGCAAAAGCATCATTGACAGGAGCAAAAACAGTAAATGGACCTGTACTCATGAGTGTTTCTCCCAAATCAGCAGCTACTACAGCAGCTACAAGAGTAGTAAAATCGTCAGATTTCATAACATTTGTAACTATATCGTCTTTTACGTCGATTGAACCTCATCCAACCATAACTGTTCCATCAATCTCTTGAGGATTTACCTTAGTTTCAATCATATCTTCATGATGATCAGCAAGTGCTGTATTAGTAAGTAGTAAACTACCTATAAGTAGCATGTGTAAACTTTTTCTCATAATATAAATAAGTTAAGTATGTAAAAATAAAAAAGGTGGTGCCTTGTTTTATGTATGAGCATACTAAGACTTCAGTGTATGAGAAATGTATGAAGATTTAAAATTTTACCGTTACTTCCGTATATACATCTTTTTCACTTTGTATATCTATATCCCAGCTGTATATTTCTGTAATTCTTTTTATTATAGATAGACCTATTCCACTTCCAGTATTATTATAGGATTCTCTAAAGTATCTATCAAATATCTTTTCAAGATTTTCTTTATTGATTCATACTCCATAATCCTTAATTCTAAACTCATTCTTTTCGATAAATATTTCTATCTTTCATCCTGTCTGAGAATACTTAATAGCATTTTTTAGTATATTTTGAAAACTGAGTATCAAAGGAGCCTTGTCTATATATATGATTTTTTTTGTTTTTGGATTATATTTTTTATCTATTTGTATATCTTTATTTTTAATCAGACTAGAATAATCATCCAGAGCGCTATCAAGGACTTCAATCAGATTTACTTTTTCTTTACGATACGAACTATCTACAAAGTGAATCATGATTCAGAGTGTATCTAGCGTAGAGTTGAGTCTCTTAGCTGACTCCACAGCATAGGTATTCGCTTCTTGATATTCTCATGTGATTTTAGCCAAGTCGAGAGAAGAGATAATCTCAGAGAGAGAGGTTTTAAACTCATGATTTATATTTCCAGCAAATGATTCAAGATTCATAATAGTTTTCCTCAGAGGTTTATAAAACTCTCCTATTATCATATTTGAAATATATACTAATACACCATAAAAGATAGGACCAAATATGGTCATAAATACTATAGTGAGTCAAACAAGATTTTTGATAGATTTATATCTTTCTGCTATTATAAATTCTATCGTTTTTGAATCAACTATTGTATCTTGTTTGTAGACTTTCCAGTCACCAATTTTTTGAATTTCTCAAAGAGGAAGAGAATATTTTTCTATTTCTTGTATATCTAGCTTGTTTACTATAACTCATGAACTACTTTGTATGTGAGTATGAGTGAGTATATCGTCTAGGATTTTATTTGGGTTTTCTCATCAGAGTTCTTCTTTTAAATCATAAGATTTTATAATTGCCTGAACTCTCTCTCATTTAGTTATCATGTCATTATCTTCTATTTTTCCATAAAAATATGCTGATGTAAGTTCAAACATAAGTATCAGAAAATATACAAACAAAAACATAAGTAGCGCAAGTAATTTGGCTACTTTTTTTTGATTAGTTGTGAGTAATGCTAAATTTTCCATTTATCCTTCCATTATGTATCAAACTCATCTAATAGTTTTTACAAGATCCTTGCCTAGTTTTTTTCTGAGGTATCATACGTATATATCTACAGCCCTACTTTCTTTAAACATGTCTATTTCTCACCATACTTTTTCTTGTATTTCTTCTTTTGAGAGGGCTCTTCATAGGTTTTGAGCAAAAAATACTAATAGGTTAAACTCAAGTTTTGAAAGAGAAACTTCTTTTCATCACTGTGTGACTTCTACTTCATCGAGTTTTATACATATATCTCATATATTAAGCTCGTCTCATTTGAGACTATGATCACGTCTCACCATAACTTTAAGTCTAGCAAGGAGTTCGCCATAATCAAATGGTTTTGTCATATAGTCATCAGCACCTGATTCAAGTCATTCTATCTTTTGTGGCATCAGATTTCTGGCTGTGAGTATGAGTATCGGGATATTGTTTCACTTTGCTCTCACTTCTTTACATATATCCAGACCATCTCCATCACGACTTCATAATCATAAATCAAGTATCACTATATCATACGATCCAGTCATGATTTTATATGTAGATCATTCAAAAGTTTCATGACCATCTGGCTCATGTCATTTTACCTCTAGGTATTTTGCTATATTTTTCCTGAGGATATCGTTATCTTCTATGATGAGTACTTTCATTTTCTATTTATTACTTGATAGTTTTGTAAATGAAATATACTCATAATGATTTCTAAATCAATTTAAGGGTATTATTCAAATCCATTTTTATGAAAAAGATTATATTATGACTTTTATGTCTTTGCATGATTACTTCATGTATCTCAGGTAAAAATCTCTCTTCTGATGAGAATACATCTATAGAACCTAAGACGATTTTAGCTCTCTGAGATAGTCTCACGGCCTGATTTTGAGTCGATGAATCTGAAAATTATCCATCAAAACTCGAAGCAAAACTCAAAGAAAATGGATACAATCATACCATAATAAACGCATGAATAAGTTGAGATACATCAGCTGACGTATTGGCTCGAGCATCAAAATATATAGATCAAAAACCAGATATCTTGATACTTGTAGTCTGATGAAACGATGGACTCAAATGACTTCCAGTGGCAGATATGAAAGAAAATATCTTAGCCATAGTTGATATGTATCAAGATGAGTGAGTACAAGTAGTGCTTTGATGAATGGATATATTTCCAACTCTATGACTCTGATACAGAAGCGATTTTAAAAATGTATATAAAGAAGTAGTAAAAGAGAGAGATGATATAGAGTTCTATAAATTTTTTCTCTCAGGAGTCGCAACCAAAGACGAACTCAATCTCAGAGATAAAGTTCATCCAAATCCTGCAGGATACGATATCATCGTAGAAAAGCTCTATGATTTTATGAAAAAGAAAAAACTATTATAATCTAGCTTACTTCTTGAGCTTTTCTGATTTGTTTTAAGAGTATCTTTTTTGGTATAAATGGGATTATTCTCATGAGTATCTTCTGAGGAAGGTTCAGTCATGATACGATACAGATTTTTCACTTCATCATAGCATCGTATCAATCTCTTGCTACCTCCTCTGAGCTCGCAGTATGAGAAAATAGAGATGTTTTATCCATACCTGATACTTTTCCAAACTCAGTATCTGTAGCTCCTGGTAGCAGCGCTGTGATAGTGACGTCAGTATCATGAAGCTCTTCATGTATGGCATTATTAAACGAAGTTACATAAGCTTTACTAGCGTAGTATACGGCTTGCATCGGCCCAGGGAGAAAGCTGGCAGTTGATGATATGTTGAGAACTCTTCATGAGTTTCTCTTTACAAAATCAGGTAAAAATAAGCGAGTAAGCTCTGTGAGAGCAACGATATTGAGTTCAATCATAGATTTGTCATCATTCCATTTTCTTTCATGAAATTTTCATATTCAACCAAATCCAGCATTGTTTATGAGATATTCTATTTCTATCTTTTCTTTTTTTAGTTCATCGTAGATTTCTTGTCTTGATTTAGGTTGAGTCAGGTCTTTTTCTATTACTTTTACTTGTACTGAGTATTTTTTCTCTAAGTCTTTTTTTAGCGCGTTTAGTTTGGCCTTTCTTCTTGCTACTATAACGAGATCATTTCAGTTATTTGCGTGGATGATGGCAAATTCTTTTCAGAGTCAGCTACTTGCTCATGTTATGAGTGCTACATTTTTCATACAATTGGTTATTATTATTTATTTACACATAAAAAGTATATGAACTTTCACAATTATGTCTATCATGTTATATATTAATTCCCAACATTAAAATTATGTTTCAAAGTGGTTGATATGTACTCTAAAGTACAATTTATAAAAGAGCTTTTTTGATATGCTTTTGTAGTTCTGGAATTACATCTTTTTCAAACCAATCATTTCTTTTCATCCATATATTATTTCTTGGAGATGGATGAGGAAGTACAAAGTATTCAGGGAGATATGCTTCGAATGATTTCACTGTCTCGGTAAGATTTCTTTCTAGTTTATCTTGTAGATAATACTTTTGAGCATACTGTCATATAAGTATTATCATCTCTATATTGGGTAGAGTATCCAACACTTTTTTATGCCAGAGAGGAGCACATTCTTTTCTTGGTGGCAGATCTCCAGTTTTTCATTTTCATGGATAGCAAAAACCCATTGGCATAAGCGCGATTTTATTCGGGTTATAAAAAGTCTCGCTACTTATTCAGAGCCACTCTCTCAGCCTCTTTCCACTAGGGTCATCCCATGGTATACCAGTTTTATGTACTTTGGTTCCAGGAGCTTGTCATATGACTAAGACTTTAGACTTTTTTGTAAATGATACTATAGGACGAGGTCCAAGAGGGAGGTTTTTGCAAAAAGTACATTTTTGGATTTGAGTTAATAATTCTTTCATGTATTTATTTTATTTGTGTTATAGATTTATCAAAATTAATTTATTTTCAGATGCTTTCTGAGTATTTCTAGATATACTGATTATATATACATCTTTACTTAAATTATTTTTCAATGCTTTTTACCGACTTAGAACTGATCCCAGAGATACTTACAGCTATAAAAAAACAAGGATATACCAGCCCAACTCCTATCCAAGAACAATCAATTCCTCATATACTTGCCTGACGCGATGTACTCTGAGCAGCTCAAACAGGAACCGGTAAGACAGCAGCATTTGCGATACCTACTCTCCAACTGCTCTCACAGAGAAAAAAGCTCGAAAATACTAGTAAAGCTATCAAATGCCTCATACTCACTCCGACGAGAGAACTTGCAATACAGATAGAAGAAAGTCTCAACGACTACGGAAAGGGTCTTGGACTCAGGCATACAGTTATATTTGGTTGAGTGTCACAAGTTCCTCAAGTGAAACAGCTACAAAGATGAGTAGATATACTCGTATCCACTCCAGGGAGACTCCTCGACCTCGTGGGGCAATGATATATAGATCTCTCACAAGTGGAGATATTTACCCTCGATGAAGCTGATCGTATGCTGGATATGTGATTTATACACGATATGAGAAAAATCATGGAGCTCATTCCAAAACAGAGGCAGACACTCTTTTTCTCAGCTACGATGCCTAAGGATATTTCCCATCTCGCAGATGATATACTGACTGACCCTATCAAGGTCGAAGTGACACCAGTATCTTCTACAGCTGATACCGTGACTCAGTGAGTATTTTTTGTAAATAAGATGGATAAGATATCACTACTCACTACTATACTGAACAATAAAAAGATGGATCAAGTCTTGGTTTTTACCCGTACCAAGCATGGTGCAGATAGGGTAGTAAGACAGCTATGAAAAGTAGATATCAGAGCAGAAGCTATTCATGGAAATAAAACGCAAAACAACAGGCAAAGAGCACTGAGAAACTTTAAATCATGAAAGACGAGAGTGCTCATAGCTACCGATATCGCAGCTCGTGGGATAGATATAGATGAGCTGATGTTTGTCATCAACTACGATACTCCAAACGAGCCAGAGACTTATGTGCACCGTATCGGTCGTACGGGTAGAGCTGGAAACGACTGAGTTGCACTCTCATTTTGCGATAGGGAAGAGTTTGAATTTCTTCTCGATATCGAAAAGCTGATAGGGAAAAAGATAAAGAGAATGGAGAATCATCCATATCATATAGAAATCACAAGAGTGCTTAATAAACAAGAAAGAAGAGAGCTGAATCGTGAGAAAAATGAAAGAAAAAAGATGTATAGGAGAGAGGCTATGGAGCTCAAGAGAAATAAAAGAAGAAGATAAAAAACACCTCGAGAGAGGTGTTTTTTAGTATAGTTTTAATGGTCATGGTCATGTCAGTCTCACCTAAAATGAACTTCATCTACTTCTCATATTTCAGCACCTCTAGTATTTTCATAAATTTCTATTTGTTCAATAGTGGTAGTGCTATGATGATTTCAATGATCATGCCCATCTGCCCATAAGTATCATTTTCCAACAAGAGAATATAGTGTGAGTGAGATGGTTACGAATAAAACAAAACCAACTAATCCATAGATTATATGTGCTTTTTTGATAACACTTTCTTTTTCAAGTGAGAAGTATGCATAAACAGATATGATAAATCATAGTGGTACTATCCATAAACTCCTATCAGGAGAGTCAGGGAAGTGTTGGAGTCATCATGTCACAGCTCAGATAGATATAGCGAGTAGAGCAGAAAATAAGATAGTATGCATATATGTTTTATTTTCAGATTTTTGTTCGAGCAATGTTCATGTAATAAAGAAACATATACCAACTAAAGATGTAATTATTTGTCTATCTCAACTAAAGAATCCATGACTTATACCTCATGTTATGAACGAGATACCAGTATATTTAATTATCAGAGCGATATGCTCTTTTTGAATTTTTTTCATATGTTTATTTTATTAATTTGTATAACCCCATTCAACCAACCATTTATTCATTTGGTCTATTTCACGTTGTTGAGCCTCTATTATCTCAACTCACATTTGCTTGAGTTCAGGATGTTTCGCATCTACCAGAAACTCAGCCATATCTATGGCTCATTGATGATGTGGTATCATTCATTCAAGGAATGCTTTATCTAAATCATCTCAAGTTTGTCATTCAAGCATTGCTCACATATCTGCCATACTCATTTGCATTGGGTCATGTTGAGAGTGATTCATCATATCATGATGATTCATCGGCATAGTAAGAGCATGTCAGATTCAAAGTCCAATCACTAAAGAAACTACTCATATTATCATATGAGATATATAATTTTTTTTCATAATAAGTTTGTAAATAAATAATAAGTAATGATATATTATTTATTTTATGTAGTGAGTTTTACTATTCCTAATAGGGAAGAATAATCATAATTTTTTATTTTATTATAGAGATGAGGAGGGGCATGAAATAGTAGTATATAGAGTAAAAATAATGGAACTATATACTCAAATATTTGAGAGAAGATAATCTTTGTGACTATAACTTCCAAGGATAATGAAGTAGAGATCATTTTAGGAGTATGAGTATAAGTTTTCAAATCCATGCAATGCTCAATACAATCACCTGTGCTCATTTCGTGAGGCATCATACTTGCATGCAATCATAGTATTGCTGGTAATAATAATATAATTACAAAGAATGATAATGTCAGAAATGTTATCAATATTTTTTTCATAATTGAATTATATTTATTTACTATTTATTATACAAATTAATATAATTAAAAAATAAAACAAAGCCCTATTTTAAGGGCTTTATTGCTGTAAAATGTAATTGGTACTCCCACGGAGATTGCCTCTTACGTTACAATCTGCTTCGCAAATAGTAACTCCAGTAGGGCATTCGATGATTGTTGCGCTCGCTCGCAATCAATTTTTTTCTTGGCTAACCACCAGAAAAAAATCAGTGTCTCATTTTCAATTCTCCTTAGAACATTTTATAACTAAAAAATATCCCAAAAAAGGATATCTTTGCGTTATAATTTGGTACTCCCACGGAGAATTGAACTCCGGTCTCAGCCTTGAGAAGGCCGTGTCCTAACCACTAGACGATGAGAGCATATAACCCCTCTCCTCGCAGGAGAGGGGTATGGGGTGAGGTATACTTGTAATTATCCGAGCTTAGCTCTGATTTCATCAGCTGTCATCTCGTGTACATCAGTAGTTACTCATGTAGCTCTTGCTGTACCGTCAACTATTTTCATAGCTCCAGCGATATCAAAAGCATTGAGATCAGGCATCTTTTCTTCTGCTACTTCACGAACTTGATCAAAAGTCATATGACCAACTTTTTCCTTGTGAGGTACTCCTGAACCTTTTTTGAGGTTGAGTTTATTTTTAACAAGAGTACTCATAGGTGGTTGTTTTACAACAAAAGTAAAACTTCTATCTTCGTAAACAGTAATCACAACTGGAAGCTTTACTCCCATTTTATCTTTTGTTTTTTCGTTGAATTGAGACGTAAAGTCTTGGATAGGTACTCAGTATTGACCGAGGGCAGGTCCTACAGGAGGTGCTGGGTTAGCTTGTCCTCCAGGTATTTGTAATTTTATATACCCTTTTATTTCTTTAGACATTTGTTTGGTTTAATTAAAAAATACAAAATAATAATTTATTTTGTTTCACTAGTGGTCATCTTTCTCCTGTGGTTTATAATTAGTTTTCGGGACTAACTAGCCAGTAGGTGAGAGATACCTGATAAATCAGGATTTTAGAAGCAAGAGGATTTTATAAAAAAATAGGGAAAATGCAAGTTTATTGACACTGTTTTTTAAATGACAAAAAGGCCTCCGAAGAGGTCCTTTTTTGTGATCTGATATAAGCGTCTTTTGTAGACAAGTATATCTAGATTATGTGCAAGATAAGACGCGATAGCTCCCAGCTGGGAGGGATGTTGTGAGAAACTATCTAATCAAGGGGGGATTGATTGCCTCACCTTGCTTATATATTATTGCTAATTTTTATTATTTAGCAAACTTTATTTTTTATTTGGATCTGTTGTGATGACTTGTTCTTCATAGAAAGAAGCTACAATTTGGATTCATACATGCTCAGCTCCAGCGAAGAACAGTCCTTGTCAGATAGCTGAATTGAGGAGTATATATTTTTCCTGTTCTGTGAGTTTAAATATATCTTGGAGCGCATCAATACTTGCACTTGATTGCTTGAGTAAGAGTTGAATAGATGAATTAGTAATAATTGGTTTACCATATGCACTACTTGCAAAATCTTCTACATCCTGAGTGATAGTTGTGATACCGAGATTATATTTTCTCGCTCTTTTTACTAAACCAAAGAGGAACTTAGCTGAGTCTTCATGCTGCATGATATTCCAAGCTTCATCGATGACGAGCATTCTCTTTTTATTGCTACTTCTTACTTTATTCCAGATATGATTGAGAATTACGTACATAGTCGTAGGCCTCAGGATATCATCGAGATCTCTTACTGAAAATACCTGTAATCCCTCTTGGAGGTCAATATTGGTCTTATTTGAGAATATTCCTGAGAATATACCGGTTGTATATTTTTCGAGCCTGATAATCAGTGATTTTGATCATTCCATTGTTTCGAGTACATCGTGTAGATCTGACATGATAGGAATATCTTTTCATTCGACTCTATCATCGTCCATAGTTATTCACTTGAGACTATAGGTTGTCATGATAGCCTTTTCCATGATAGATTCTTCTTCTGGAGAGAGTTTTCCAAGCATGAGATTCATGAGTCAGAGGAGATCTATGATAGCTGATCTGAGGAGGTCTCATGGTTTTTCTTCATGATCTTTGAGTCCGAGAGGGAGGTCAAACGGATTTATTCTTTGTCCTGAGTTGAGACTCACATCGAGATAGCTTCATCCCACGGTATCTACCAGAGCTTTATATTCATTTTCTGGATCGATGACTATGACATCGGTTCCGAGCATGAGACTTCTGAGTATCTCCAGTTTGACTCAAAACGATTTACCAGAACCAGATTTTGCAAATACAACCATATTTGCATTTTCAGTCTTAAATCTATCAAAGAGTATGAGAGAGTTGTTGTGAGTGTTGATACCATAGAGGATTCCATCATCATGAGAGAGGGTAGAAGATGAAAATGGAAAGGTAGTTGATAGTCCTCCTGTCGAGATGTTTCTATAGACTCATAGCTCATCCTTGGCAAATGGTCCAGTCGTGATAAATCATGGCTCAGCTCTGAGGAAACTTTGTTTTTGAAGAACATTTCTCCCTGCGAGGATCGTTTCTATATCTTTTCCAATTTTGTTGAGTTTTTCTTCTGATTCGGCATAGACCGTTATATAGAGACCGAAGTGGAAGTATTTTTCTTGTCCTCTCGTAAGTTTGCTTCTGAGCTCTTCTACATCCTGTATTTGCGCTTCGATAGCTGGATCGTTTATGAGTCCTTTGTCTGCGTTGATACTTCTTTCTGAATAGAGCTGGGTGAGCCTCTTTTTGAGGTATTTTTGTATCTTGGCTGATTCGACAGGGTATACATACAGACTCATGTCGAACTTTACATCCCAGTTTATGATAGGAGAGAGCCAGTTTCACTCGAGGAAGTTAGGGTATGCATATATAAAGAATGTTTTTACATACGTATTATTTATTCTGAGCTTGTCTTTGTATACTTTGAGAAATGCAGGGGAAACTACATCTTTTACGTAAGCAAGAGCTTCTTTATAGTTTTTTTCTGCTTCCAGGATATCTTTTTCATCTATTTTTCCTTGCGCATTTTTTGCTTCTGATTTCGTTATTTTTTTATCTTTTTTGCTTGTTTTTTTCTTTCATTTTTTTGGTGCTTCGTCTTGGTGAGGAGTCACTACAAAAGTGGCTACATCTCATGTGTATCTTTGTTTTACGAGCTTTAAGAGATCTTCTTGATTTGCCAAAAGATTTTGTATTAGTTTTTAAATAGAAAAGAAGATAACGATGATGTTATCTTCTTAATATATATGTTATTTTAGTTATTCGCTTATCTTTGTAAAGGAACTGCTGTATTTTCACTTTACAGACATGATTTTATGGTTTTTATCTAAAAATTTTACCAATTCCATTCCGTAATAAATTCCTCTCCTACTTTTACGTCATAATCCATAGATTCATCATAATCATCTGATTTATACTGGATAACTGCAAGCGTGATATCATCTCACTGGAAGTGTTTGTATCCCATAAATTTGGAGAGTTCTATCGTGATATTTTTAAATACTGAGGCTGCTGTTTTATAATCTTTTTGTTTCATATTTGGAGATTTTTCTATGGCTTCCATGAGTCTTTGTTCTCCAAACATCTCAGCATGCTCTGTTTTTTCAGGGAGGTTGATAGCCTCAGTGATTCCATCACTATAGAGTACTATGATGTCCTTTGGAGTGAAATCTAATTCTCTTTCTTTCAGAAGTTTATGTATGTTTTTGGTCATACCGAGTGCTACTCATCCTGATTTTATTTTAAAACACTTTTTTTCATCATGTTTATAAATCATGAGGTATTCGTGTCATGCTCAGGTCATATATATCTTTTTTTCTTTTTCATTCCATCTGACCATCAGCATCGTCATGAGGAGACTCGATTTTACACGTGGTTTGATGATATCATTTGTGAGAGCAAGGATTTGATTTCCTCTTTTTGATACTTTTGAGAATCAGCTGACAAGAGCATTGGTCATCATCATGATAAAACCAGCTCATACTCCGTGACCAGTCGCATCTCATACATAGATGTAGTAGTTATCATCCTGATGAATAATATCATAACTATCTCCACCTATCTCTGCTGCAGGTTTAGATTTTGCTATGACTTTGAGTGATGGTACATCTAAACTCTTTTTTGAGAGAAGTTTTTCTTGTATCTCTTTTGCGAGTGCTACTTCTCATTTTATTTCCTTTCCATGTATAAACTCTCATTTTATATTTTTGAGTGTATTGAGCGTCTTGTTGAAAAATAGAATAATATAGTTTATATGCGCATTATGAGTCTCTGGGATATTTATTTCTTTATCTTTCATTCCTCATATGAGAAACTTTTTTATGTTGTACTCGAGATTTACTATAGGACGTTCATAGAAATACTTAATAAGCCACATAATACAATATGCTTGAAATATTAGTATTGCGAAGATGAACATGTACTTCATAAATCACTCTGCTGCTATGAATGCGCTTCAAAAAAAGTGTACAAACACTATGTTTGTAGAGAGAATGAGTAGGACAAGTAGACTGACCATGTTGAAGAAAGATCTCATCTTCTTTTTCTTGTTTAAAAATACTATAATAATTTTATTATATTTTCGCATTTTTTGCAAAGATTTTCGAGTCTTTAAAATCTTTTTAACATGAAGTGTGTGAGTTCTTTTTGAAAAGCATTGTAAGCAGATATAATTTGCTTGTATTCAAAAAGTGAAAACAAGTCAGTTTTTGATTTATAAAACAAAAAAGCTGTACACAAAAATTGAACAAACATAATTAATACTTAATCCAAAACGTAAACCAAAATGATATCAGACAACGTAATTGCTTCTATTGATATATGAAGTGCAAAAATAAGAACAGTTATCGGAAACTTTAGTGAAGAAAACTGAAGAGATTTCAATGTCCTAGGGGTATGAATCTCGACTTCAAATGCTATCAGGAAATGAAATATTCTTGATATGGAAGAGTTTAAAAATAATCTCGATAAATCTCTAGAAGAAGCTGAAAAAATGGCTTGAGAGCAGATATCATGAGTATATCTCTCACTCAACTCTTCATCTATGGAAGTCGTTACAAGCAAATGAATTATAGCTGTTTCAGGTGAAGAAATAACAGAAGAAGATATAGATAGAGTCCTTGATATGGCTAAAAACTGAGTCGATCTTCCAAATAAAGAGATACTCAAAGTTATTCCTGAATACTTTGTCGTTGACCTCGAGGATGGTGTCAGAAATCCAACTGGTATGTCAGCGAGAAAACTCGAAGTAGTCGCTAACATATTTTCAATAAACAAAAACATACTTGGAAATATAACCAAAGCAGTTGCTGATGTATGAATAGAGATATATGATATATTTCCAAATGTGCTTGCTGCTCCAGAAGGAGTACTTACCAAAAGACAAAAAGAGCTTGGTGTCGTATGTATAGATATCGGTGCTTCTACGACGTGAGTAACAGTCTATGAAGAATGAGTACTCAAATTCTCATCAGTGATACCTATAGGATGAGATAGTGTAACTAATGATGTAGCTCTATGAGTAAGAACATCTATAGATGTAGCTGAGAGACTCAAGCTCGACTATAGTCATCTCTCACTCTGAGATGATAAAAAGATAGAAAAGCAAATCTCTCTCAATGCTATAAATAGAGCAGAAGAAGGTGAAGTCTCTAACCTCTATCTCTCAAAAATAGCAACGGCTAGATATGAAGAAATACTTATGTTTGTAAGAGATGAACTCAAAGTAGTATGAAAGGATGGAATGCTTCCTGAATGAGCTATGCTCGTAGGAGGAGGTGCAAAACAAAAATGACTTCTAGAACTCACGAAAGAAGTACTGAGACTTCCAGCATTTGTTGGAATACCAGTCGAGAAAGAATCACTGACAGAAACTTCTATTAGTGATCCAGTATTCTCATGAGTGATATGAAGTATGATACTTGCCAACAAGTACTCCTCGGGAAATAAGTCGTTCTCGATAAATATCTCAGGATTCTTTACTTCTATAGTAAAGGTATTCAAAAAGATATTACCATAAAAAAACAAAAAACATTTATATTTAATTTTTTAATTTAACCAGTTATGCCAGTAAAGAAAAAGGGAGCAAGAAAAGATGATAAACTTAAAAGTATGCTTTCATGAAAAGCTCCAGTAACAAATAATACTACTTGACCTCAAGAAGTAACTATCTCAAACTCTATATCTCCAATCGCAAAGATTACCGTAGTATGAGTAGGGTGAGGATGACAAAATGCTGTAAATAGAATGATCGAATGAGGGCTCGAAGGAGTTGATTTTATCGCTATGAACACAGATATACAAGCACTTTATAATTCTCTTGCTGAAAAGAGACTCAATATCGGGAAAATGATCACTTCTGGTCTTGGAGCTGGTTCAGACCCAGAAGTAGGAAAAAAAGCTGCAGAAGAATCAAGAGATGATATCAAGGCTGTACTTGAAGGATCTGATATGGTATTTATCACATGTGGACTCGGAGGATGAACAGGTACTTGAGCTGCTCCTGTAGTTGCTGAAGTAGCAAAAGAGCTTGGTGCTCTTACTGTATGAGTAGTTACGAGACCATTTAGTTTTGAAGGTCACAAGAGAATGGATAGATCAATGGAAGGATATGAAAATCTCAAAGAAAAAGTAGATACTCTTATCACGATTCCTAACGATAGAATTCTTTCTATTATTGATAAAAAAACTCCTCTTCTTGATGCATTTTCAATTGTAGATGAAATTCTCAGCCAATGAGTACAAGGTATTTCTGACCTTATTACTCAACCAGGTCTCATAAATGTAGACTTTGCCGATGTGACTTCTGTTATGGCTAGTGCTGGTTCTGCTCTCATGGGTATCGGATATGGTTCTGGTGAAAATAGAGCTATTGAAGCTGCTAGAGCTGCTATCGATAGTCCACTTCTTGAGCTCTCTATTGCTGGAGCAAAAGGACTCCTTTTCAACATAACTGGTGGTACTGATCTCAGCATGTTTGAGGTTGATGAAGCTGCAAAAGTCATCACAGAATCTATTGATGAAGATGCAAATATCATATTTGGTGCTTCGATCAGAGAGGATTATGAAGGTGAGCTAAAAATCACGGTAGTTGCTACTGGATTTGATGAAGCTTCAAACAAAACTTTCATCGAAAAGAAATCTGAAAAAGTAAAAACAAGTCCATTCGGAAAGAGAAGTGTTTCAGACTCAAGAGTGATACCATCTGGATCACTCTCACCATCTCAATCAAATATGGATGATGATCTGGATGTACCTACGTTCCTTAGAAAGAAAAAATAAAAATTTGATATTACTCACATATCTATATAATCATATCAATGATTTGAAAAAGAAGAGGGGATTTGGCAACAAATTCTCTCTTTCTTTTAAAAAAATCTTACTTATATTTTTAAAATTGGACACTTATGTTAGATATAGAAAAGATTAGAACAGCAATCAATATGATATCAAATGAGAAAAAACTCTCAAAAGATGTACTCGTAGATATTATAGAATCAGCTATCAAAACAGCATATAAAAAGGATTACTGAAATAAAGACGAAGAAGTAAATGTAAAACTCGACCTCGAAACAGGGGAGCTTGATATCTCAGTAGAGAAAACAGTAGTGAAAGAAGTAAAAAATCCTTCACTAGAAATAAGCTTCGAAGATCTCGGTGATGACGCTGATTCATTTTCAGAATGAGATGTCATCGAAATCGATGTATCAGATGAAGTAGCTGTGGACTGAGATATTTTCGGAAGAATCGCTTCTCAAGCTGCGAGACAAGTAATCATTCAAAAAATAGGGGATAGTGAAAAAGAAAAAATCTTTGAACTCTTTTCAGGAAAAGAAGGAGAAGTTATCAACATGAGAGTAGATATGGTAGAAGGATGAAAAGTTATTTTCGACTACAATGGAAATAACGTAATCCTCCCTAGATCAGAACAAGTCCCAAGAGACAACTATAGTGCAGATCAAAGATTTTACCTTTATGTAGCTGAAGTAAGCAATGCTGGAACTGGATCTCCAAAGGTAGTGCTTTCGAGAAGAAGAGCAGAAATAGTACCAGCTATATTTGCAGAGTATGTACCTGAAATCGGTGAAGGAGTCATAACTATAGATAGAATCGTACGTCAAGCAGGAGTAAAAACTAAGCTTCTCGTAAGCTCAAACTACGATGAAATCGATCCAGCTGGAACACTCATCGGTCAAAAAGGTATGAGAGTAAAATCAGTGATGGAAGAACTTAGTGGAGAAAAAATCGATATCATACCAAATCATCACGATGTCAGAGAGGTAATCAGAAGATCACTGACTCCAGCTGAAGTGGTAAAAGTACTAGTAAACGAAGAAGAAGAAAGCGCTCTCGTATATATAGCAGCAGGTGATAGAGCGAGAGCAGTAGGGAGAAATGGTGTCAATGTAAACTTAGCGTCAGAACTCGTAGGATACAAGATATCAATCGAAGAAGTTGAGGCTGAGGAATCTGATGAAAATGAAGAATCTCAAGAAGAGTTATAATATTTCTTAAAGACTTTATCATATGAAGGTAATATTTTTAGAACATGTCATAAATGTCTGAAAAAAATGAGAAGTAAAAGAAGTAAAGAGCTGATATGCTACTAATTTTCTCTTTCCAAAATGACTCGCAAAAGAGTTTACAGAAGCTGATGCAAAGAGAGCAGAAAAAAAAGATCAAAAGATAGAAGAAAATAGAATCAATCTCCTGGCCAATAAAGCTGATTTTGCAAAAGAACTTTCAAAAACCAAGCTCCACTTTGAGATGCCTCATGCAGCAAATGGAAAGATACACTGAGCCCTCAAGGAAAAAGATGTAGTTGCAGAGATAAAAAAGAGAATGAAAATAGAGCTGACTAAGAAAAATATCAGATTTGAGGATGGTCACATCAAACAAATAGGAAATCATACTATATATGTTGATTTTGGGGATAAAGTGACAGCAAAGGTAAACATAACTATATCCTAATGTCATATATAGCTATCGATCTCGGAGATAAAAAAGTATGACTCGCAGTTGCTGTAGAGTGATTATCAATACCAAAATCTATTGTTGCGAGAACAAAGCTCATAGATGAACTCAAGAAAATAAAGGTTCAATATGACGCACATACTTTTGTAGTTGGACTTCCATATGATCTCTATGGAGTCAGAATAAAACAACTAGAAAAAACAGAGAAATTTATAGAAAAACTCAAAAATATCTTTCCAGATACTGAAGTAGTTTGATATGATGAGAGATTTTCCACTATAGAAGCGAGAAGAGAGAGTGATGAGGATGAAGTCGATGATATATCTGCGAGTCTGATACTCGAAGGATATCTAGCAAGTTTAAAATAATAATAAAATAATATGGATTATATATTACTAATTGTAGGATTTTTTATCCTGATAAAAGGAGCTGATTTTTTGGTCGAAGGATCATCAAGTATAGCCAAAAACTTTGGTATATCTCCGCTGGTTATCTGACTGACTGTTGTAGCATTTGGGACTTCAGCTCCAGAGTTTTTTGTCAGCATACTTTCAGCTGTGAGAGGACAAACAGATCTAGCACTTTGAAACATAGTTGGTTCAAATATTGCTAATGTTTTACTAATACTATGAGTAGCTTCATTTATATACCCAATAAAAGCAAAAGCTTCTACTATATATAAAGAAGTTCCATTTTCTCTTATTGCTTCAGTTGCTCTCTTTTTCATGGCTTTTGATACATATTTTTCAGGAGCAACCACCAATATTATATCAAGATCTGATGGGTTAATCCTCCTCCTATTTTTTATTATATTTTTCTCTTATACATTTTGAATATCAAAAAATACTTCAAAAGATGAGCAGGAAGAAATACCAACACTTTCTAATGGAAAGACATTTCTTTATTTACTATTAGGTATAACTGGATTGTCACTCTGAGCCTACTTTTTGGTGAACTCAGCACAATCTATAGCATCTCAGTTTTGAGTACCAGAATCATTTATCGGTTTGACAGTGATAGCTTTTGGTACGAGCTTACCAGAGCTTGCGACTGCTATCATGGCTTCAATGAAAAAACAAGTTGATATAGTAGTTTGAAACGTTGTTGGTTCCAATATATTTAACATACTATTAGTGCTTTCAACTACATCTGTTATATCTTCTATTCCAGTTGAGGGAACTATTATAACCGATATTATCATAGAGCTCCTTGTTATTACACTACTTATTATATTTTTATTCTTCATATGAAAGAGATGAGTTCTTACTCGCGTGGAAGGATGAATATTTCTATCTCTCTACCTCATATATGTAGCATATTTATTTGTAAATCTCAGTTAATTTTATTATAAATTAATATTTAATTAATATACGAAAACCTCTATTTTATCAATAAATATAGAGGCTTTTATTTTATTATACAATATTTTCAATACATTATTTGACACAAAGTCAAATATATGATGTAATATTAATGTACTTAATTTACTAACATAAATTTGATTTATGAAAAATATAGCAAAAATAATTTGTATCACTATGGCTCTTATGGTGTTTGGTTCATCATATGCAGCAAATATAAGTGAACTCGAAGTAGTTGATACAAATACACTTCATGTTTCTATGGAAGAAGTGAAAATGGGAACTACAGAGATTATTTGAGAAGTAAAAGTTCTCAATGATATGAAAGTAGCATTTGCAATGCAAAATGAAGAAGATGAAACAAGCTCTTCAGTTACGCTCACTCTTGATGGTGAACTCCAAGAAAATACTGAATATAGTCTTCTTACTGTGTTTGGTGCAGATGGAAGTATTGATTTCAAGACTTCAGATACTATAGAATGAGTTGAAATAATTAATTCAGACTCTGATGAGATTGGTCAATCTATAGATAGTATTACACTCGTTGATAAAAAAACTATCGAAGTAGTATATATGGAAGAATTAGAAGCAGGTGGAGATTTCGAGTTTAAACTTCTTTCAGATATGGAAGTAGCTTCAGTAGGTCCAGTTGATGAAGCAACTATTTCTGTAAATCTCGTAGATAGAGTAGTAGCTAGCCAAGACTATATACTTATGGTTCTCGCACTCCAAGATGCACTTGCTCAGGATGTAGAACTAGAAGAATGAATCTTTGATTTTTCTTCTCCATCAGAAGTATCTGCTCCATCAGATATGAGAACAGTAGAAGTATCGGATGAATCAGAACCAACAGTGGAAGAAACTACTCAGCTAGAAGGTGATGAACTCGATGTAGAACTCAATGCTGCTTTTAAAGATATTGATTCTCCAGATGAATCAGTAGAACTCCTCGATGCAGAAGGAATAGATAGAATGGTAGAAGATGCAGTCAGAGCAGAGGAAGAAGCAAAAGAAGCAGCAACTCAAGAATCTACAGTAGAATCAGTAGCTATGTCAGCTACAGCTACTCCTGAAACTGGAGCTGAAACTTGGGTGCTTATCATGCTTACATTATTTATAAATACTTTTTACTATTTTTCTAGAAGAAAGTCATAGGAAACACAGTCAATAATTGACGCTATAATAAAGAAATGGTCTAATAATAATATAGACTATTTCTTTATTTTTTTTTGATGAAAGACGTAATAAAAGAGGAACACCAAATAAGAGATCAACTCATCCAAGTCATGGTTGATAATGAATGATCAGATATGTATATCACGGTATGAACGTATCCAGCTATAAAAATAGGTGGCGAGATAAAAGATATAGACGAATGAATAGAAAGACTCACTTGGAAGGATACACTCGAGTTTGCACAATCAATCATATCCGAAAAACAGCATGATGATCTCGTCAAGGATAGAAATCTTGATTTTGCATTTTCATTTCAATGACGTAGATTCAGGGCTAATGTCTCTTTTCAGATGTGAAACTATATGGTGGTACTCAGGCTCTTGAACTCAAGTATTCCAAACATAGATAGACTCTGACTCACTGAAGTTTACAAAGATGTGTGTAAACTCGGTCAATGACTCATACTCGTAACTGGACCAACTGGTTCTGGTAAAACAACCACTCTTGCTTCTATGATTGATTATATCAATAGTAATTATAAAAAACATATCATCACTATCGAAGATCCGATAGAGTATGTGCACAAACATAAAGTCTCTATAGTAGAACAAAAAGAAATAGGGAAGGATGTACCAGACTATAGTATGGCTCTGACCTGAGCGATGAGACAAAATCCTCAAGTAATACTTTTTGGGGAAATGAGAAATAAAAAAGAAATAGAAGCAGCTCTCACACTCGCTGAGACTGGTCATCTCGTTTTTTCTACACTTCATACCAGAAGTGCACATCAGACTATATCTCGTATCGTAGATACTTTTGATAGCAATGAAAAAGATCAAGTCAGAGTACAGCTTGCTGATGCCATGGTAGCTATTTTTTCTCAGAGACTACTCAAGGTCCAGGATGGATCACGTGTAGAGATGGTAAAAGAGATTCTTATCAATAATACAGCGATAGCTAATCTCATCAGATGAAATGAACTTCATCAAATACCAACGGTACTTCAGATGTGATCAAGTGAATGAATGCAACTGCTTGAAAAAGATATTATCAAGCTTGTTCATAATGGTATCATCAGTGAAGAGGAAGCATTCAAATATGCGAATAATCCTAAGCTCGTAGCTGAAGCCCTTGCTTAAGCAATACATATACTAAAAAACTCTCGCTAAGCGAGAGTTTTTTAGATTGAACTAAATAAGTAGAATAAATCTATTTATTAGTAAGGTTGAGTACCAGCACCAGAAACACCATCAATAACGGCAGTTCCAAGAGCACCTTCAGCACCGATAAGACCAGCACTTTCAGGAGCAGCAAGAACTAAACTAGTAGCACCTGTAGGATCTGCATTAAGCGTGATAGTTTCCCCATCTCTAGATACTTTGAGAACTTCAAATGGAGAACCAGTTGCACCAGCAATAGTTACTGAATCACCTTTTCTAATTTTGTTGATATCACCAGCATTAGAGAGTTCTACTGTTGTAGTAGTTACATTTTCTACAGCAACAGTGTCAGCAGCGTCAGTACCTCTAGGAGACCAGTTACCCATTACTCTAGCAGTATCACCTGCATCATCTTCGAGACTAGCTGCAACTTCATAGTTGTTAGCACTTGTAGCACCAACTACGTATGGAGCATCAGTATTTGGATCTACGAAATCAGCAGCTTTAATGTTTAGAGCTGAATAGTTAGCATCACCAGCTTCATATTCATCACCAAGACTTGGAGTGGTACCAGCAACACTAATAGATGTTAATCTAGAAGCATCATTAGCAGCAAAACTAACTGCAGTTTTACCATCGATAAGAGCGTTTTCTATACTCGTAGCGATTTTAGATATACCATCAGTTCTTTTAGCATTTCTAGCGTCACCAGTATAAGAACCAAGAGATATAAATGCTATCGTACCGAGAATAGCAAGGATCGTAATAACTACGATAAGCTCTACTAACGTAAAGGCCTTTTTTGTACTTTTCATAAACAAAAAAAGTTATTGAAATAAAATAAGTTATATTTTTAACTTAGTATTATAAGTTTTTAACAATTTTGTTAAAAAACTATAATACGAGGCTTAGTCTACTGAATAGCAAGGTGGAGCACAACTGTTTCTTTTGCTTTCTAGTAGACTTTTTTTTGTTTTGATTTATAGATTTGAGTCTTGATTTTTTGTATTTTTATAGTTTCTTAGCAACTTTTCAGAGTTCAAAGAATGGAAGCATAATCGCAATAACGATAGTACCAACGAGCATACCAACAATCACTATAATGATAGGTTCCATCATAGAAGAGAGATTTCATATATATCTTTTGAGTTCTGAGTTATAGTTGAGTCAGATTTTTTTGAGTGACTCTGATAGGCTTCAGGTTTCCTCTCATGTACTAACTACATAGGCAAACTCTTCTGAAAAAAGTTTGTTGAGATATATGCTCGTTTCATAGTCGAGGTTCAGCCCAAGTGACTTAGAAATCGTGAGTCATACTTCTACTTCATTTTTTATTCTGATCAGCTCTTTTTTATAGAGGAGATTTGGTACTACTTTACTCGATGTTTTCATAGCTTCAAGTAGGAGTACTCACGCGTCTATCAGTATGGTAAATGATTTTATAAAGTAGATAATATTTGATTGCCTTACTATATATCAAAAGACTGGAAGTCTAGTAAAGATGGTGGCAAAGAGAGTCTTTCATGCATAGGTCATATTGATTGCCTTCATAGCAAAAAATACTCAAAAGAGAATAAGAAGGAGTTTTCACCAGTCTTGGGTCAAAAAGTTTGAAACCGATACTACAAACTGAGTAATACCTGGGAGCTCACTCCCAGTTTTTGCAAATGATTCGGTAATTCTCGGTACGATAAATATCATCATAAATACCACCATACATATAGTCAGACCGAGAAGTATCATCGGATATATCATGGCTCATTTTACTTTTCATTTGAGCTCTATACTTTCGAGGAGATTTCTATCGAGCTCTGCGAGGATATTTCATAGCTGACCTGTTTTTTCTCATACTTCTATAAGCGCAACTGTAAGAGGATCAAAAGCTTTTGGATATGCTATCATCGTATCATGAATCGATATACCATGGTCTATATTCATTCTCATTTCTACTACGATTCTTTTGAGGAGGGGATTCTTGATCTGTTTTGAGAGTATTCAGAGTGCTCATTTTATATCGATACCAGAGTTGATAAATATAGAAAATTTATTGAGCATCTGCCAGAGCTCTTTTTTGTTTACGCTTGCAAAGAGTATGACTTGTTTTTTTGTTGCTCAGGTAGCCTTAAAATCCTCTTTGAATTGAGCTTTTTGAGCTTTTTTCAAGAGTTGTATAAACTTCGTATTATCGAAGTTTCCGTATTTATCGTAAAAGGAACCTGCTAACATTTTTTTTAATAAAAATTATAAATCTATACATTTCAATCGGTGGCTATTATTTCGTTTATTTCTCGTATCACTGTCGAGTAATCTTTTTTCTTGTAGAGTTCACTGAGAACTACGTACTTACTATGCATCTTTTGGTTTTTTTGCTTGGTCTTATATACACTCTCATTGGCTATAGCTTTTTTGAGATAGTAGTTTATCTTTTTGTGTATATATCATTCTTTTATGTGTCTGGTTGCTTCTTGTTTCAGTTTTATGATTTCTCATGTGAGATAGAGATTTTCTAGATTTTTTATGATATTTTCTGTTTCTTTTTCTTTTTTTATCGCTGCAAGTTCTTCATCTATTTCTTCTCTACTTTTTCATGAGAGTCTTTTTCTTTGCTTCATATTGAGACCCTCTTTGGCTGAGAGTTCCTTGAGAACTACGGAGTCTTCTCATATGATATCTTTTTGGAAGTTTCTTCTTACCAGCATGATAGTGGTATCATCGAGTAGACTTTTTCATCCTTTGAAGAGTTTGAGATCTTCTATGAGATAGTCGTATATATTGTTGATATTTGTTTCATAGGATGCAACTTCAGCAAGTTTTTCTTGAAGTCTCTCGAGTCCATAAAATTTTCCTTCATTATCCTTTGCTTCTACGACTCAGTCACTATATGTCATGATGATATCTCCATCATCTACATTTATTTCTTTTACTACGATATCTTCTATTTTTTTAATTTCACGTATTCATGCTGCGAGTCACCCTGGGATTATTTTCTCTACTTTTTTAGTTTTTTTTCTAAACACAAATAGAGGTTCATGTCATAATCAAACAAATTTTACAGTATCTCTTACATCTTTATCTATTTCGAAAAATATTCACGTAACGAAGTTTCTATTTTTAAGATTTTCTTTGAGATCATTATTGGTTTTGAGTACCAGGTTTTTAAGATCATTTTTGTGCACGAGGTCTTGGAAATTTCTATTGAGCATAGATACTATGAGTCACGCTCTCACTCAGTGACCAGTTGCATCTCATATAAAGAAATTGTATTTATGTTTTTGTTCCATAAATCCAAACGAGTCTCCAGATATTTTGTCATATCAAAGTATCTTTCCATAGAAATCATATCAACTCATATCTTTTTGTACGATTTCTTTTACGAGTCATTTATGTATATTTTCTAATTTCTTTTCTGCTATTTCTTTTTTTGCTTTTGTTTCTTCTTCTATGAGGATTTTTACTTCATCGAGTAGTTTTTTCTTTTTGAGTTTATTTTTTACCCCTTGATATACGTTTAGTTTTTCTCTCAGTCATTTAAAGAGAACGAGTTTATTTGTTTCTTTTTTTTGTTTCTTTTTTATTTCTTCTTCGAGTTTTACAGTCTTTCAAATGAGCTTGAGTGCTTCTGCTTCTGCACTGAGCTTATTTTTTCATTTGTCTTTTTTTTGTTTTTTCTGTATATTTTTTAAGATTTTCTTTTTTTCTCTGTCATAAAAGGTTACTACAGAAGTTCTCTCTTGATTTTCTTCTAGGAAGTGAGTGAGGAGATTGAGGGCTTCAGTATTTTTTCCTGTTTTTGTAAGCTTATCTATACCTTGTTTAATCTTATCAAATCTGACTGCAAATCTCTCTTTTTCTATTTTCTTTTCATACTTAAACTTTTCAAGCGAGAGTCTTTTTTCAGCTTTTTCTATGAGAGCTTGATTCTTTTTATATATTTTTTGTTGTTTTTCACTTTCTTTATAGTTTGATTTGAGATTTCTCTTTAGGTTAGCAAATGCATCTGCTTCTTTTTCTTTTATTTCATGAATTGCATTTTCTGCTTTTGACCATTCTTGTATATAAGTATATGTTTTTATAGCATTAAGGGCATCCTTGAAACTCTTAATATTTTCAACATTTACTTTCTTTTTTTTCTTTTCCTTTTTTGGCTTCTTTTTTATATCTTCAACTTTTTCTCCCTCATCTTTTATTTCTTCTTGTTTTTGTGTACTGATTCATAGAGTATTTTCTTGTTTTTCTTTTGAAATACTTTCAGCTTCAGCTTCTTTTTTCTCTATCAAATCTTCTCAAATAGGTACAGATTTTTTGATACTTTTTTCTTTGCTATCTGCTCAACCAAAAATACCTCCAATTTTATTTTTTGGAGTAGATTCCAATGTAGACACAGTGTCCATATTGTTGTCTATTTCTGTATTTTTAGTATTATTTTCCATGTGTCTATATTAGTTTAAGAGCTTCTTCTACAGTAGTATCTCATATGGCAGCTTTGAGTAGTCCATCTTGGACAATGGTTATCATTCCATTTTCTACTGCTTTCTTTTTCATGTTGTTAGCACTTTCTTTTTCAAGTATAAGTGGTTCCATATAGTCTCAAACTATGAGTACTTCGTGGATACCAAGTCTTCATTTATATCATGTTCCATTACACTTATCACACCCTCATCATTTATGAAAGACAATCTTATCTATCTCACTTTCATTCATGATTCATAGGAGGTATTTTTTTACTTTTGCTTTTTTTATATCGCTGAGCTCATCGACAATCTTACAGTGTTTACACATTCTCTTTCAAAGTCTTTGAGATATTACCATCTTCATCGCACTGGCCAGGAGAAATGGTTCTACATCCATGTTTATCAATCTCTGTACGGTACCTGCTGCAGAGTTCGTATGTATAGTAGAGAGTACCAAGTGACCAGTAAGAGCTGCTTCTACGGCTAGTGTTGCTGTTTCCTTATCTCTGATTTCTCATACCATGATGATATCAGGATCCTGACGCACGAGACTACGAAGTCCGGATGCAAATGTATATCCAATTTCTGGTTTTACTTGTGACTGATTTACGAAATCTATGTCGTACTCTATCGGATCTTCGAGAGTAGATATGTTGTATTCGAGAGGATTGAAGTGCTTGAGAATACCAAATAGTGTGGTTGATTTACCAGAACCTGTTGGTCATGCTACGAGCATGATACCATATTTACTCTTGAGAGCTTCTCTTACTTTCTCAGTATTTACTTTTATGAGTCATAGTGCCTCTAGGTTAGTAAGAGACTCATCCTGCTTGAGTATACGCATAACGACTTTTTCTCAATAGTTGGTTGGAAGAGTAGAGAAACGTATATCAATTGCTTGATCTGTATCATCTTCATGAAAATAGACTATTTTTCCATCTTGAGGTTTTTTATTTTCATCTATTTTTACTTTTGCAAGCACTTTGAGTCTGGTAATAATTGCAGATATGTTTTCTCTATCAACTCTATTGAGTATAAAAAAGTCACCATCCTGACGAAAACGTGTCATCAGAAAATCCTTACTTGGCTCTATATGTATATCAGACGCACCAAAATTGACAGCCTGAGCAAATACATCATTTACATATTGTATTACATCTCAGATGTCTCTTTTTATTGGGACTTTATTCAGGTCTTTTTCCATTTGGCTTCTTATAGAGTTAATCTTCTTATATACTAGCATTTTTTTCTTTCAAAGTTAAGAAAATGCCATTGATAAATACCCAAAAATCAGTTTAGAATAAAAAATAGCCTCTAACATTTACTGTTGAGGCTATTTTTTTATTACTTATATATTAATTTTATATTAATTATTTGTAGTTTTCTAGAAGAAAATTTTTCAAATTCTCTTTTTTTATCTCTTCTTTTTTTCTTGGTTCTTCTACAGGTAAAGATTCAGTTGTGTCTTGAGTTTGAATATTGTCTCTTCTGGATATATCTTCTATTTCTCCTGTGATTCATGTAGGTCATGATTCTGATTCTTTCGAATCACTTCATGATTTTATGTCGTTATAAATAGTTTTTATACTTGCTTTATAGTTGCTGATAGAGTGAGTTTCAGGGTTTATATACATGAGTGCACCTATGATAACCACTGAAAACATAGCGAGTCATGCCAGCATACCTACTCTTGTTTTTGGCATTCTCAATCTTTGGAGTATTTTGGTAGATTGAGTACTAAATTTTGATTCATAGTTTCAAAATAACTCTTTTTCATCTTGATTATTATTTGAAGCTACTTGAGATTCTTGTATTACTTCTTCATGCATTTCAGGAGCCCCTGAGACTTCAGTGTCTTCAGTCTCGGATACAATTGGTTTATTCACAAGTGAATCAAGTGAAAGACTATGTTTTTTATCCGAAAAATGAGATTCTTCTTGTATTGGAGCTTCTATGGGTTTTATCTCTTCTATTTCTTCATGTACAGCTTCCAGTCATGCCTCTATCTCTTGATTTATAGATAGATTATCTTCTTCGCTGACTTCATCTTTTTTTATGGCAAGAGGTTTTACTTCAGTATTTTCAGTGTTAGAAATCTTTTCTGCGGATGAAATTCCAAGAGATTTTACTGCATTAGATGCAGTTTTTTCAGCGGATTCAGATGATATGCTTTCTTGTATTGGCTGATTATCATCTCCGTGAGCATTTCTTTTTAGAAATGCATCAAGATTTATTTTTGTTTCTGACATTTTATAAGCTTTTATTATTAATGTATATAAAAATTATAAAACACTTTAAAAAATATGTCAATAAAAAGTCAAGTATTTATACGACTTAAGAGTAAATCAGGTTAATTTCGTCTATTTGTAGGGAAAATAAGTAAATACTTTTAATAGTTAAAAGTACAATTTGTATCTACTAAAACTCAACTGGTATCTAGTATTTGATATTGTTCTTGGACTCAGCTGTCTGATATGTGTTTTCCGGATTCAAATATTTCAGTACAGTTTCTGTAATCTGAATTTTGCCAAAATCTGATGTTTGGATCATCAATTAACTGTGCGAAAGGAGTTCCATCATCAGTTGGCTGATTATCTCATTCATGAGAGTATGGAAGATTGTGATATCATTTATTGAAAATAAATAGATTTCTATTTGAGTTTCCATTTCATATTTCTTTACTTGATCAGTCTTGAACGGCTAAAACTATAGTTGGGAGTACATTTCTAGAAACGGTTTTATAATCTCATTCGAGGAGTGCATGACCAGTATCTGCTGATTCAAGTGTGAGTGCCAACTGAAATTCTTGCTTATTTCTGGTAGTAGAATAAATATACGGAATCTCTAAGCTTGGGTCATAAGGGATTTTATCAAGTGTGGTGAGGGTTACATCTTCATTGAGGACTCATTGATTTGCTACTATTCTCGTTCTATTGAGTATATTGAAGCTATCTCCAGGAAGAGGGTAGGCTCATCTCGCTTTTTTGTATAATTTAAGCTGAGAACTCACACTTGCGAGGTCAGAAACTCTCACTGAGTCTCTCGCGTCCACTACATTTTGCGTGTAGCTGTAAAATCATAAACCAGTCAAAACAAGTAATATCGTCATGGCTACTACGAGTTCAACTATGGTAAATCACTTATTATTTATTGTTTTATGCATAGTAGATATTTTTGTTTTTATGTAATATTTTTTAATTGCTAAATACTTTTATCATATGTAAACGCTTTTTTCTCAAAAACATTGGTATAAAGGGAAAAAACGAGTTTAATTACATAGAAATTTGAAGCTTTTATATGCTTTCAGCGATTGCATTATATGAAAAAAAACAAAATCTTACAAATATTTAAAATAAAAGCATCTTTCTTTTTGCTGTTGTGTTTTTTTGTGTGAGTAGCTTCTGCAGTGTGAGGTGATGTGATGTCACAGATTATGCCAACTCAAAGCGCAGATAATCAGTGATCAAATAGTTCTCTTATATCATTTACATCATCTGATGCGCAGTATATGAATAAAGGGAATAACTCTACTATAATCTGAAATTATTTTGAGTGATACTATTATGACAGTATGTTTTGATTCTTTAGACTCGATTGGTCAAATAATCCGACTCAAAATGTGAGCATCATATGAGCAACTACTGCATGTGGATCTAGCTACTGATATAAACTCGGTTGATTTGCTTACAGTCCTGATTTTGGGTTTATAGATTTCGATTATAACAATGATATATTTGTATATTATTGTGAATGAGATAGGGAGCTCCACTGATACTGATACAGTAAAACACTTGGATTTCAAAGCTTCGAGTGAATATGATTTGAAATCAGGCCAGTAGTCAGAACTGACTCAGAACTCACCTCTACATGAATATTTGTAAATGATACAACAAAAATAGAAACCATTCAGGTCTATACATGATCAACCTCAAACTTTGATTATAACTCTATATGATGAGATATAAATGAGTTTGATACTACCAAAGAATCTATTTTTTACATAATAAAATAAAGTGAGTCCGAGATGACAAAAAACTACTCAATATATGAATGAATTTTAATACCTATTATTTCTAAATCCCCACGTATGAAAGTAATATTACACAAGTCTCTTGCATGAATATCTATGATATTTGTAATCTTATCTCTGAGTCCTGCTTCTGTATATGCTGCTGATAATCAGCAGGATTTTGATGCAGTGAAGCAAAGAGTAAATGCGCTTCAAGCAACAGATCCATCATTGCCTTGATCAGTAACAGAGCAAAAGGGGAGAGTGGGGACTATTCTTTCGAGATTATTTGATGCCAATGGGAAAATAGGAAATATATTTTTAAAAATATTAGGACCTTCAAATGATAATGAAATCATGAAATGGGATGCAAGTAGTGGTCAGATGGTAGGATCAAATATTACTGATAACGGATCTATTATATGATTAGGACTACCTCTTGATGTTGATTGAATTATAACAACTGATAAGATTAATGTAAATTGAGATTTTCCCTTTAATGGGTGAGGATCTATGTCGGTTATTAGATCAAATCAATCAAATCAGGCAATTGTTACTTTTACTGATTCAACTTCCTGAAATCAGAGGTGAGCAATAGGTTTAACTGCATGAAGTAATGATTTTAGGGTTGTTGCTAATTCTAATGCAAATTTATTACTCGGTTCTTTTTGATCACAAAATATACAGCTTTTACCATGATCAGGATGAGTTGGTATATGAAAAAGTCCTACATCAGCATTAGATGTATTGTGATCTGGTCAGTTTACTGGTACTGTTTCAGGTGCAAATCCAACTGCAGCCAATAACTTCACTACAAAGTCATATGTAGATACTGCACTTCTCTGAGCATGAGGAGGGAAGTTTGTAGATGGAACTGATAGCGATGATGCTGTATATACAGCTGGGAATGTAGGTATAGGGACAACAAGTCCTGCAACTGCACTTGATGTAAATTGAAATACTAGATTAAATTGATGACTCGCTGTTGTCAGATCTTCTATAACTCCTATAGATTTACAACCATGAGATGATTCTAATGTAAATTGGAGAATAGGCACTACCTCAGTTGCTTACGGGTGAGGTCATCTTTCAATTGGAAAACTATCATCAAGTAATCCAGCAATTTATGTTGACTATGTTACTCAAAATGTGGGTATAGGTAGAAATTCTGCAACGACTCCTTTTAAGCTTGATGTTGCTGGAGATGCTAATTTTACTTGAACAGTTGCTGGTGCAACTCCAACATCAGCTGGTCACCTCACTACAAAATGATATGTAGATGGAGCGATTACAGCTGGAGTATCATGAGCTGGAGATGATCTTGGGAATCATACAGCTACTGAGAATATTCAACTCAATAATAACTGGCTTTCAAATGATGGAGGAAATGAAGGAATAAGAGTTAGTACTAACTGAAATGTTTGAATCGGTTCACTCAATGCTTCTGCATCACCTCTTTATGTTGATTGAATTGGAGCTACTCCACTTTTACTAGAGAGATCAGGATCAAATAATAATACAAATATACAGTTCAGAAATACTTGATGAAGCATATTTGCTTGACTTACAAGTGCTGGTTGATTTGGTATTGGTACTTCTGCAAATATTTCCTCAAGTCCACTGTTTTACGTTGATGATGGAGGTAATGTGGGTATCTGAGTTACTGATCCTACTGATGCAAAACTAGAAGTAGATGGAAATATAATATCTGACTATCCAACTGAAAATAATCATGTAGCTACAAAAGTATATGTAGATGATGCTATCACAGTTGCGAGTAATAATGATATAAATGCTCTCTCAGACGCGAAAACAACTGCAACAAGTCTATATCTCGGTACAGATGTATGAGATGTAGCTACTGGAAACAATAATACTGCTATATGACAGTACTCTTTTCAGGCAAATACTACTTGAATATATAATACTGCAGTTTGAAGTTATACTCTCAATGATAATACTACTTGAAATTATAATATAGCGAATGGTTGATTTTCTCTCTACCAAAATACTACCTGAGTTGCGAATATCTGAATCTGATACAGTTCACTTTATGATAATACTACTTGAAGCCATAATACTGGTATTTGATATGTTACACTTTACGGCAATACGACTTGAAACTATAATGTAGCACTTTGAAGCTTTTCACTTGAAACTAATACTACTGGTAATAATAATACGGCTCTGTGATATCATAATCTTAGATACAATACAACATGATCTCAAAATACAGCAGTTTGATATGCTGCACTTGATGCCAATACGACTGCGGGTAATAATGCAGCTGTTGGGTACTATGCTCTCAGTGCAAATACTACCTGAGCTCAAAATACTGCGGTTTGATCTATATCACTTGATTCAGTGACGACTTGAGGTGAAAATACTGCTATCGGGTATAATGCTCTTGGTTGAGTGACTACATGAGGACTAAACATTGCTCTTGGTTCTCGCACTTGACGTAACATAACTACATGAAATTCTAACATAATTATTGGTTATTGAGTAGATGCTCCAAGTGCAACAGCGAGTAATCAACTTAATATAGGAAATACTATCTATGGTACTTTATCTTCACCTAAAAGGATAGGTATCTGAGATCCTACTCCAACTTCTACTCTTGATATACAGTGAAATTTGAGAGTTTGAAATGCATATAATAATGTAGCTGCTCCAACCAATGGTGCAATCATAGAAGGTAATGTAGGTATATGAACGACTTCAGCTTGAGCAAAGCTGGATGTAGCATGAGTGATTAGAAGTAAACATGCTCCTACATCTACAGAATATATAGAAATGGCTCATGGAGGATGAAATGCTTATATAAACTGGGATGGAGATGGGAATCTCGATTTTAGGAGAGATGGTGTTGATAGGTTGAGTCTCGAACAAGATGGTAAATTGGTTGCTAATAAATTACAAATAAATAGTAATCCTGCTACCACTACTAGTGACATAGACTTCACTTCAAATGCTGTTATGTCTACGGAAAATAATATGTACTTTATAGCTGATAGTAATAACGATGAAACAGCTGCTGCTCATGTATTTGCTTTCAATAGTGAATGAACTACATGAATGGCTGAGGCAATGAGAGTAAATGAAAATGGTGTAGTCATTACATGAACTGCATCAGCTGCTAACCCTACAGCTGCTACTCATCTCACTACAAAATCATATGTAGATAGTGCTATATCAACTGGTGGGGCCGATAATCTTGGTAACCATATCGCAACAACGAATCTCAATATGAATACTAGAAGTATCAACTTTGCAACTCCAACATGAGCAAATTTGATGAACTGGACAGGATGATATATGCGTAAAATCACTAATCAGTGAGGTTTTACTATGGGTTCAGACTCAAGTGTGATATTGCATGCAGGTGATCAATTAGGAAGCTTAGCACCAGACCTATGAATCACTGCTGCTACAAGTGCTGAAAATATGTATCTTTCTGCAGACGGTTTTGTTGAGATTATATCGTGAAGACAATCTGGATTAGCTACTGCAAATAGATTTAGGTTCAATAGTAATGGTACATCTAGTTTCCCTTGAGCTATTACAGCTCCTTCTTTCAATGGTGCAGTAAATGGTGATAATATCACTGATGGAACTATAGATAGTAGTGAAATACAAGATAATACATTAACTGCATTAGACTTAGCCCCAAATAGTGTTGGGAATAGTGAACTAGTTGATACTCCAACATTTACTAATGTAACAGTTACATCTGCTCCTACTGCTACAACTCATGCTACCAATAAAGCTTATGTAGATAATCTCATCACTCAATGAGTTTCATGGAAGGCTCCAGTTGATACTTCAGCTGCAGCTACCTATGGAGCCTGTGACGCTGCGAAAGAATGATGGGCAACTTATAATAAATCAGATGATATCATCTATCTCTGTAACGCATCTGCTTGGGTCAATATAGGTAACTCAGCAAGTGTGCCATATGCAACTACGACTACTGCCGGGAGAGTGCAACTTTCAGGTGATATAGGTGGTACTTGGAATAATCTTCAAATTCAACCAAATACTGTATGAGCTACTGAGGTGGCTCTCAATTCACTTACTGCTGCAAACTTGGCAGTTGATAGTGTGGGGGCAAGTGAGATAGCTACGGCTGCAGTTTGATCAGCAGAAATAGCGAATAATACTATTACAGAAACAGATATATCTGATGCATTTATAGCGAGAAATTCAAATCTTCTCGATGGTGTTGATGGAGCAAACTTTCTCAGATCAAATGTAGATGATACATTCCTAGGAAAGCTTTCTGTTTGAAGCACTAATAGTAGAAGGGCTGGTATCTATGGTGTTTATGATTCCACGAGAATAGGACATATATGGTCTATGGGTACTGCGTATCAAATAGATAATGATGGTGCAACATTTGGTAACTTATATGGTCTGGCATATAAGCATACTAACAACCCTACAGGATGAACTATGGCAGGATCTCATCAAACTGTTCATGTAGCCAATTGAGTTCCTCAAGCTGCAATGTGATTTAATGGTCTTTGGACAAATAGTTCTGTTGTATTTGGCGCATGAGCTAATCAGAGACTATATGGTGACAATGTATCAGCAATATATCTAGATTCTAATAATTCAAGTATTTCACAACTTATATTTAGAGATCTTCAGGATGATCAGTTTGGTCGTGTGTATGGTTCTCAATGAGATTATTTTGGTTTACTTGATGGTGATGGTCACTGGGCAGTACAGCATTTTAAAGATAACCATACTATGTTTGCAATAAATAACGTAGAAAAAGCAAGAATTACTAATGATTGAATGACAGTTGCTGGAACTGTTATTGCTAGCACACCAACTGCAACGAACCACCTTACTACAAAAGCATACGTGGATAGCGCTGTGTCAGCTTCATGATGAAACTATATACTTATAGGATCGAGTTGAGACCAGATTCAAGATGCTACAATTGATAGTAGTGAAATACAAGATAACACACTTACAGCTGCAGACTTAGCCCCAAATAGTGTTGGGAATAGTGAACTAGTTGATACTCCAACGTTTACTAATGTAACAGTTACATCTGCTCCTACTGCTACTACTCATGCTGCTAATAAAGCTTATGTAGATGCTGCTGTTACAGGTGCATGATCAGACACACAAGACCTTTCTCTTGTTACGAGTACGGATATTATTTCTCTTGTAGATGGATGAAGTGTAGACCTTACCTATCTCAGAGATGGTGATATAATAACTGATGGAACCGTAGATAGTTCCGAAATACAAGATAATACACTTACAGCTGCAGACTTAGCTGCAAACAGTGTATGAAATAGTGAACTCATAGATAACCCTACTGTAAATACTATATATGCTCCAAATTGGTTTAGGAGTACAGGCTCAAGTGGTTGGTATAGTGAAACCCATGGATGAGGTTGGCACATGAGTGACACTACGTGGATACGTGCATATAATGGTAAAGCTGTATATGTTGCTAATAAAGTAAGGGCTGATGCATGATTTGATGTAGATGGTACTATGGTAATTGGTGCTGACGCTTGGATTGAATGAGATAGAATCAGGCAAAATACAATAGATAGTAGTGAAATACAAAATGAAAGTATTGTTTCAGCTGATATAGATAATGGTACACTTACATATAGTGATACAAATGTAAATAGTATACAAAGAAGAGTTGCAAGTAGTTGTAGTGCTGGCTCAAGTATTAGAGTTATAAACAATGATGGTACCGTTGTATGTGAAACTGATGATTCGGGTGGTACTAATAGTGATACTCAAGATCTGTCTATATCTGGGAGAACAATATCTCTTGTAAATGGTTGATCTGTAACAGTTCCATCTTCGAATACTGATACACAAAATCTCTCGCTTGCTACTTCTACTGATGTACTATCACTTACTAATGGTTGATCAGTTGATTTCACTTACCTTAGAAATGGTGATACTATTACAGACAACACAGTTGATAGTAGTGAAATACAGGATGACACTCTTACATCAAACGACTTGGCTGCTAATAGTGTAAGAAATAGTGAGCTTGCAAACGATATCACAGTTACTACGATGAGAGCCTGAACTTTCCTCTATACTTCTGATAAAAGACTCAAAACAAACTTCCAGCCAATAAAAAATACGAAATCATTACTTTGACTTGGAACATATAGGTTTGACTGGAAAAGTGATATCGATGAAGCAGGTGAAAAGAGAGAGATTTCAGATATAGGTTTCATAGCTCAAGAAGTTGAAGAAGTATTCCCAGAATTTGTAAATACTGATGAAGATGGATATAAATCGGTAGATTATGCTAAGATGGTGGTACCACTTCTTGAGGAAACTAAGAGACAACAAGCTGAGATAGATGATCTCAGGTCTATGATACAAGCACTTCAAAATAAATAATATATATGAAACTCTACGATAAACATACATTGAAAAAATCTATTATTTTTATAGTAGTAGGTTTTCTGATGATTCCACTCATAGTTTGGGCCATAGATACAGTTGCTACTGGTTTTAGGGCTACAGCAACAGAGAAAAAGATAGATATAGTTGCAGCGTCAGAAGCATGACATACAGCTAATGATTGTTATTATGTTCGTAGTAAAACAGCATCTGATTATTTTGTACCGAGTAAGACTTCAGCTGAATGGTCAGCATATAAATCGAATCATAGTACTGCTGAGATGGAAAAATGGGTGTGTTGAGTACCTGAAAATAATTGTAGAATATCATATGATTGGTTGATAGACTGAGATGATGCTCCAATAAAATATACTCCATATACAAATAATACAAGTACATATCAAATCTGACCATACTCACTTGATGAAAGAAATGATGATCAACATTGTAATGGCTGATGTGGACTCAGAGCATGAGTACAATGTACTAATAACGATTATGCAATAAGAGTTTGATATCAGTTCGATCTGAAGAATTCAATATCTCCAACTGTGTATAGTTCATGGTCGGATGTATCCACAGCACTTGGTGCCTGGGCACAGAGATCAACCAATGGTGAATACGAATGCAGTCAATGATGTGGAGTGAGAATGTTTATAGAAACCAGATGAGATGATGCGTTGGTGAATTGTAGTATAGGTTATAGGCATAGGATCGATAATACGGAATCAGCATGGGGATATGATGGTGCATGGGCTACTTTTACTAATAGTTCTGGTGATGGTGAAGATTGTGAGAATTGAGATTGTGGCTTACAAGTAAGGCTCTATTGTGATGGTCCTGGAGCAGCAAATAGTTGAGCATCAGGTTGAACTATCGGAGCTTGTTGACCAGCTCATGAGCAAACATATTCAGGTCCTCCACCAGCAGCTAGTAGATGTAGCTCAGGTTCTGTTTCTGGATATGAAAGCCTTTGAAATATTTGGTCATGGCAGTGTCTTGGTAGTTGATGAGATGATTCTTGTTATTCAGTTGATTCATCATGATGAGGTAGCTCATCAAGTTCTTCTTCAAGTAGTTGACCTTTGAATTAATTATTAAGACAAAAATCGTACTTTTAGCAAGTATAAACAAAATCTAAACTTTGCTTTCCATAACTCCAGTATTATACTACTGGAGTTATTATTTTATTATATACCTATGGTTTTTATGAAAGAAACAAAAAAAGCTAATCTAAATCTAAAAGGATATTTACTTCCTGTTTACATACTCTTATCACTTTTATTTATCCTTTGGAGCGCATACTCATACTTAGGACAATTTGTTGCTGGTCAAGCATTTCAAAATGGTCAAAATGCTGCCGTAAATCAAATGATAGCAGAGGTACAACAAGCATCACAAGACTGTTCGAAACCTGTTACTGTAGGTCAAGTTCAGCTTATTAATGTTGCTTGTTTACAACAACAAGCTCCAGCTGAAGCTCCAACTGAAGAAGTAGCTCAATAGTTGGTTTCCTAAAAACTCTTCCATTTTGGAAGAGTTTTTTTAGTATTTTTTTCTAAAATAGATACTATAGAAATAATAATTTTTAATTAATATATTGGCATGAGACCAAAACCAATTTCTTGATTTTTTGAGAATCTACCAGGTATTCAAATACTAGAAGATAGATATAAAACCAGTATAAAGCAGAGCTATGCCCTTTCTGGTTTTATACCACTTGAAACTGCATCTATAGAAAGAGAAGAAATACTCACATCAAAATCAGGGGACAACGAAATATATGGAGTGCATAGACTCAATCCTGAGTCAAAGGATAGCGCGCTCGCTCTGAGATTTGATCTCACAGTTCCACTTGCGAGATACGTGGCTCAACATGAGTGAGAGCTCAAGTTTCCGTTTAAAAGACAACAAATTCAAAAAGTATGGAGATGAGAAAGACCACAAAAGGGGAGATTTAGAGAGTTTTATCAGGCAGATGTAGATATAATTGGAAACTGAGACTTACCACTCTTTGCTGATGTAGAGATACTTTTTACGACTCACAGTGCTCTGAGGAGCTTATGAGTCTGAACTTTTGTAATCAATCTAAATAATAAAAAACTTCTTATAGGGTACTTGCAAGCTATATGAATAGAGAAATCTAAGCTAATAGAGACTATAGCCATCATAGATAAGAAAGATAAGCTTGAGAGAAAGGTGCTTGAGGACTTATTTCAAAAAATATCTATTTCAACTGATGCTATATCAGATATAATAAAGCTTATAGATATATCAGAAACAGGAGATTTTGATACTATTTTTGATAGTTTTGGATCTCTAGAAAATGAGCTTTTATCTGAGTGACTTTCAGAAATAGAGTATGTTTATAACTCACTTATAAAGCTTTGACTATCTTCAGATGATATTAAGTTTAATCCTACCATAGCCAGATGACTCAACTACTATACTGGAACGGTATATGAGACATTTCTCACTGGATATGAACAGTATGGAAGTATGTGTTCAGGAGGGAGGTATGAAAATCTCACTTCGCACTTTACAAAAAACTCATTTCCATGAGTATGAGGAAGTATAGGTCTGACGAGACTTCTTTCTATACTGATATCAGAGTGACTTATAGAAGAAGAAAAACAAAGTCTCACTCAAGTGCTGGTGACTAATCTTGATGATGCTCATCTAGATAAATATCTCGATATCGTTAGACTGCTTAGAGAGCAAGGAATCTATACCGAACTCTTTCTCGATAGCTCTGCAAAGATGAAAAAACAACTCAAGTATGCAAATGATAAAACTATAGATGTAGTAATAATTATCTGAGAAGAAGAAATAAAAAATAATACTATATCACTCAAAAATATTGCGACTCGAGAACAAAAGGAAGTGAGCTCTGATACTCTGTTAGAAGAAGTAAAAAATATGCTCAATTAAAAAAAAAAGACTCTCAAATCTGAGAGTCTTTTTTATATATCTTTTATGAGTTTTTTGATACTTACTTTTACGATTTGATCTTGGTCAGAGAGGGTGGTATCTTCTCTTGAGAGCCATAGTATTCTGGCATATATATCATCTTGAAAGGTGGTAATGTTTGGGACATAATTTCCAAACTCATCTACGTATTTGTATCCCGAATTGAGACTTCATGTAAAAATCTCAAAGTCCTTAGTGCTTTGGTTTTTATATACATAAAAAATCTCATTTTCTCTTATTTCACTGGTATCTATATTTGTGATGATACTGGTTACATTTTCTCTGAGTATATTTACTTTAGAATAATCGCTATAAACTGCAATGACACTATTACTGTATACGATTATATTTGCGACTGCGAGTATGACTATCGATAGTATGAAAACACCGACTATTATTCATACAAAAGATTCTCAAGAAGTCTTTTTAATCATTTTGGAAAACAGTAAATTATTTATATAATTAAAAGTATAGTCATCTAGCAAGAAAAACAAAATCTTAAAGGTTATGAAAAGCATATACAAAACCTCTGCGTTTACTCTGATAGAACTCGTAGTATCTATAGTGATATCTACTATTGTTTTGGTGATTGTTTTTGCTTTTACGTGAGATACCATAGCAAATCTCGTGGATGTAAACAGGAAATCAGACTCTCTCCAAGAAGTGTATAGACTGACGACTATACTGAGTTCACATAAATGAAAATACATAGTACCTGAAGTTTTGATTGATAAAACTCCATGAGTATGACACGATGTATACTATATGAGAGATCCGTGATTTAAATCATGAATTATATGGGGTGTAATAGATAAAGAAACACTTCGTATAGAAGATGATGCTAAGTATGCATATTATGGTGACAAAACCCTTTGATATAGGCTTTTATCTGAATCTGAGATAACTGCACTCGAGGCTGATAATAATATCGTTTATAACTATACATTCTTTGAAGATAAGCTTTTCGATGCATTTAAAATGAAAGAATTTCAACTAGAACTTTACAACTCCTGAGCACTGATAGAGTCCAATATAGAGATAGTGCCTCACTATAAAAATGACCTCAATAATATCGAGTGGTCAGACATACCAAAAGATGATACAATAAAAATAAATATAAATATATAATATGAAAAATAAAAAGGGTACAGTTCTGATATATACTTTGGTCCTAGTATTTCTCTCTACTATTATGGCTACGGTTATTTTTAATATAGCAGCGTCGCTTGCGAGTAATTCTGATTTACAAAATATATCGAGTCGACTTTCGAGATGAGTGCTTGGAAAGTGAGATCTCGCTATCAAGTATACCAAGACGCTCAATTCTAACTGAAGCTGATTTATAGATAATATATGATGTCCAAATAGTGTAACTATGAGTGGGAGTTCACTCAGAACCACTTGAATATCAACAAGTCTCACATTTACCTGAACTACTGTATACTGTCAGGGTACTTACAATTCCTCAGATTTTAAAGTGTATTTTAATACCTGATTTACAGATTTGGTATTTGCTGAATATGAGGATGACAATGTAGAGGTATCATCTGGTATTTGATCAAGAGATTTCTTTGACTCAGATAGTACAAGAATCAATTTTACAGCCTCACTACCACTCAGTCCTGATGGAATAGATGATAATTTTAATAGTGACGATTATCTCGTAACTTCAACCGGTACTCTGCAGTATCCTGATGGATTTATAGATGATGATGCAAAAGCAAGAAAAAACATATATGGTTACGTAAATCCTGATGCTGGATATACCAATATATTTTGGTCCAATATGCAAACTTCTGCATATATAAATAATAATCCAAACAATTCTGATTCTCTACACGAAACTATATGAGCAGCCAATAGCGCATATATGAAACTGGATGCAAATAAATCTTTTAGAATGAGAATCTATCAATTTGATAGATTAGAATATGCTGAGACCAGGCAACTATTTTCAACTGGCACACTCAATAGTGAAGAATTAGCATGATGAATAGGGTATATTCAAAATAATTCATGAACACTTTCTCTCTCTGCTGAGAAAACATGAAATGAATATGAGTTTGATTTTGTGCAAAATGATTATGCTATTTTCCTCCTGACTACCTCTACTTGAGCGCTGCTCTATAATATCTCTGCAGAAACTCCTACGTGAACAGGTATATATATAAATCCAGTAGATGATAGTGGAGCTGATGTGATAAAAGTATTAGCAAATGATATGGTAATCGCATGAGCATGAGGATTTTTGACTGAGCAATTCGAGGTCATCGACTTCAAATAAAAAGTCATTATAGCTTCGAATTCATTCGTCAGATAAAAATATTTTCTTCAGACACGTACCTGAAAGTACGCTTACTTCAGAAAAATTTTTCTTCCTTGAACTTCTTGCTCTCATAACTTTTTATCTACTTAATATCTTTTCTTTACAAAAAGAAAAATACCCATAAAATAGCGCACATACATTGTTTTTAATTTTTACATTTTTATATGGACCCCTCCGTTATAGCATTATTTGTTATTCTTTTTATTCTTTCTGGATTCTTTTCTGGTACAGAAATAGCTCTGATGAGCATGCCTTCACACAGAATTGATTCACTTTTGAAGCAAAATAAGTTTGGTTCAAAATCTCTCAAATACATCAAATCGCATAATGATAAACTCCTTATAACTATACTAATAGGGAATAATCTCGTAAACGTATACACAGCAGCTCTCGCTACACAGATAGCTATCTGAATCGCAGTAGCATCAGGTATAGAGCAATCACTTGCTATCTGAGTTTCCACATGAGTTATCACATTTCTACTCTTACTTTTTTGAGAAATAATTCCAAAAAGTTACGCAACTAAAAATGCAAAAATGATTTCTCTTAAAGTAGCATATACATATAAAGTTCTTATGTTTATATTGTATCCTGCTATTATATTTATAGAGGGAATTATCAAGATATTTACCGGAAAAGATACTATCAATAATGTAACCAATGAAGAAATAAGTAGTTTTATAGATCTCTGAAAAGATAGTGGAACACTCGAGCATCAACAGTATGAAAGACTGAAAAACACTCTTGATCTCGATAATACGCTCGTAGAAGAAATCATGACTCCAAGAGTGCAAGTAGAATTTCTCCCATCTGAGACCACTCTCTGAGAAGCTTTTGAATACTATAAAACTCACACCCATACTCGTATACCAGTATATACTGAAACTATTGATAAGGTGATTGGTATCGTAAATACCAGGATGCTTATCAGTGAAATAGATGCAAAATGAGAAAAGATCACTCTTTGAGAGCTGAATTATCCAGAATTCTTAAAAGTACCACTCAATCAACCAGTTGATAATCTGCTCGAAACATTTCAAAAAGAGCATAGACACATGGCAGTAGTTATAGATGAGTATGGATGAGTTTCAGGTATCATCACGCTAGAGGATATAATAGAAGAAATAGTATGAGAAATACGTGATGAAAGTGATAAAGAAGAAGAAGAAATAAAAACCAATGGGAATGGTTGATATATCATAGACTCGACTATTCTCATGGAAGAAATACTCGGAAGATTTGAGCTAGAGTTCAAGGATATTTGAGTTGATGAGAAAGAGCTCTGATGAGAAACAGTTAGTTATATCATAACTCATGTGCTCGAGAGATTCCCAGAAGAATGAGAAATCATCGAATATGAAGTAAATTTCGATAACAAAGATACTAATAATAAGATTCTCAGTCTCAAAGTGCTGACAATAGATGATACCAGAATATGAGATATAGAAGTGAAGTTAGAAGATGATTTAGATGCTGAATAAAAAAAGACCTGTGACTAAAATCACAGGTCTTTTTTTATTTGCTTTCTTCTATCCTGATCATGAAACTTGAGCATATTATCAGATATAATTACCCCAAATGGATATCATAGTTTAGCATAACTTTTTAGTGTCTTCGGAAGAAATATCTTTTTTAATATCGTATCGGTTATATCCAAAATTTTACTTTTTTCTCATTTTACTTTTCAAGTATAGGGGATATCTCTTTGATGTTTAGCAAAAGTATTTCTCTGTTGCATGTAATCAGCCCATGATTTATTTGCTTCTACAAAGCTTTGATAGCATCTATTATTGTTTACCATTGGTTTCATGGCTAGTATCCAGTAGTAGAGATAGATATCATTTTCCAGTGCAAAGTCTCAAAAGTTCATTCCCTCAGTAGTGCAGAAAAATGAAAGACAAAACTTTCATGCATGTTTTTTATCTGTTTTTCTGAGACCTCTGATATGAAAATATAGCGTAGTCATGATTCTGACGTACCACAATCTATCAGGAGAAGTGACGATAAATAGATCTATATCTGAAGTCTCTTTAGCAGCATTCATACTGATAGAGTTACATATTCCTATCATATGTACTCATGAGATTTTTTGTATTTTTCTGATGTGTTTATCAGCTTTTTTCAGCAGAGTCTTTTCTATTTCTGTTGCTTCAGATTTAGCTCAGAGATATCCTTTGAGCAGTTCTATAGATGCTGGAGTAAATTTTTGTTTCAAGATGGAATATTAAAAATAACTAAGTACTATGATATGACTTTATATTTTTCCTACAAATGTAAATAGTTTACAAATACTTAAGTTTTGATACACTCTAGAGAATTAATCTAAACAAAATCTATGAAATATACGTGCACCCAGTGTAGATACATATATGATGAATCTTTTGGTGATACTGGAGAGGGAATAGAAGCAGGAAAGAACATCTATGAAATCGAAGGCTTTTCGTGTCCCAACTGCCATGGTTCTGTAGATGATTTTCAAGAGATAATGGAAGTAGTACTCACTGCTGATAATCCTGATTACCTTAGCATGATAGAATCAGAGCATATTCCTATTATTCATCATCTAGAAAATAAGCCTGGCACTATAGAAGTACTCGTTTGAGACCCTCCTCATAGCATGTTTCCAGAGCACTATATCGGTCAGATATCTCTACATGATGAAGACTGAGATATGATAGAAGAAAAAACTCTTTCATGTGACGATGATCCTGTGACTCAGTTTGATATTTCTGATTTAGAAACTTTTACCGTGAGAGCAAAGTGTAACCAGCATGGTATCTGGTCAACTCATATACTTGAAAACAACTTGTAAACTTACTGCATTATACTTGAGTTTTAGTGAAAAAACTATATTATACTGATAGAAAAAATTATTAAAAAAGCAGTTATACACAAGCAAAAATGCAAAAAACTTTTTTGGAAATCCTCGTAGATAAGAAGAATGAAAAATGAGCATGAGTATTTGATCAAATACTTGTGATTCTTCATAAGGCTTTTGATAGTAAACAGGTCCAAGAAAACTTCTCATTTGAAATCACAAAAGTAGGGAATAGGATTCGTTTTTTTGTAGTATGTCCATCTCAGTATAAAAACTTCCTTAAAAATCAGATATATGCTCAGTACAATAATGTAGAAATAACAGAAATCAAAGACTATCTACAGCATATACCAGCCGAAAAGATGCATGTATGAAAAGTGGCTCTCAGTAAACATAACTACTTCAGTATTAAAAATTTTACGGAAGTATCTGATAAAGCTACAGGAGAAGACATAGACCCATTTTCATCTATCACAGGTGCGCTTTCAAAAACAGGAAAATATACACTCAATACTATTCAGATAAATTTTTCTCCAGTACAAGATAAAGTTTGGAAAAAGAATTTTAAGAAAACTACGTCTATTTTGGTATGAGGTTATCCAAAATTTATTAAAAATATTCTGCTCGAAAAAAAATATCTGCCACTGAGAATCGTCCTTTTTCCTATTATCTTATTATTGAGACTTATCTCTCTTATATTTCAAAAATGAGAGGAAAATCTCGCAGAAGCAGTGGAGGGAAGTGTCATGGAAACGAGTGAACTCAAAGAGGATAATATCCACTCAAAGTTTCTCGATAAACTATCATGTAAGTGATACAAAACTTCAATAAATATACTCTGCGCATCAGAAGATCACATAGAAGCGAGATCAGCTATCAAAGAAATATTTTCTACGCTTTCAGTATTTGCAAACTTTGGTCAGAATGCCTTTAGGCTCGCAGGAATATCAAAAGATAGCTCTACGATAGAAAATGTAAAAAAGAGACTTATAGGTGATGAAAACTTTATTCTCTCTACTACTGAGCTCGCATGACTCGTGCATTTACCAACCACCTATGTAGTAACTCCATTTATAAACTGGGTGAGTTCTCGTGCTTTTGAGCCACCTTCTAATCTCCCGATTATAGATCCAGATCTGACTGATGAGCATACACCAAATAGTGATTTGACTCCTATTTGAAAGACAAACTTTCGTGGAACTGATATGAGTTTTGGTATAGCTCCTGATGATAGACGTAGACATATGTATATCATATGAAAAACTGGTATGGGGAAGTCAGTACTTCTTGAAAATATGATCATCGATGATATCCGTAAATGAAGATGAGTAGCAGTCGTGGATCCCCATGGAGATCTGGCAGAATCAGTTATAGGAATGATTCCTAAAAAGAGAACCAATCAGGTAATTATCTTTGATCCATCAGATACAGATTGGCCGATAGCATTTAACATGCTGGAGGACGTAAACCCAGAACATAGAGCTTTTATAGCTTCTGGTCTTGTTGGTATTTTCAAGAGAATTTTTTGAGATAGTTGGGGGCCGAGACTTGAGCACACTCTCAGAAATACGATTCTCGCACTGATAGAATACCCAAATACCACGCTGATATCTATCCCTCTCATGCTCACGAGTGAAGTCTACAGAGCCAAGGTAGTGAGAAAGATAACTGATCCAGTAGTAAAAAAGTTTTGGACGCATGAATACTGAAAACTAGACCCAAGACAAAAAGCTGAAACAGCTGGACCTATTCTCAATAAAGTAGGTCAATTTCTCTCGAGTAAGCTCCTGAGAAATATACTTGGTCAGCCAAAAAATAGTTTTTCTATGCGTTGGGCTATGGATAAGAAAAAGATTATCATCATGAATCTATCTAAATGAAAGATTTGAGAAGATGCTTCAAGTCTCCTTGGTGCGATGATCATTACCAAGTTTCAGCTTGATGCCATGAGTAGAGCTGATATAGCAGAGGAAAAAAGAGAAGATTTTTATCTCTATGTAGATGAGTTCCAAAACTTTGCTACCGATAGTTTTGCAACGATACTCTCAGAAGCGAGAAAATATAAGCTCAATCTCGTAATGGCAAATCAGTATATAGATCAGATGACGGAAACTGTGAGATGAGCTGTATTTTGAAATGTTTGAAGTTTGGTTTCATTTCAAGTTTGATACCATGACGCGAATATTCTCAAAGATGTATTTGGAAATGATATCTCTGATGAAGATCTCATGAATCTCAGTAAGTATACGATTTACTTGAAACAACTTATAGATGGTATGCCGAGCAAGATATTTTCAGCTGGGACTTTTCCTCCAAACCATAGAACTTCTGAAGAAATAGAAGAAAGATATGCAAATATACTTAAATCGAGTCGTGAAAGATATAGTAAGAAAAAAGAGCTCGTAGAAGGAAAGATAAATAAATCTATGAAAGATCTCGAAAAACAAGAGGAATCTTGGGAAGAAAGAAAAAAGGAGCTCAAAAAAAATAAAGGTAAAAAATAATCCCACAATTGTGAGATTATTTTTTATTTCTTCAGTATTTTTAGATTAGACTAATTTACACCAATTTTATCTTTTATACTTTGTACACTATTTCCACCTGACCATTTTTTTATGAGATCCCCGTTTTTATCAATCCGTACAAAAGTATGTTGTGTAGTAACTCCATATTTTTTTCTGAGATCGGTTTCACTATCATAATCTGTTTTTAGAAGTAAGAAATTATCTACTTCAGATACATTTGATGATATAGCGCTATCAGCTGCTCTACAACTAGGACACCATGAAGCATGGAAGAAAAGTACTGTTTTATCACTTTTTCCAAGTTCAGCTGTAGAGAAGTCTAGATATCCAGTAGCATCTGTTACTGCCGGAGCTACATCTTGTATTACAGGAGCTGATGTTGCAACGGTTGCAGATCATTTTTCTGCTGCAGCTACTGAAAATATCCAACCTCTGAGAGCAGCACTCGTATGATTTGAGTATGCAGCAGAAATAATTCCGTTATCAAGAGCTGTATTCATATAGTCAGCTTGCCAGTCACTCGTATTATAAGCTTTTTCTATTCATTTTGCTTTTAATATAAGCTTCATAGATTCTGCTCTTGATATACTATCGTTTGGTCTAAAGTTAGCATTTGCAGCAATAAATCAGTTCGATAGGGCTGATTCGATATATTTACATCCCCAGTCACCAGTTACATCTCAAAAAGAACCACTACATGTATCTGGTACATTTTTTCCAGAGAGATTCATAACAATTTTCATCATCTCTTTACGAGTGATGGTATTGCTTAGTCCAAAATCGGCAGCTGTATTTCCAGATTTGATAACACCAGAACTCGCAAGTTTTTGGGCACTTTCCAGTTCACTTGCAGCTGATACACCAGTTATTGATAGACCGATAATAGCAACAATGCTTAATATCTTATTTACCATAAATATATATAATTAAAAATTAAAGTAATTTTATAATATATTTTAACCTTAAGAATTCCTGAAGCAATACATTTGTGTAAGATGGAGTTTTGTTTTTTTACCAAAAAGCTATATAATCTATAAGAAAAATAATCCTTCGATAAAAATAAATATGAAAATAGATAATTTGACGCTTGCATTTGGGAACAAAATTGTTCTCAGAAAAGTAGATCTAGAAATTAAACCTGGTGAGTTTGTCTTTTTTATAGGGCATTCCGGTGAATGAAAAACAACACTTGTTCGCTCACTCATATGAGATTTCAAACCTCAATCTGGTGATATTGTCCTTGATAACGGAGGACTTCTCTACAAAAATCTCAATGAAAATCTACTCTTGGCATACAGAAAAAGTATCTGAGTTATTTTCCAGGACTATAAACTTATGGAATCTAAAAAAGTCTATGAAAATGTAGCTTTTGCCATGGAAGTGTGTGGGTACAAAGATAAATACATCAGAAAAAAAGTCCCAGAGGCTCTCAGGCAAGTAGGAATCCTTGTAAAAAAAGATAAGTTTGTTTATGAACTTTCAGGTTGAGAAAAACAGAGAGTAGCTATAGCAAGAGCCCTTGTGCACGAACCATCTATCATCATCTGAGATGAGCCAACAGGGAATTTAGATCCAGTTACTGCTAGAGAAATCATGGATATATTTGAAGATATCAATAAAGAAGGGAAGACAGTTATAATAGCCACTCATGATAAACATATTGTAGATACTATGAAAAAAAGAGTAATTACTTTTAAGGATAAGCAGGTAGCAAGTGATGTAGAAAAAGGAAAATATAATTTATAAAAAAGAGCAGATTAATCTGCTCTTTTTGCTGAAAGGATATTTTATTGATTATACAGTGCTTTCAGTCTCGCATAATAACTTCTGAGCTGTATATATGAATTTGCTATAGCATTATCTGCTTCTTTTCATGATATCTGTCATTTTTCTTTCATGCTAAGATACATAAAAAGTTTATTGGTATGATAGACAAACTTCCCATGATTTTTGATCATTCAATTGATTTGATAGTATTCTAGATTTCACTCTGCATACTGCTTCATGATCTCATCTCTGAGAATCCTATCAGCTCTTTTGAACTCTGTATAAACACTATTTATAGTTGAACTGATAAAATTGAAATCATCTATTTGAGCACGTTCTATATTAAATCATTCTACTCATGTGCGTAGCTGCAAGGTTCTTTCTATAAAGCCTTCAGTCTCCATACCAAAAGTGCTACTTGCACTTGAAAAGCTTATGATGGTGATTATAATAAATGAAATAAATTTTTTCATATAGATAATGTTAATTTATATTTTACAGATTAAATATATAAAAAGTCAATAAAATGTCAAAAGATTTTTACAAAACTCTCTGAGTAGATAAGGGTGCCTCTGAGGCTGAGATAAAAAAAGCATATAGAAAGCAAGCTATGAAATATCATCCTGATAAAAATAAAGGAGATAAGACAGCTGAAGCTAAGTTTAAGGAGGTTAATGAAGCATATCAAACACTCTCAGATGCAGGCAAGAGACAAAACTATGATACTTTTGGTTCAACGTGAGCGAGAAGGAATCCATTTGGATGAGGCTGAAATCCGTTTTCATGAGCTGGATCTACCTATTCTAGTAGCGACTTTTCATGATTTGAGGATATATTTTCATGATTTGGTGGATGATGAAGAAGTCAAAGTGCGTGAGGATTCAACATGGAGGATTTATTTGGAGGCATGTGATGATCTACAAGACAATCAGAACCAGAGCCTAAAAAACCTGTGACTCTTGATTTTGAAAAGACTTATGAAGTACCGATTTTTGATCTCATACTTGGTTGCTCTATAGAGGTGAAGTGAGTCTATGGAACCAAGAAAAAGCTCAAAATTTCTGCAGGGACAAAGTCAGGAATAAAGATGAGAGTAAAATGACTTGGGAAAAAGCAGTGATGAAAAGTTGGGAATCTCATCGTGAAAATAGCTGGTATCATGCCGAAAAATATATCTGATGTGGATAAGCAGATGTTAGAAAGAATCAGGGATAATGTAGGGTATTAATTTGACTTATCATTTTAAATCATTATATATAATATAATATAATATAATATTTTTTAAATTATAGTATTATGGCTGTTGAAATGGATATAGATATTCGTCCTAATTCTGATTACTATAGAAAACCTACTCCTGAGACTCCAGATGATATATATGAGCAAACATGAATTTTAGTTGAGGGTACAACTGAAGAAACTGTTATTAATGTAAAGGATAGGGCAGCAAGATTTATGGAAAATAGTATTTCTAGTTGAGCATCTTTTCCATTTTTGGGTAAAACATTTATAGGAGATATATCAGCTTCTAATGTAGCAAGAATGTGTAATTGAATATATGCTAGCTTCAATGATGAGAATGGAGATAGATATATTTGTAAATCAGAAGATATAAAAGAAAATAATAATATAGATCCTCTTGATATACTTGTGCTAAGGAATGATGTTAGATTTCTTAGAAAAGATGATTTACCTGAATATACAGTTCCAAAATGATCTATAGTTACAGGTTTATCATACTATCGTTCTTTTGGTATTGCACAGCCTGTCTCTTTATCAAATAAAGATCTTGATAATGCTGTTTATCCAAAATCAATTGATAGAGATTTATATCTCAGTGTTACTTTTGCAGAAAATCCTGAAACTTTTAGATCAATAGGTGAATGAGAGTCGGCTTTTGATATGCCTATGTCACATACATTACCACCTTTTCAATTATCAAGAATTAGAGACTTGGGTATAGGAAGTGTTCCTGGTTATAATATAGATAGAGATATCATTTAGTGATATTTCTTCACCATATAAACATACACATTTCTCATCATTTGTGCTAAAACTTGAAGATTTATTTCTTCAAGTTTTTTATTCCTCCACTTCCAGTAATTTTCTATAAATATCATCAGTGATTCATGTAAGTTTCAGTATATCTCTTATACTACTGGCATCTATAAATCTGAGTATTTTTCATATGGTGGGATCTTTATGATTTGTATCCAGATCTCATAAGTAGTTTATGATTTTTAGTCTTGCAAGACATAATCTCTCTGTATTGATCTTTTTTTGATTGTGTACGCATTCTAGTGTGTTATATATTTCAAAAGCCGGGTTTCCATCTGGAGTATTTTTGAGTACTAGACTTAAGAGTTTGAGGTAGCTTTCTATCAACTCAAACGATTTATTTTGATACTCAAACTCTGAGATGATTTTTATATTCGATATTTTGTGTATGTTGTATCAGTCTTTTGTTCTCACTTCACAGTTTACTATATATCATAGATCTAATGCTTTTTCTTTTGTGTTTTTCTTTTTTGAAACAAGAATTTTTCAAAAATCGTAGGTAAAAATAGTATAGAGAAAATCTTTATCTTTCGGTTTATGTATTTTTAAAATTATTCACTTGGTCTTGAAAACACTCATTTGTAAAGCTAACTTTTCTAAAATAAAAATTGAATATCTGTAAATATAGTTATAATTTTATTAATTTTAACATTGTTAGCAATAAAATATGACAGTCCCAAATATAACAGACGTAGAGGTAGATAAAATTGTACTCGAACTTATGAGAGGACATTCTGAGTCTGTTACTGTAAATCCTGAAGAGTTTACAGACCTATTAAAGCATTCTCTCTCTCTCAATACTATGGAGAAAAAAAGAGTCGTTGATGCTGTTCCTACTCTTTCTCAGTTTCAGTTTGATGAACTTACCAAAGTATTTGTAGAAGAAAGAGTAAAGTTTAAAGAGCTCGCAAAACAACATCCTGAAGATATCAAAAAACTACTCGCAAAACAACAAGCAGAATGGCTCCAACTCTGAGATCTCTATAGAGCTGAACTAGAAAATAAGGGAAAGCAAGCTGAAGATAAAGCAAAAGAAGATGAAATAAAAAAGAGCTTAGGTTTGTAAAGTAATCTTTTTCATTAAAAATAATTTAAATTTTTATCATTTACTCGACGTAAACTCAAAAAATTCGCATCATTTTTCTTTGAAAAATCTAAACTTTACTTAATATTATTAGCATAAATTGAATTATAATTTCTCCACATTTATAGAAAAACCACAAAGAGTTGATATATATCTATCAACTCTTTTTTCAGAGTTTTCTCGTAGTTATATACAAAAGATGATAGATTCAGAGCAAGTCACAGTAAATGGAAGCTGTGTCGCTAAAAATATAAAAGTGCAACCTCGTGACACTATTTCTATACAAATACTCGTAGAATCGATAGATATCCTCCCAGAAGATATGAACTTAGATGTTATATATGAAGATAAAGATATTCTCATCATTAATAAAGAGCCATGAATAAACACGCATCCAACTCCAGGGGTGGATGGAAAGTCGTGAACACTGGTAAATGGTATACTTCATCACTGTAAAGAAGATTTACCACTCATAAATGGAGTAGAAAGACCATGAATCGTCCATAGACTTGATAAAGATACTTCAGGAGCTATCATGATAGCAAAAAGTGACACTATGATGAAATCTCTTCAAAAACAGATACAAGACAGGGAAGTAGATAAATACTATCTCGCTATCGTAACTGGTATAGTGAAACAGCAAAAATTTACCATAGAATCATACATATGACGTCATCCAAATGATAGGATGAAGATGACCACTCAAAATCCAGTGAATCCCAAGATAGCGATTACCCATGGTGAGCTTATATCTTATATTGAGTGACATTATTCACTCCTGAAGCTCAAAATAGAAACAGGGAGGACTCATCAGATCAGAGTACACCTCGCATCGATTTGATTTCCTATCATTGGGGATAAAACCTATGGAAATAAAAGAGTAAATAAAGAAGTAGCCACTACTTTTCAGCTCCACAGACAAGCTCTCCATGCGTATGAACTCGGACTAGAACTCTACTGAGAACACAAGACTTTTATAGCTCCTCTGAAATCAGATATGCAAAATATAGTTGATAACTATAAAATCGAAGATTAAAATTATTGTTTTTTCACAAAAAAGCTTATAATAATCATATATTTTTAGTCGTTATACATACCTATATGTTTAAAGTATTTTGAGTCTGAGAAGAAGATAATAATTTTAAGAACCTAAAACCTCTTGATATATCTTCAAAGCCTGAACAGCCTCTCGATGATAGTGGTCAGATAGCTCTCGATATAGTAGAATCAGATGATGAGATGCTCATCGTAGCACCGGTTGCTGGTATCGATCTTGAGGATATAGATATATTTATGAATAACTCAGTGCTTACTATCAGATGAAGTAGGCAAAAACCAGCTGAGATCTATGTGTGAGACCACATACTAAGAAACTCTGAATGTTTTTGGTGAAAATTCGTGAGAAACGTAATTCTTCCAGAAAATCTAGATTTTAATAAAATCAAAGCAGTTATGGAGAACAATCTATTGGTCCTTCGTATACCAAAACTTAGATATGGTTCTCAAAATATAAAAATAGATAAAATAGAAGTTGAATAAGTTTTTATAAAAAATTATGGTATTTGGAAGGAGTAAAAAAGAAGTAAAAAAAACAGCAAAAAAGATGGATAGACTGGTAACCTGACTAATTGTTGGGTGAGCTGTTGTATCTATCTTTGGTCTTTCTAAAACAAAAAAATGAAAAAAAGTAACAGGATGATTTTTTAAAACAGGAAAAAAGACTTTTAAAATAGGGTATAGTGTATTTTGAAGAGTGATGGCTGATACGATATCGTTTATTACCAAAAAGAAATAAACTATGAAGAAACTTACATCATCACTGCTCATATCAGCACTTGTCGTCCCTCAATCAATTTTCGCTGCAGACTTATCAAATATGACATGTTCATATGCAAGTAAGTACAATCAGTGCGTAAAAGCCAATGAAGATGGCTCAGCGAGATCTATAGATGACTTTGTATGTATAGAACAAAAGTGAGGATGAGAAGATATGCTTTTGCAGATTATTCTTGATGAAAAGTTCAAAGAAGTAGATCTAGAAGCAGAGAAATACTTAGCAAAACTTGAGAGAGACAAGGAAGCATATTTTGGAAATGAACCTCAAGCAAATTTTCTCACAGCAATAGATGATATAACAGCTAATTTTTCAGAGTACTGAGAATATTGGCAAGAATATCATAAAATTTGTAATGAGACTATCAGAGAAGAATTATTTACCTGTATTGGTACGGTATCTAACACATGAACCTATCCATTTTTAGATAAAGACAATAATGGTAAGTGTGAATCACTGGTAGAGACGAAGCTCAACATATACAGGCAAGTAGCCTATAATATACTCAAAATAAATAGACTCGCTATCAGAAAAGATGACAGAAAAGAGTATGTCATACAGCAAAGAGATAAGTATGGTTCTGTGATGCAACTCATGCTAAATATTCTCTGATATCTCGAGAGGATTGTAAATGGGTGGGCAACAAAAACAGAAAGGCCTTATACATGATAAATAAATAAAAATCTCTCGCATGTGCGAGAGATTTTTATTTATTTTTTTAATTTCTTTTTACACTTTGGACAGATTTTCCAGTTTTTTCTTACTTTGGTGTCACACTTTTTACATCTCTTTTCTTTTTTTGCTATGAGGAAAAACCATAGTAGGAATATGAATAATAACAAGAAGAAAATAAGTGGAATCACAACATAAGGGTTTATTCCTATGTATTCTTCTACATATGCGATTTCAAACTCTTTTGCTGAGTTAAACTCTATTTCTTCTCAATCTTGATTAAAGTATGAGAAGTTTATAAGAGCTGTTATTTTCTTGAGATCTCTTTTTTCACATACTCTTTCCCAGAACTGCAAAAATTGTTTTTCTTCTATATTTTGTTTTGTATAGTACTCTCCTGGAGTCCAGTATTTTATGACTTCATTTCATCTATCATCATACTTTTTATAAGGAAATCATTTCCATTCTCCTGAGAATATTCTGGTTGTATTCGGGAGAACATTACCCCCATTATCATTTACCGGTATGTAATCAACTATATTTTCTCCTACCACTGCACCATTTTCATTTATTACCACTTCTCTTCAAATCTCTTTGAGCGTATTTCCATCTTCATCTACCAGTGTTACTGAACCTCCTGGTTTGATATGTGTATTTCAGGTATTTTCGAATGGAATTTCAAACAATATTTCAAACTCTTGTGTATCTGTTTCTTCATTAATTACAGTATTATTGTTTGCTGGGTCTTGAGTATCACTAGGATTTGGTGAGAACACTCTAAATATATTATCTCCTACACAGGTTCCGTCTATGTTACTTGGGCTGAGATCACCAAAAGGACAATCATCTATAGTATATCTTGTTACAAACTGACTTTTTGAATTTCTATTTTCTCGAGAATCAGGTGTTCCTCATCATGGTGTACTTAGTAAGACATTTGGATTAAAGATAATTCTCGGTTCACGCACTACACCAGTTGTTTCTACTTCACCATCTACATTTACGAGTATTATGATACCATAATCTACATTAATACCTACATTTCACCCAGTAGAATTCTCTGAAGCATTATTTTTAAAAAATACTGCTCAATAATGTCATCCTGGAGTAGCATCTTCAGGAATGGTAATAGTGAAATTTACCGTTTTACTCTCTCATGGTCCTATATAAAAAGTATCAGTATCAATATCTATCCATGTTGATAATTGTTGGTCTTGGTATACAAGTTCACTATATCTTACAAATCTAGGAGTTCAGTCTGTACCATTGGCCACAAAGTCTGATTTTCAAGTATATATAGTAAATCATTCATCACCCCTATTAACAAGAGTTGCTGGCCTAGTAATAGTAGTTCAAGTTTGAGTATTTATCTCATATTTTATTGGTGTTACATTGAGATCTATAGCTGCAAATGTATTTCAAATACTCAATATAAAAAAACCAAATACTATAGCAAAGATGGAAAGAAGATATTTCATGTATTATTATGATGTATATAATGTAATTATTTCTATAGAGATAGTAGACCAAATCCAAGAAAAATCAAAAAAAAAGCTTCCATAAAGGAAGCTTTTGAAAATTATTATTTTATAATTAGAAGTTACCAGTTACCGTAAAAGTTACATAGTCTTCATATTCACCTGCTGGAGTTTCAGCAGTTGCAGTAGCAGAAACAGTAAATTCTACATCATCTACGAGGTTAGTTGCTTCTGGTTTATTTGTAATATATACTGGATGTTCAGTACTGATATCATTTACTTCGATAGAAGTGAGACCAGTAGCAGCAAAAGCAGCATCACTAGAGTCATCAGTTCCTGGAGTTGATTCCCAAGTATAACTTTCAGCTACTCCATCAGCAGCAAGACTATTAATTTGGTATGCAGCATCATCTGTTTTAGTAAGACCTCCACTTTGAGATCTAGCAGTGATTGATACACCATCTTTAGCATTCGTACCGATTTCAAGGAAAAGACTTCCAGTTGCTGGAACACCAGCAGAAAGATCTCCAAGATCTATCATACCTGTAGAGATACTCATATTAAGAGCAGGAAGAACTCTTGCTTTAATAAGGATATCAGTTACTTGTCCTGAAGCAGAAGCTGCAGTATAAGTATCATTCCAGTCTATAACAGCATCAAAAGATGCATCACCTACTACTGAACCAGTACCGATTTGTGTAGCAGCTGCACCACTAGTTGATGCGAGAGCGAATAGAGCTGCAAGAGCCATCGCTTTTTGTATTTTTGTTTTTATCATTTGCACAAAAATTATTAAAATAAAGTAATTTGCTAGCAAATAGGGAAAAGTTTTTGTTTTCCCTTAGCTCCTATATAATACCATATATATGAAAAGGATGTCAAAAATATACAGCACTTTTTTATTATTTATTAAATAAATTATTAATATGTCTAATTTTATCTTCTTAATTCCTCCAAGTGAAGGGAAAAAGTCGAAATGAATTCAAGAGCAGGAGTCACTTACTTATTCTATGAATAGACCCTATAATATTGCAAAAAATGCTACTGAAAAGGACCTAAAGTGCACCGGAAAGAGGTATGAGGAATGACTCAGTCTCAATAAAAAGATATGAGATACTGCTCATTTAATTTTACCAGCCATACATAGATACAGTTGAGTTATGTATAATGCTATAGACTATTCAGATATGTCTAAAAATGGAAAGATATTTTTTCAAGATAATTTCCTTATATTATCTGGTATGTATGGATTATTGAAGCCTTTAGATACTATAGGAAATTATAAACTTCCAATCGAAACAAAAGGACTCTATGACTTTTGGTGAGAACAAATACTGGAAGCTATAAATGCTTTGGATGTAGAATATGTAGTGAACTTATTGCCAATAAGTTATGCAAAGCTGATATATGGGAAAAACAAAACATTAGAAAAAGAATTCACTGAGAAGAGAAGATTTCAGATTATAAATATAAACTTCTTAAAACCTGATGGTTCTAAAATGGCTCATGGAGTAAAAAAGGTAAAAGGGCAGTGGATACACGATATATGCAACAAAAAAATCTCTGATTACAGAGATTTTTGAGGACAAATAGTCGAAAAAGAAAATAATATAATAGATATTAATATCGTAGTGAATTAATAATCTAAACGAATTCAAAAATCAATTTTTCATTCATAATCTCATCATGCTTGGAGACTATCCACCAGTGCTCAGAGTTTTATTTTGTATTCGTAAGTATTTTTATTTCCGTCTATGTTTATTGATTTAGATGCTGATCATATGTTTTGATTGCTTCATATAAGAGTAAGTAGACTACTATAAGGAGGAGTATCAAATCAAAATCATTTAGTTCAGTCCCACGCTCAGATCTTTTCTCATATATAATCTAGTTCTGGAATTGGAGTATTCATAGTTACATCAAATCAGGCTCATACTGTTTTTACTGTTACCGTTACTTCATCTGAGAATGCATTGTTCAGATGATCCACATATCCAATGTCTATAGAACCAGTGCTTACCATAAATTCAGGTTCATCTATATAAAATTCAATTGATTCAGAAGTGATATTTCCATTAAGATCAGATATTTCAAAATCTATTTTATATCTTCCAAAAGGAATATTCATAGTAGGGTAGATAGCTGAATCAGCTGAGAAACTACTTTGAGAAAAATCTATAAAATCTTGAGCGATATTATTTCAGTAATCTGTACCATTCCACTTATAGAGTTCAATATTTTCTTTTATGGGAAAAATTTCTATTTCTCTAATATTGATAAAGCTAATCGGTCATACAGAATCAAGTCTCAGTGTACTCACATTATGTATTTCAGAGAGTCACTCAAAGTTTATATCAATGATATCTATACCGGTAGTATTTCATAATGTATGAGTATAGAGAAGTCCTCCAGTATCATTATAGAGTTTTATGGTAGCATTTGAGAGTCTTTCACTACAACATCATACTCTATTATAGATTTTCATGTCTCCTATTTTTTGTGGAGTATCCCAACTAAACTCTATGAAGGCATTGGCAGTATCTGAATGATATTCATAGTCAAAAGCTCCCGAAGTAGATATAATCCCATTAACGATAGAATCAGGATGTGGAGGTACTCACCATACCGTTGCTGGTGTTGCTGTTATACTAGCGTTTGGAGCTATATTTGTAGCAAAATCTGTTGTCCCAGTGGACGTATCTATTCCAACACCCGGATTTGTATTTGGTCCATCTGAATCAAAGTAATCAAAGCGAATATCAAAATTATGTTTTGGTATCAGGCTTCATGCTGATGGGAAACTACTCGTAATAGTTGGTGGAGTGGTATCAATAGGGATCAAAATTATTTCATCTATTTCTACTTTTTCAGCTCCTCTAGATTCCATAAAAACTTTCCAAACTATCTCTCCAGTTCCTGGGAGTGTATTGAAGTCATTGAGTGCTGCGTTTATCTCAACTACGTTATTGGCTTCATTTATTCATCCTGTAGTTGTTTGCCAGCTCGTACCGTTATGATAGTACCATGTAGTTCCATTGTCTTTTGATAGTTGAAAATGTATTCTTCATTCGTTGAATTCTCATAAAGTAACACTCATAGATTGGAGACCATTTGATAGGGTAGGGTTTTTTGGTACGATAAACGGGTCAGTATCTGGATATACTTCACGGATTACAGAGAGAGAACTTCCCAGATACTGAACAGCAAATATATCATTATCTTTTTTAGTGATTTTTGCAGTTGTGTCATAGAGTGCTGTATCACGTATTTCATCTATATAGAGTGGAGTCGTAGGGTCAGAGACATCTACCACTGCGATACTATCATCATTATATACTCCCAGATAGGCATATCATTCATCATATACTATTCATCTTCCTCAATTGAGTCTGGTAGTACCATCATCATCGAGATCTCCTGCATACTGAGGATCACCAGGAGTGGATATATCGAGTGTCACGATAGCATCATCTACGAGTGATACGATATAGAGATATTGTTCATCATGACTTACATCGAGATCCCAGGCTCCGTTGAGCTCGAGTCATGTTGTATCTCTGAGTTCTCTGATAAATATAGGATTATTTGGGTTAGATATATCTACCACAGCTACAGCATCTCTCAGATATGTTGTGATATAGGCATAGTTTCATACTACCTGTACATCATTTGCAGTGTTGAGAAATGTATTATCTACAACGTTTCATCTTACAATAGGGTTTGCAGGATTAGAAATATCAAAAATTTGTAGAGAATCACCATTATATCAAACAACATAGAGAAAATCTCACTCTATATCAGAGCCTCTTGCTCAGTGGAGTTCTATGGTATTACTGTTATCCAGGAATCTTGTTACAGATATAGGATTATTTGGATTGGAAACATCTATCACCTCTAGTCCACTATCAGACAGAGAGCTGACATAGAGATAGTCTCATCTTTTTTCTATATCCCAAGCTCAAAATAATTCGTTTTGTGTACTTACATCTCCAACAAATGATACTGGAGTAATATTGGAACTATTAGACACATCAAATATACTCAACCCATGTCATCTATAGTTTGCTACATATGCATAGTTACCATCTATGAGAATACCGTTGGGGGTTCCAAGTCTTGCAGGTCAACTAAATATTCTACCTATAAAATTTGGATTATTTGGATTAGATACATCTATGCTGTACATAGAACTATTGGCATTTGAGGTAACTAGAACGGTATTTCATGATACATCTATACCAAAGATTCCATCAAGTTCACCAAATGAGCTCGTATCAAGAACTCCTACATGTGTTGGATTTGCAGGATCAGATATATCAACTATTTCTAAACTATCATCACTTGATGCCGTTATATATGCCAGAGATCATTGTATCTTCAATTCTCTTGCTCCATTAAGAAATACTCCTGGATCAGTATTTTGTATTTCTCCTACGTGTGTTAGATTCGTAGGATCTGATATATCAATAATCTCAAGCCCATCATCTATATGACCTGCTACATACGCATAATTTCCTTGTATCTCTATTCCCCAGGCACCATTGAGCTCTGTTATAGTATCATCTCATATGCTTGCTACTATAGTAGGATTATCTGGATCTGATATATCGATAGCACTTACAGCGTCTGATAAATACCCAGTAACATAAGCAAAATCTCAAGCAACCTCTACTCCTATAGCCCCATTAAGACGCGTATTATTTTGAACAAATCCTTTTGCTACTGGTGATGTTGGGTTGGATATATCGATGATTTGTAGTGCATCATCGTTGTATGCTGCGATATAAGCAAAATCTCATACTATATCTATACCTCTAGCACCATCGAGTTTCCTGTTTGTGTTATTTCAGACACGCGTTACATAACGCAGGTCACTAGGATCACTTACATCTATAACTTGCATAGAGTCTGATGAGAGCGATACAGCATAGAGATAATTCCCTGATTTTTGTAGGTCATATACATTATAGAGTCTATTAGTACTGTCGGCACCTAAATATCAAAGTGGTTTTATGTTTGTTGGATCTGATACATCAAATGAGCTAATAGCATTTCCTCATCAAGCTGCAACATATGCTATATTTCCCTCGTAGATAACATTTGTGGCACTATCCAAGACACTTGGACCATTTTCTAGTTCTGATCTTCTCTGTAGTTCTCACTTTAGTTTTGCAGCTCCACCATGTATATAAGCTTCATCTGTATTAGAAATAGTATAATCACTTGGATTGCTAAAATCATAGGTTTGACTCATAGCAAAAGTATTTTGAAGCATCCCAAAAGGGGCCAAAATCTGTATAATGATAAGGCTAATGATTATGTAGGACAATATTCTTTTCATACTATTATATTATCATGTCTTAATTTTTCTCTCAATATATAGATAGCTCTATGAAAAAAAATGACTTTACAATTGTAAAGTCATTTTTTAACTACTTAATTATATATTAATAATCAAATATTATTCAAAAATCCATTTTTCACTCATATTCTCAAGATACTTGATAAGCCTCTATAAGAGCTCATATTTTTATATCAAATGTATAGATATTTTTATCACCATTTGTATTGATATTTGTACTCTGAGATCATATATTTTGGTTAGTATTTATATTCGATATATTACTACTATATGGACTCGGATCGTATCCAAATCAATTAGTACCATCCCATAATTCTATTTTTTCAATTCAATACTCAAGAGGAGAGGTAGAGTTCATGTATACATCAAATCATGCTCATACTGTTTTTACAGTGACTGTGACTGTGTCTGAGAATGTATTGGTAATATGATTTAAATCTCATATATCAATCATTCAAGTACTTACTGTGAACTCTGGAGCATCTATATATAAATCTATAGTTTCTGTGGTAGTATTTCCACTATTGTCATCTATAGTAAATATGTATCTGTATTTACCAAAATCTAAGTTGTTAGTATCGTATGATGCGCTTGTAGTCGATACACTATCAGTAGTTATACTACTTGCTGATATATCAGAACCAAACGATGATATTCCATCCCATTTATATAACTCTATATTTGCAGTAGATGTATCTACTCATGAGTCTGCATCTGAATAATTTATAACAATATTATGATTACCTCCAGGAAGTAGAGAACCACTGAGGAAACTGCTAGAACTAATAGTAGGAGGCTGCTCATCAAGGTCATTGATAGTGATAGTAAATATTTTTTCAAAAGTTCATCCATTTCCATCATCTGTTTCTATTCTGATAGAGTATGATGACTGTATCTCAAAGTCTGGAGAATTATTGATACTGAGTGTGCTTCCTGAAAGAGTAAAAACTGAGTTATCAGTATCTCACGCACCAGATACAAAACTATAAGTATGAGTATCCGATGTATTTGGATCTGTTGTTGTGAGTGTTCACACTATAGTACTTGCTGGGACATTTTCATCCAGAATATTATTTGAGAGAGTGATATCTGTAGGATCATCATTGAGAATTACTGAGTTATCATCACTCGCTGTTGTTGTTTGATTTTCACTATCAGTTGCCGACACTGATGCAAATTGTGCTCATTGAGGATGAGAGGGAAGTATGGTAAATTCACTGGTCCAAATATTATCATTTGCTGTACTGTCTCACCCAGTTACTCCATCATCATACATCATGACCGATGTTCCTCCTCAGAATTGACTGAGATCACTCTCAACAGTTGTAATATTATCATGCCAAAACAAAGATTCACTAATATTTACAGCCGTTCAGGTATTTCCATTACCACTATCATCCTGTACCAGAGTCCCATCAGTTTCGTTGAGAAGATTTCTCGCAACGAGATTATTTGAAACCACTCCTCTTGTGGTATATATATTTTCTACTTCGCTATCACTGAGAACATCATCATAGACTTGAAAATCACGCAGCTCTCAATCAAAAGGGAGTGACCCAGTAGTATAAAAACTTCAGAGACTCACAGGAGTATTTGCGACATATGTTATATTTCTTGTATTTTGATTTTGTAAAATTCAGTTTACATATATTTTATTGGTTTCTGAAGCTTCTTCATGAGTCAGTACTATATAGTATTCTTTTCCTACTACCGGGGTAATATTCGCGTTAAGATATACTCATGAGACCATAGCAGCAATTCACTGTGCATTTCAGAGTTGAATTCCATATCATGTTCCCCAAGATGGTATAGAACTAACGGCACCATTCCATGTAGTGAGCGAATCAGCTGTTGCCCGGATTCATACTGAAAAGTCACCAGTTGGTTTTAGGTTTGCATTATCTCAGTATAAAACACGATCATTTACTCAGTCAAATTGAGCTCAATATTCTGAATCGGGAAGATTATTTCCATCAGCTGTACTATCCCACTCTACTTTTATGATATCTCAAGTGTCTCACTGTCCATCTCAATCAAGATCTGTTGATAAAGAAGTCGTGATATTATTTCCAGTTACTGTTGGTGGTTCACTTCCTAAATTTTTTATGACAACATTGAGTATTTTTTGAAATGTTCCTCCATTTCCATCATCAGTCTCTACTCTTATAGAATAGAGCCACTGCGTATCAAAATCTGGAGAACTATTGATGCTCAGAGTGTTCCCAGAAATCGTAAAGTTTCAGTTGTCAGCATCTCACGCACCAGATACAAAACTATAAGTATGTGTATCTCAAGGATTAGCGTCTATTGATGAGAGGGTTCCAACTACTGTATTTGCAGGAACTCATTCATCTATTGTATCATTTGAAAGAACTATATCAGTTGGAGTGCTATTACAATCCATATCTCAGGTGATAATCCAATTATGAGTTGTGATGAGATTTGCACGATCTGCTGTACTCGCACAATAGGTAAGTGACGCAGCTCAGAGAGGAACTCATGAGGTTACTGATTGTGAATTCCAACTCGAGAGTGTTGCATCATAATTTGCAATAGAAAGATTAGAACTACTTAACATATTTGTCATGTCAGTTACATTTGAAATATCCCAACTACTCAAATCTTGATCAAAAGCAAAAGCACTTCTAAACACTCCATTCATATTGGTTGCACTACTTGTATCCCAGCTACTGAGATCCTGATTAAAAACATCAGCCGAATAAAACAGATGCTGCATATTAGTAACACTACTAACATCCCATCATATAAGAGGTTGATTAAAGCTATTAGCATTGAGGAACATATTTTGCATATTGGTAACACTACTTACGTTCCAGCTACTAATATCATGATTGAACGCAAATGCAGCATTAAACATATTTACCATAGTGGTGACCTTGCTCGTATCCCAGCTACTAATATCTTGATTGAAGGCATCAGCTGAAAGGAACATATTCGTCATAGTGGTAACTTTGCTCGTATTCCATCATCCTGGAGTTGTTGGAAGTGGAGTGTTGAAACTATCTGCTCAGTAAAACATCCCTTGCATACTCGTTACATTACTGGTGTCCCATCCAGTTAAATCTTGATTAAATCATGGAGCAAAAGCAAAAAGATTCGTCATAAGGGTAATATTGTTTACATCCCATCATGTAAGATCTCCACTAAAAGCTCATTTTACATTGAGAAACATGTTTATGAGTCGAGTGGTATTGGAAAAATCTGGAGCATCTGTTGCAGCTATATCAAGATTAGTAGCACCATAAAATGAATTCGTCATATCTGACCACTGTATATCTCACCACTGCTCAACACTCAGAATTTTTTCTTTATCTCAACCATTCACAAAATAGATTCTTGGGAAATCTCAACTAATCTCTACGGTATAGGTTCAAGCAACAAGATAGTTACAAGTATAATTTCATGTCACACCAGTAGCTTCAAGAATACCATCACTATTACAATCAATATCATAGTTATATCCAGCTCAGACTGTTGGTATCGTTATTTGTGTATTTGTTGAGGTTCCAGCATTATCTGTTTTCCATGTTGTTATAAATGGAGCTGGTCCACCTGTTGTGATTTCAGGGATAACAGAATAATCATCAAGTAATGTATTATCTGATTCTACCATTCTCAAACAATAGCTCGTATTTCCAGGTGCTCAATTATCAATAAGTGAAAAGTCCCATTTTCATAAATTATTTTCTGGAATTGCAGTAACGGAAGTAGTGAAGTTATTCGATTCTTGATAGCTTTGATTTACTATGGGATTTAATCAATCTATAGGGTCATTTATATTTGGAGTTAAATTGTCCTCATCACTAGGTGTAGGGTTATTGTGAAATGCTATATTTGTGCTTGTTGTTACATCTATATATGTTTCTCAAGAAAAACTTGTATCACAAGTTCATACTTTTTCAGCGAATTGAAGTTTGAAGTTTTTTTCATTTTGTCTGAGCTGATTTCCTCTTACTGCTATAAGTGAACGAAGTCTAAAAGCTTCTCCTCATATAGATAAAATTGCAGGATTATTTTGTAAAGCAAGAGCATTTCCAACATCTGTACTGTTAATATTTTCAAACCACCTATATGCGACTTGTCATATTTGAGGCTCTACAAGTGTATCAAAGTTAAGAGCAAAGAATCATACGGTTCCTGGTTGCGTTCTATCATTTCAACCAGCTTCTCATCCTGCTAGAGGATCAGTGTTTACTCATAGAGTTGTTCCAGCTCAAGTAGTTGTATATATACCAGCTGGTTGGAAACCCATTGCAAAAGTATCTATAGTTCATTGATTTCATCTAGAGTAGTTTCAGTGCTTTCAGACGGATTGTTCTATTCAGTCAATCACTATCGAACCAAACGATGTTTGTCTTTGTCATGCTGCTATGTTTGATCTCGCTGTCCAGATATTAGACCATGAAAATATATCTGCTGGATTGGTGACACTGATTTGTGAATCTGAATTTTTTGTAAAACTTCATCCACTGTTTATATTTACATCACGTGCAAAGTTAATAGTCTGAGCTGTAGTTACATCTTGAAGTCAGATTGAATCTTCAGATCTAAATGCTTCGAGTGTATCTGGCATTTCTAATATAATCATTTGTCCGTTTCCATCTGTAGTCATAGTTTGATCCGTGTCTGCTCATCATTGATCTGCTCATGTTCATGGCCCACGAAATACTTCTGCGCTAATCTCTATATCAGCTGCTCAAGTTTCAATCAAATCCATAGAACCAAGACCACAATATTCATTTGTAGTATTTCTACGATAACAATATGATCTAGTAGAAAGAATATCGTTTCCATCATAATCTAGATGTCATATACGTTGAGTTCTATTTCAAGTTCAGCTGAATGATGTAGACCAAGCAACAAGATATTTTTTATTATCTCACTTTACTGTCACGGTATCTGTAGCTATATTTCATTCTATTGCTCATGCATCGGATTGACTTACAATACCATCTATACTTACAGTGTTTGGTGCTGTTCATCCATATACATTTCCTGTTCATCAGATAGTATATATTCAGTAGTTTGTTTGTGTAAGACGAATGACTTGAACATCAGATGCATTTATGATACTTCATCATGTAGGAGCATCAGTATCACGTCTCTTTTGTACTTGTATTTGAGAATTGGCTGATGCTCAGATGATTATACTTATAGCTCTAGTCCAAGATTCATTTTCTGAGTTGTCACGAGAATAACCAGAGTAGTGGGAAGTAAAGAGTTCCCCTGTTCAAGCAGTTTGTGAAACACGAAGCTGAGAGTTGTATCTCCCATTTGAAGTATCTTCGTCAGTAGTGGTTGTGATAATCAGATAATCACCAGCTTCGTTTAATTGAATGGTATCATTACTTGGTTTTGCATATATACCATCATTTCTGATTTGCCCGTCAAAATTAAACCCAGTAAAACCAGTCCCAGGTATTTGTCCTCCGACGCTATCTCTCCAATGGCCTATGTCTCATACTTCAGCATATACTATATAATTATTTAGTACTACTCAAATATTCCCTGAAAAAAATACATGGAATCAGAGGAGTATGTAAACAAATATTTTTTTCACTTAATATAGTTTTACTATTATATATATAACCTTTATGTTTAAATTTTACCATATCACCTCAATCATTACCTAAATATAGTTGCTATTTATAGTATAAAAAGTCTTTACGAATACAGAGTTTGATTTTTTATATGTTAATTCTTTATTACTTATTTGTTGAATATAAGAGATATCCCAACTAGATTTTGATTAATGAAAGAAAAATCGTACTATTTTTGTAGTATATATTTTCATATCATATGAGTTTAGAAATAATAAAACAACACAAAATTCTTGCTAAGAAATCTCTTGGTCAGAATTTTTTGATAGATGAAGATATTCTCGAATCAATAGCAGGAATTATTGAAATTCAGAACAAGAATATTATTGAAGTTGGCCCATGATATGGAGCTTTAACTGAGTATTTATTGTATAAAAAACCAAAGCAACTCGACTTGGTTGAGCTTGATAGAGATATGGTTTCTATTCTTGAGAAAAGATTGCTAGATAATGAATTAAATACTCAAGATATAGATTTCACTATTCATAACCTTGATGTACTGAAGTTTGAACCACAACAAAAATCTTATAGTGTGATTGCTAATATTCCATACTATATAACTTCTCCTATACTTCGTCATTTTATCTATTCGGTGCATACCTCACCAGAATCGATGATTATATTGATGCAAAAAGATGTAGGGGATAAGATACTTGGAGGCAAAAAAGATAAAACATCTGTTATCAGACTTTTGGTAGAAAAAAGATATGATGTATCGGAAAAGTTATTTGTTCCTCCTGAGAGTTTTTCTCCAGCTCCAAAAGTTGATTCAAGTGTTTTATTGTTTGAGAAACATGATAAGTTTACAAATGTAGATGATGAAAGATTTTTAGAAATAATAAAGATATGATTTTCAGCTAATAGAAAAAAGCTTATCAAAAATCTCGTAAATGGATGATATGAAAAAGACAAAATTTTATGTTTTTTTGAGAAAAATAATATCTGAGAAAATATAAGATGAGAAGATTTATCTATAGATATATGGATAAAATTAGTGTCGTGTTTGATTGAGGTATAATTTTATATTAAAATATTTAATAGAAAATATTATAGAAAATATTTTTATGTTAAATAAGTATTGTGGACAGTTAATTTTTCCTTTAAAATAAATAAAATATATGTGTCTATAATAAAAATATAAAACTAAAAAATAAATAAAAAATAATCTATTTTAGAAGAAATAATTTAAAAATACTGTGTCTACTATGGAAAATAATAGCAAAAATCTGTCAATAATAATGACTGTCTATAATGGGGAAAAATATGTTTCTCAGACTATAGAGAGTATTTTATCTCAGAGCTATAATAGTTTTGAGTTTATTATTATCGATGATGCTTCAACAGATAATACTTATCAGATTTGTGAGAAATACTCACTTCAAGATAATCGTATCAGACTCTATAAAAATAAGCAAAACCTGTGAGTAGTAAAAACTCGTAATGTATTACTTGATAAAATTTCATCTGATTCAAAATATATAGCTATCATAGATGCTGATGATATAGCATATCCAGAAAGAATGAGAAAACAGATAGATTTCTTAGAAGCTAACTCGTACATTTCTATCATTTGATCTGATATAGATATTATCGATGAAAATGGTAAAAGTATAGGAGAAAGAATCTATCCTCATACTCATGAAGATATTTCAAAAACTATCTTTCAAAAATCTCCTCTGGCTCAACCAGCTGTCATGATTCGAAAATCTGATTTTGATAAAGTAGGGAAGTATAATGATGATTTTGAAAGATGTCAGGATTATGAGCTTTGGTGTAGATTCTTTGATCAAGGTTATAAGATAGCAAATCTGCCAGAGAAACTTATAGCTTACAGAGTCTACCCAGATCAATGAAAAACTCGTCATCTCAAGCTCTCACTTAGAAACACGATAAAAGTTCAGAAGAAATATATTTTTCAGAAGCAGTATTTTTCGTTTCAGAATTTATTTTATTTTCTGGCTGAAAATATCCTCGCATTCTTTCCAAATAGCTTTATACTATGGATCTTTAAAAAGATAACGTATTAATATGAAAAAACATAAAGACATGTCTTTTTGAGTTTTGATTCTCACAATAAATACTAATATAGAAAGGGTAAAACAAGAATTATTACCACAACTCTGACATATTCAAGAAATAATTATTTCTCATCAAATATTTGATGAGAAAACTAAACCATCATCTTTTACTGATAAAAGAATTGTTTATATTCCAACTTTTGAAAAATGAGTATCAAAAAATAGAAATATTGCTATGAAGTATACAAAATCAGATATCGTACATATATGCTGAGATGATATCTCATATGTGAAATGATTTGATAAAACTATACTGTCTGCTTATAGGCAGACACCAGATATGTGAATTATATCATTTCAAGCTTGTGATCCAAAAACATTAAATTATATTATTTCAGTGTCTGAGTGAAATCATAATTTTAAAACTATTCTTTCTACAAAATCTTGTGGAATGACCTACAATAAAACAGTGCTTAATAAATTATGAATCAAATTTGATGAACAATTTTGACTCTGAACTGACTTTCCAACATGAGAAGAGACCATTTATTTTTCTGATTTTTTGAAAAAATGATGAAAAGGCAGACATATAGATATGCCTATAGTATATCATAGTCAGGATACATCTGGTTCCGATTTTACTAATACTAAGCTTATATCTTCGCGTATACAAGTTTTTCACAGAATGTTCTGATTTGCTGGTGCCTTATTTGCCTGAGTATATTTTGGTTTCCGAGATTATTCGAAGTATAAGAAGCATATAATGTTTAAAAAATATGTTGCTTTGAATATACAACATATTTTTAATAAAGGTTACTAGTGGGTTTATTTTCTTATTGCCTGAATAATTTTTAGTGTATTTTTTAATTCTGATAGATTTACTAATAAAAATATAGAAAAATATATAATTGATACAAATACAAAGAAGAAAAATGCATAGCTTCTTGGCATTGATTCAAATAATAATAAGATATAATTTTGTAGTATAAAACCAAGTATTATTAATACTCAGAGATTTTTTCCTATATATTTATAATCAAACTTGCAGTAGTATTCCTTTAATATTGTTTCAGTTATTATCCATATAATAATCCATGATAGTCATGTTGCAAGAGCTGCTCCATATACTCACATATGTAAAATAAGAACTAAATTCAGTATGAAATTAATAGCGATAGATGTAAGAATTATATAAAGCCTTTCTTTTACTTTTCAGGTTGCAGCTAGTATGATTTGATTGAGTCTGAGTAAAAAATTCCATATGATAAATAATATCGAAAATTGCATGATAACTCATGAAAGTTCAAATTTTTCTCCAAAAAGTATAGTTGCAAGTGGTACAGCCAAAATGAAAAATAATACACTAAAATAAAGAGTTACAACTAAGAAATTTTTTTGAAATACTGTTTTTATATTTTTAATTTTTTTATGCTCTTTTTTTGCGTGTAGTTGTCATATTACTGGATAAAATAGTAAAAATATAGGTCATAATATAATATTTGGAATACTAACCAGGCTGAGGTAGTTTGTATAGTATCAAGCATCAGTTGGACCGAGCATGACCAGTACCATTTGCATATCTATCTGTGATAATATCATAAATGACTGCACTGAAAAGAAGGTGAGTCATGCATATATACATATTTCTTTGAGGAGGGGTTTTTCAATAGTTGCCTGAGATCATCTCAAATATTTTCTATAATATTGAGTATAGAACAATATTCATGCTATGACAATACCGATGTATAATCAAAATATCCAAGCATAGCTATAGTATAATAGGCTTCAGAAGTCTCAAAAATATATAAAAAGAACTCATAACATCACAAATAAAACTCTTAAGAGTTCTACACCTTTTTGTAAAAAAGTGTTTTGTACAGCCATGAAAAAATTACTTATAAGTTGGAAAATATTTATTCATAAAAAGAAAAATGAAAATACTTTTAATATTGGAGCTGCACTCGTGCTTTGAAAGTAATTCTCTGAAATAAAATCTGCTCAGAAAAATAATAATATAAATATAAGACCTCAGGTTATTATTTGAATGCAAAATCAAAACAAGAGTAATCCTTTTGTTCTATCATTTCTCTTTTCCTCTTCAAATTGAGGTATGAAATATGATAAACTTTCTCGAATTCAAAAATCAGAAAAAGCAGATAAAAGCGTGATAATACTTATGATTCAATAGAGTATACCTACATCGGAAACACTTAGGTCATTCGAAATAAGTATTTTTATTATATAAGCAATCGGAGCTATGATAAAACTCAGCAAGTATAGCCAAAACCCTTTCTTTAGAAATTTCTCAGATAATGATTTATGTGCTTCAATCAATTAGGTATCTATTTATTTATTATTCTTATCTATAGTATATTAAGTTGCACGTGAAAATAAACTTCTTTTACTTTTTTAACATATATCATTCTCATCTGATATTTGAAATCCGATTATGACATCAGTACGGTTCTAGCTCTGATTTTAACCTGTGCATACTTACTCTGAGGTTTCTTTCAATTATCATGTAAACATCTCACCATATTTTTTCTATGAGATACGTGTTTGTGATAAGTTTTTCAGGCTTTGATAATAATATAGAAAGGATATATTTATTTTTTCTCGTGAGTTTTATTGGAGTATCTTCATAATAAAATTGATTTTCAGATATGTTGTAGAGAAGATCTTTATAGATGATAGTTTTATCATTTCAAAAATACAAAGATAAAAAATACGTTTGAAACCATTTTAATACTCTGATTTCTAACTCTCGTATACGAAAAGGCTTTGTGATATAGTCATTGGCTCCAGCATCAAATCATGACTCTATCCGATGAAAATCTGACATACTACTTATGATAACTATTGGGATGTTTATGTTTTTATTGCGAATAACTTTCACGATATCTAAGCCAGTTTTTTCATCAACATCTGAGAGCATAATATCTACCAGTACGATGTCGTATGATTCTATGATGCTTAGTTCTCTCAGGAAACAATTGTACGAATGAATCATTTTAATCCTGTTTGATATAATTTTTTTTGAGAAAGCCTCTCTCATTTTTTCTGCTAAAAAAACCTCATCTTCTATTATCAGGATATTCATTTTTATGTTTTTATTTTGGTAGAGTGATAACAAACTTTCATCCTCAAAGTTTTTTTGAGAACTTAGCTTCTATTTTTCCATCATGAAATTCAATGATTTTTTTGCATAGATATAATCCAATCCCGATTCATATACCTGATGATTTTCCAGTAAAATATTTATCAAATATAGATGATATGTCTGTATCTTGGAATCATTTTCAATTGTCTTCTATTTTTATAGATATATATTTTTTCTGTTTCTCAGCTGAAAAGTATATCTTTGGATTGTCCGTACGGGCAAACTTGATAGCATTATTTATCAGGTTATCTATTACTTGTCTGAATTGGACTTTATCAACAGCTATAGTTCAGAGGTTTTTATCAATATTTATATCAAAATCTATCTTTTTATGATTTTTACTAAAATGATATATTTCTTTTTTTAAAAAATCATAGAGATCAATTTTTTCTTTGAAGAGAGAGAACTTATTGATGTCGTATTTTTCTACGGAAAAGAGTTTCTTTACGAGATCTGATGATCTCACTAACTGTAAATAGAGATCTTTTAATTCTTTTTCTAAGTATTTTTTCTCCGTTTTTCCAGCTTCTAAGTCATCTATTATGCAATCAGCTTGAAAGATAGCTGTAGTTATAGGAGACCTCATCTCATGAGACACTACAGATATAAACTCTTTCTGCTTGCTGATAAGATTATTGTATTCCATTGTTTTCTCATCTACTTTTTTATCGAGATTTATATTGAGTTCATGTATATTTTTGTACATATCTACGTATTTGAGATGTCCTGTTAAGAAACGAGCAAACTTTTCTAGTTCATCTATTTGCATGATACTGTATACATCTTTGAGAGGCTTGTATCCGAGTTTGAATACAGCAGTTGTATCTTTTGCTGATCTTTTTATTGGTAGTATTAAAGAGGTGTTTTTATTTACCTCATTTTTTATTTTATTTTTATGAAACTTATGCTTATTTTCTTCTATAAATACCACATCGTTTAAGAAATATTTATTTTTTATATTGTCTTGAAAAAAATGATATATTTCAGTTTGTTTTGCGTCTTTACTACTGAGTATTTCTATATGAGTTCATCATATATTAAAAGATGAATTAAACGAATTTCTTAAGAAGATATTGAGATCATTTATATTGGTAATAAACGGAATTTTTTCTTTTATCCTTTCTAATTTTTCTATAAAATTATCATGTGTATTTCCTACTAATAATCTCTTACTTAAAAAGTTATATACTAAAATAAACAGTAAAATTCATATAGAAATATGAATCACTCAAAAATTTTCTTCTATTCACCAGTATCATTCAAACTTACTTCATATCTTATTTCTGTAGTGCTCATATATGCTATGTGTAAAAAGAGCTGAAAATAAAAGAGAATTTACAAAAATAAAAGCTCTTCCTATTCATATAAATGGGTCTAAAAAGTTATATCTATGAATTGCATAGTATATAGACAGTATAAAAGGAATAAAAAATATTACTTGCTCTTTTTGTAGTACCCAGATGTCAAAAATAGGTAAAATTCAGAGAAACACAATCCAATTCAGAATAAATATTAAGTATCATATAGAAATATATTTGAACCTCATTTTTGATACTCAGTTTAGTGTTCATATTTTTCTGCGAGCAATAATTATAAAAATCAAAGGATTGAATATGTATAATAGAGCATAAATGTTAAAGAGTGCTCATAAATCTTCGTAGTGATGTAAGAGTTGATCATCAAAAATCATTTCTTTGATGATGTATGGAGAAAATAACGTAATAATACTTACTATACTAAGAAGTATTATAGCTCATATGTTTATCTTTTTATATTTCTTTTTAATTGTTTTTTTGGGAGAATAAAAATACGCAAAGAGCACTATAGAATATCCACCTATGAGAGATAGAAGGTAGAGAAATCTCGAGAGTATTAAGAGTGTTTCTTTATTGAAATTATTTGAAAAAACTATGAGATATAACGTAATCCATATAGTAAAAGCTGCTATACCAGTGATAAGGTATTTTCCATGTAGAAATTTTTTATATTTGAGACATACTAAATATCATATATGTAAAAGTGTAAAAATTACAATCAGATATAATAATAGATAGATAGACATTATATATTTTGAGTATGATATATTTGTCTGAATAATATACTAATTTTTACCCATTTCAATAATTTCTTTGATGGTCCCTTTATGTTGCTTATAAAATGATTTGAGAGATAACCCAAGTCCATCTTTGCATGCTGCTCATATATCTTCGCGTAATCCAATATCACTTTTATAATCAGTATTTGTATCTTTTATAACATCACTAAACGCTGGATCAGTTGATATTCATATACTTCTTCCTCCGAGAGCATGATATATCGCGTGAGTATTACTTCATATACTTGCTTCGTATATTCCGAGTATATTTCACTCTTTTTCGTGTAAATCAGTGTAAAAGTTTTTCATCAAATCATAGGTTACAAAGAGACTTCTATATTGCTGACTGATACACATAGCACTATTTGTAAGCATTTTATCTGGTAGCGATCTTCATAATAATTTTTCTGTTAGTTTTCTTACAGTCGGTTTTCAGATATTACCATAATAACTCTGAAATTCATTCTCATAAATAGTATCAAAGTCAGATATATACCCATCTAAAAATCATTGTATTTCTCCAGTTTCATCTCGAAATGTTGTTAAAAAACTTGTATAGTTTTTATATCTATTCATTATATCTTGTATATACTCTTCTCAAAATATCTCAGAAGTATCTCCTGAACATAACTGACATGGAATGTGAAGATTTCCTAATATTTTTTGTATTTCTTTCACTGTATGCGTATATAGTTCTACTGGCAAACTACCATGTATATCTTGTTTTGAGTGTATGTGTCAGCAATCATTGCATTTTCTATACTCTCAAATACCATGAGCCCATCAATCTTGTTCTATTTCTCAGATACGGATTATATCTGATTCACAGATATTGTCAGTGTCTTCTGATTGTATTATTTTTTTCATATTTTTATGGGTTTATATATAAAATTTTCTTTTTGTAAGTTCAGGAGAATCTTTGAGTATTCTTCTGGAGTCTTTTTTATATCTAATCATGTCTCATAGAAAATCCTGATATCCACTATGAATATCTAGAAAATCTAGCATATCAGAGTATCTCGCTAGAGTTTGGATAACATATCAGTATTTATCACTAGCGAGATTTTGAACTCCCATACTTCTGAGTATCGGGTAAAATTTATTATCATACTTTGATTCTCACACTATAGGAATATCTCTATAATCGTCTCTATGTATTTCGAGAAGAGCCTTTAGCACTGAGTATGAGAGCTTTGATTCTCTGATGAGAGGAGATAGATATATTTGGTGAAAGCATATTACTTCTCCCTGATCAACATCTTCTGATCCATAAAGTGCTTCTCACATCTTTTTTATCGTATCTTCTATATGATAGCTCGATGGTCTGGTGTTAAATTCGAATTCCATCAGTGATCTGATAGTCGTTTTTGAAGTAAATCAAAATCATTCTACTGTATCACTCTCATCTACTACGAGTACTCAGCTTACTTCTCATAGAAAATACTGTTTCATCATGTCTATGAATTTTTCTTTTGGATACATTTCTTTTGTATCTGCTGTGCATTCACTACAACTAAAGTCGATTTTTCATGATGTAATATTTCTGATTTCTAGAATGTTTCATAGGACTTCTTCAATAGAAAATATAGCTTTGCATGAATCATTTTTACATATTCTATATTCATCAAATGGTTTTGCTCACCAACATTCAGCTTGTCTTTCTGCTAACTGAGGGAGATATTTGTTTTCGATCTTGCTCGCATCTTGGTATGATTTTATTTGCATAATCTCGCTATAAATAAGTAAACTCACATATTTATAACAGGAGAGAGTTACATAAGAGTTACATTATAGAAATATATCTATATTAATTTTATATTAATTTTTAGACCTAGAATTTAAAAAATTATTGCCAAAGTACTTCTATATATTAATATTAATTTAAGTCTTTATATATTAATGCGATATCATGAAATTACTTATGGTTGATGATGAAAAGATATTTGCATCGCAGGTAGCAAAAAAACTTACCAGAAGCTGATATGAAGTAGATGTACTTCATTTTGTAAATGACCTAAAAGCATTGGAGCACTTTGATTATGATCTATATCTGTTTGATATTTCTCTTACTGACGGGAGCTGATTTGATATGATTTCATTTCTCAGAGATAAAAAAAAGATTGATGCTCCTATCATAGTAGTTTCGGGATATTCTCATGTAGATCACAAAGTTCAATGACTCGATTTGTGAGCTGATGATTACATATCAAAACCATTTCTTCCAGAAGAGTTAGAAGCAAGAATCAGAGCAGTTGTGAGAAGAAAATCAGGCATTACTCATACGAGTGTCATCAAACATAATGGAATCAAGTTCAACCTTGCAACGAGAGAAGTCTCTAAATGAAAAAAAGACATAGAAATGACCAAAAAAGAAAAGCATATAGTTGAATTTTTTCTCTTTAACAAATGAAGGCTAGTCTCTAAACCAGAGCTTGTAAAACAAGTATGGTGATGTGAAGTCGAAGAAGTCACTGATAATACTATCAATGTCACGATATCAAAAGTGAGAAAAAAACTATGAGCTGACTTCAATATGGAAACCAAGGTGAATCAGTGATATATACTCAATGCATAAAAAAAATACTCTCAGATTCTGAGAGTATTTTTTTATGTAACGGATTTGTAACTCTGGGTAGATATAACTGACATACTTTAATTTTTTAATAACAAAAAGTATGTCAGGAAATACACCAGATTCACTTTATCTTGCGAGACAAATAACGATAGATTTTCACATGTGTGACCCAAAGCTTATTTCAGATGCTGAATATCTCGAAACAGTTTTAAATGAAGCTGCAAAAGTATGAGGAGCTACCATTATTGGATCTCATTTTTATAACTTTAATCCGATAGGAGCCAGTTGAGTCGTGATACTTGCAGAGTCACACTTCACGTTGCATGCATGGCCAGAGCACAACTATGCAGCTGTAGATTTCTTCGCGTGTGGGAGTATAGATTTTGAAGCTTCGCTCGAACATTTACAAAAAGCTCTTGGTTCTCAGTGAGTAGAGATAACTACCGATACTAACAGAGGAGTGGTAACCAGTATGCAAAATAAAGAAATAAACAAAACTGATCTTAAAATGCAGAGGGATTATAGGCTCGATTGGGAATCGTATTTTCATGATAGAAAAGCATGGGGGATAGCATGTGCTGTTGATATATATGGATGCAATCCTGATAGTATCAGAGATAGCGAACTAATAAAAAGATACGTGAAAGAGCTTTGTGAGTATATAGAAATGAAAAGATTTTGAGAGACGCAAGTAGTACACTTTTGAGAGGATGAGAGAGTGGCAGGATACTCTATGACACAACTTATAGAGACATCACTTATTAGTGGGCACTTTGCCAATGATACTGATACTGCTTATCTCGATATATTTAGCTGTAAATATTATAATCCTACTGATGTGGCATTATTTAGCATGAAATTTTTTGAAGGAAGAGATTATAAGCTATACGTAAACTTAAGGATGTAGTAAAAATTATTTTAAACTACGAATTTCATCGTCAAAATATCAATATTTTCAAACACGTACCACACGTACGTTTATTTCAAATATTTCATTTTTCCTTGAACTTCTTGTTTTAACTAATTTTTCAAAACATATAATTAAATTTTAACGAATATTTATGAAACCATGAAAAATAGAGAACTGATGGTTCTCAGAAATAGATACTATGTGGCCAGGTATGTCACTCTCACTGAAAGTAAAAGAAGTGCTTTGTGATTTCCACAGCGAATATCAACATATAGTAGTATTTGAATCTCAAAACTTTGGAAGAGTTCTCGTTCTCGATGGAGTTATACAGCTCACTGAAAGAGATGAGAGCTCATATCAGGAGATGATGACACATGTACCATTGCATGTACATCCAAATCCTCAGAATATCCTCATTATATGAGGAGGTGATTGAGGTATGATACGCGAATGCGTAAAGCATGAATCAATTAAGAGTATCACACTCTGTGAAATCGATCAATGAGTGATAGATGCTTCTAAGAAGTTTTTACCATTTATGTCATCTGGATTTTTAGATGAGAGAGTAGAAGTGATAGTATGAGATGGAGACAAGTATGTGAGAACTACAGAGAATAAATTTGATGTGATTATCATAGATTCATCAGATCCAATCTGACCAGCTGAATCACTCTATAAAGAAGAATTTTACAAAGAACTCAAAACTTTACTTACTCAGGACTGAGTGATTACTCTTCAATGAGAGTCACTCTTTTTACATCAGGATTTAGCTAGAGAACTCTCTATTCAGATGAAAAATTTGTTTACATATGCTAAGTATGCTCAAATCTATACTCCTACCTATCCAGGAGGAAATATAGGACTTCTCACGTGTTCTGATACTCGTGATCCATCAAAACCAAGCAGGGAAGTAGATGAAGATATTCAAAAAGAGTTGCAGTATTATTCTCCTCAGATGCATGAGACTGCTTTTGTACTCCCATATAATTTTAGAGAATTATAATAAAAAAGACCCGAACGGGTCTTTTTTATTATTAGATTTTATTTTACACTATCAGCTATGATCTTCGCTACGTTCTTATCGAGCGCATTTGGAAGTATCATCTTAGCTGTAGGATTTTCTACGTAGTCAGCGAGACTCTGGGCTGCATTTATCTTCATCTCTTCTGTGATAGCTTTGACTCATCTCTCTAGTGCTCCAGCAAATATACCAGGGAAAACAAGTACGTTATTTATCTGGTTTGGATAGTCACTTCTCCCAGTAGCTACGATAGCTGCTCCAGCTTCATAAGCAAGCTCTGGCATGATTTCTGGTACTGGATTTGCGAGTGCAAATATGATTGGGTCTGAGTTCATTGATTGAACCATTTCTCCAGTGAGGACTCATGGAACCGATACTCATATAAATATGTCAGAACCACTTACTGCGTCAGAAAGAGATCACTTTAAGCATTTTTTATTAGTAATATCTGCAAGCATTTCCTTCACAGGATTAAGATTATCTCTTCACTTATATATAGCTCATTTACTATCAACCATAGTGATATGCTCTACTCCGTATCTGAGGAGTATTTTTGTTATAGCCACTCCTGCAGCTCACACTCAGTTGATAACTACTTTTATATCTTCTTTTTTCTTACCTGTTACTTTGAGCGCATTGATGAGTCCAGCGAGTACTACGATAGCAGTTCAGTGCTGATCGTCGTGAAACACTGGTATATCTAGCTCTGCTTTGAGTCTTTCTTCTATTTCAAAACATCTCGGTGCACTTATGTCCTCGAGATTTATCCCTCCAAACGTTGGAGCAATATGTTTTATAGTTGCGATGATTTCTTCGGTATCTTGCGTATCAAGAATGATTGGAAATGCGTTCACTCAGCTAAATTCTTTGAAAAGTATACATTTTCACTCCATAACTGGTAGACTCGCTTCTCCTCAGAGATTTCCAAGTCAGAGTACTGCGCTCCCGTCACTGATTACGGCTACGGTATTTCACTTCATAGTATAGTCATATACTTTTGAAGTATCCTCTGCTATCTCTCTACATGGTTCTCATACCCCAGGACTATAGGCTATAGCGAGATCATCCATAGAGTTTATTTCTACTTTTGAGGTTGTTTCTAGTTTTCACTTCAGTTTCTTGTGTAGCTTTATGCTTTCTGCATTATAATCCATTTCTTTCATTATTATTTTTATTAAAATTGTTTTTTATAAAACTTTCACTCCTGCTGTAAAGGGGATTGCTTCTTTCATCTTTACAATGGTTTTAAAGTTTTTACACTAAAACTATATATAATATACCTTTAGTTTATCTTTAGTTTAACTTTTTTTTCAAATTTATGAAGTCATATTTATTAAAAGCTCTCGTCACTGTTATTTTTTCTCTCTTCATAATCTTTATGTATTACGGGGTATATGATTTTCATGCATTATGATTTTCTGGTACATGACTCTATATATGACTTATTCTTATCATATATGCATGCTATAAACTTTTTTATATACTTCTTTGATATAGAGAAATAGTTTTCACTCCGTTTAAAATTATTTGTTGGTTTTTTGTTCATTTATTTTTGTTATGCTGACTATTTTTTATTGCCAATAATATTTCAGCTTCGAGCGCTCTGATTCTCTTTGCGAAAATCGTTTTCTTTTTAAGTATTCCATTTGGTATTTTGACTATTTTATACTGATTTGGGAATAAGATTCTCTCTTATTATAAGGAATTCTCTTCAGAATCATCTATATTTCAGTTCTTACTTTCGATATGATTTGGTATTTTTAGTTTTCTTTTTCTGTTAACTACGATCTGAATAATCGGATTTTATAACAGAGCTGTAGTTGCTGTATTACTTATTGCATTTAGTGCTATATGATATAGGCAAATACTCTGAGCGATAAGTTGGGTTTGGAATCATAAAATAATATTTAAAAATCATGATTTTTCTTCAAAAAAAATCTCTGAGAGAATTCATCCATTTTTACTTTCAACTGAGTTTTTATTCATCATTGTGACATGACTGATTGCTGTTAATTTTATTAGTGTTTTCCGTCCATTTCCGATTGGTTGGGATGATCTCGGAGTATATATGAACTACCCAAAGCTTCTTTCTCAAGCTGGTGAGCTTCTCCCACTCTGACAGATGTATTCTTGGCAATTATTTACTTGAATCTGATTTTTATTTTGATCTCAGACGCTCGCATTTTTTCTTAACTCTTTCTCGTGAGTATTAGTTTCTGTTTGTATATATTTATTTCTCTACTCATTTATATCTAAAAACACTGAGAAAAAAACATATATAAATATCCCACTTCTTGGAACTGCTATATTTCTCGCGATGCCAATGGTCGTGTTTCAAATAGCAAAGGATATGAAGCTTGATATTGCTCTGCTTTCTATAGGACTCATATCACTCTTCGCTCTGTATTATGTTTCTACTCAGAAGAAACTCAGTGAAAAATCTCAACTATTTTATATAGCTATAGCGTGACTACTAGCTGGACTTTGTTTTTCTATCAAGGTAACTTCACTATTATTTATCGTTTCTTTTATTGCAGTATTATTTTTCACTCATTTGGGTATATCTGCATTTTTATGATATTTGGCTATATTTTTCGCTCTATTTACCAAGCTTGGATTATGGGATTTGATGAATGTAGTCTATCCAAAGGATGATATTACATTTATAAATATATTTTCAATTAGTTCACTTCTCATCTGATTATGATGTATAGCATATAGTTTCTTTCCTAGGAAAATTGATATATTTATCTCACTATGTAAAAAAGTTTTTGTATTTATTATATTTATATCGATTTCACTCTCACCTTGGCTCGTGAAAAATATTTCTGAAGTGGGAATACAAAATATAACCGCAAGAAAGATCCTTTCAGGTCAACCAGATAGGATAGAAGTTGATTACACTACTATATATACTCAGGACCAACTACAAACTATAGAAGACCAAGATGATACTGAGAGAATCAAATCTTCTTGAACAACTGATAATGAAGATTTTTGAAGGTATTTTTGATACGAACAGGGAATTAATAACTATATCAAGCTTCCATGGAATCTGACTATGCAGGTCAATCAAAAGTGAGATTTTACCGATATAACTTATATATTTTTAGCACTTCTTCCTGCACTTTTATTATTTCTCCCATACAGATTTAGATATACACTTCTTGCTATCGTATGAGTACTCATTTTAGAGTTATGTCTGTTTCTCAATCTTCCATCACAGCAGATATTTACTCAATTATTTTCTACTCTTCATCTCCCGCTATGATACTCGGTTATTCTATGAATCTTCTTGCTTCCACTTTTCTTTTTTAGAAATACACTCGACCTCAAAAAACCTTTGATTCAAATTTTTCTTATGAATTTAGTGTTTACTATTGTATATGTATTTTTATGGAATATATCAGCTTTTTGAGTCGTTTGGTATGGGATTATGATGTACTTTAGTTTTATCTTTATGATATCTATATGTTTATATTATGTATCGTCATACACTTCGTGAGATGATGAAGATTATATAAAACTATGAGTGAGCTCTCTTATATTTGGTTTGGTGAGTTTTTACTTCATCTTTTCTGGTATACCTCATATGATGAAAAACCTGAATCAAGCAGGATATCCAAACTACAAGCTGTGAGCTCTAAATGAGGATGAGTCTATATTTCAAGCACATCCTGACTATCTCCCGATTCTTTTTGATCTCAATATAAAAGATGAGTTTCAACAAGAAATACTTACCAGATATCAGAATCAAATAAAAACTATTCTAGATGCTTGAGATTATAACCCACAGTTTTCTCAGATGCTTACTCAAGTGAATACTGTGACAGAATTAGGAAGTTTCTTTCGAGCTATTGAAGTGCTAAATACCCAGTCTATTGCTGATTTAGATTTTAAAAAACAGATAAAAAATATCGCAAGAGATATGTATAGTGATATCATCTATCCAACTGATGAAATAAAAAATAATACCCTAATATATAGAATAGGGACTTTTCTAAAGTACTTTGTCAGTGAGAATAATAAAAGACTCCTTGAAGATAGTTTGCTGACAAAGTTTGATACCTATATGTATGATGAGAATCCTGACACTACTATAGAACGTATGAGAAAACTTGGTTTTAAACACCTTCTTGTAGATCTCAATGCTGCAACTATCGATAAGGATCCACGTCGTGATCTTACGAGAAGATATGAGAATTTACTCAAGACTTTTACATCTAAGGATTTGAAGTTGATTGAATCAGATAGTATATGCTTGAAAGTAGCTCTAGATAGATATAGTGATAACCAGGATATGTCAGCTTATCTCAGACTTGCATGAGCAAATCATAACTCTTATGAAGCAGGAAAAACTATTACGAGAACAGATAAAAACATAGAGTGTTTATCAGTGGTTTATGATTTAGTGAAAAATAAAGAGATAACAGAGACTAACTATAGTTATTTATTTGGACTTTATGGTCATCTAGAAAGAAATAAAATAGATATAGCAAATCAGCAAGAAACTATGATGTTTATACAAAATTTTGTAAATTCTGGATTTAAGGTTTTATTTAAGATTCAGTAGAAATATTTCATTTAAATTGTCTTTTAGTAGCTTTTTCATTTTCAAAGTCATCCCAGCCATTTGATATTTCTAAGTACTCATTCCAACTCAGTAGCTCTTCCAATTTTATTATTTCTTTGAGCATAATATCATGGGCTTTCTCACAAACCTCTTCGGTTATTGGTAGGAAATATTTTTTTGTTTCTGCTATTTTCCTTTTTACCTTAATTATATTATTTGGATCCCACTCGGTTTTAAGATTATCTATTCTATCAGCAAATTTTGATAAGATACTATTACGAGCTAATTCTTCTAGTTCTTCATTAGTTATTGATAATCATTTTCATTCGCATAAAAGTCTCATATTATTTTTGAATGCATCAAAACTAGTGAAATGTTTGAAGTAGGATTCATTTCTAATTGATTTATATTTTGTTACCACAGCTTGATATTCATCATCATCTTTATAGATTTCTCTTCTTTTATATTTTTCAAGCGTTTCTAAACTCTCTGTATCTGTTTCTGGGATAAAATCTTCCCATGGATCTTTAGATATGGCAAGTACTCAGAGCGCAACTCTTGTTCCAAAGGTCTCTTCTAGAGTTTGAAAGCTTATTTTTATATCCTCCATGATATCATGAAGAAATGCTATTATTACTCTCTCAACGTAAATCTCAGGTTTCTCGTATCTATTTTCTTCTTCTAATGAAAGTTTAATTATATTAGATGCAGCTCATTTTAAGTGTTTGAAGTATTTAAACTTCATTCCATTTTTGTCCAACACTTGTCTGAATCTTCATTCAAATACTTGTTTTGCAAGTGCATACGCACTATTAAGAGGTTGTAGTATTCTAGCAATCTCAGCTTCTCTTTCTGGACAGTCATTAACTTCAAAAAATGATTTTCTGGCTTCTTTCCATATCCTAGTGATGTCTCGAATGGGTCAGTATATTTCTCCTTTTCCGTCTATATGTATGACTCAATTCTCTAATCTAGGTTCATCTAGAATCCATACTAAAGTATTTTTAAAAGGATTTTTAAATTTAGTTTGAATTGGTGAATTATGAATAGCTAAATCTCAATTAACTTTTTGCAATTTTTCTTGAAAAGCTATTGTCAGTTCATGTAATTCAGTATTAGGCTCGTTATCATACGCAATTTCTGTACGAAAATGAGCATTATTTGATGTAATATTATTAAATCAACTCAAAAGAATATATGCTTATAATATATGATTTTCTTTTAAATATAAGTATTATCACACATATTACAAATTTAAATAATAAAAAGTCAATTATAATCTATAGTTTTTCCAAAAGTTATTTCTGTATTCCTCAAACTTTCACTCTTGTATTGAAGCTCTTATTTCTTTTGTGAGATTGATCAAAAAGTAGAGGTTATGATATGAGAGAAACCTCATTCATAGGATTTCATTTTCTTGGACGAGATGCCTGATATATCAACTACTATAGTTTTTACATACTTTACAAGCACAGTTTTCTTCAATCGGTTTGTCACTGAGTTTATACTGAGCATTTCTGAGTTTTTTATTTCCAGTCCATGAGAAAGCAGTTCCATGACGACCAATACGGGTAGGGAGAACACAGTCAAACATATCGATTCCTCTTGCTATACACTCAACTAGATCTTCAGGAGTTCAGATTCACATGAGATATCTAGGTTTTTCTTTTGGAAGATGGTCATGTATGACATCGAGAGTTCTCATCATATCCTCTTTGGTCTCTCCAACGGCCAATCATCAGATTGCGATTCAAAGAGTAGGGAGATCAGCCATAAACTTGGTTGATTCTACTCTGAGGTCTTCGTATGTAACTCACTGAACAATGGGAAACATAGTCTGAGGCATGCGTCCGTCACTCGCTCTGATAGTTTCGTTTTTTTGCCATTGTTCCATAGATTGGATAGCCCATCTATGTGTTCTCTCCATGGCTTGTTTTGCATATGAATGATCACTATTTCCAGGTGCGCATTCATCAAATGCCATAATAATATCGGCTCACAGATTACACTGTATATCCATAGCTCTTTCTGGAGAAAAAAAGTGTTTAGATCAGTCTATATAGCTACGAAACTCTACTCACTGCTCTGTGATTTTTACGAGACTCTTTCCAGTTTTATTGTCTTTTCAGAGTGAAAATACTTGGAAACCTCCACTATCTGTCAAGATAGGTTTATGATAGTTTTGGAATGTATGAAGTCAGCCAAAGTGCTTTACTGTTTCATCTCCAGGACGCAGATACATATGATAGGTATTGTTGAGAATGATATCTGCTCACATTTCATCTATCTCATGTTTATCAAGACTTTTTACAGTCGATTTTGTCCCAACTGGCATAAAAACAGGAGTTTGTATGTCTCCATGAGGAGTGGTAAGGAGTCCAGTTCTTGCATTTCCGTCAGTGTGCTCGAGCGTGTATTGAAACATGAAGTATTCTTATTATTTTTTAGTGTCAGTATTATATGAAAATAATAAGAATTATGAATATTATTAATTATAAAAAACCTTCCCTTTTAGAAAAGGGAAGGTGTCCGGAGGACGGATGGGATAGAGATTGTGTAAAAGCTTTTTTTGTTTGAAGAGGATACAGGGTTTTATATATGTATTTTTATATCTTTTGAAGTATCTATTATGTCACCATGGTCGAGGGCTAGTCTGAGTTTTTTGAAGTTTTCTTTCTTTTGCTTCTCTCTTTCTTTTGCTTGAGTCTTTGTATAGAAAGTATGCCCGTGAAATAAGTCGAGAGATGCATGATGCCAGTCAGGATCTTTTATTTTTATATTTTTTATCAGCTCGAGTTCTTTTTTGAGCTTATCTCATTTATCAAAAAAATCTTCTCTTCATAGATTATCTAAATCAGCATCCTTTATGATTTGTTCTAAGAGATTATTTGGTTTTCTGCTTGGTATAGTTGCGAGAATAAGCTCGGTTATTTTTTCTATTTTATCTTCTGGATACAAAATAGTTTTTAGATAGTTTCTGGCTATTTTTGCTCCTATGTATTCATTTTTATCATATTGTATGACAAATCCAGTGTCATGAAAGAGTCCAGCGAGAGCGAGCATTTCTTTTTCATCTTCATTTGCTCATTCTTTTCCTGCGAGATAGACCGATCTCTCCATCACATCGAGCGCATGTTCATAATGATGATAGTAATAGTCCTCAAGAGGCAATAATAAATAACTTACGTATTGCTTTGCGTCTTTTATGATGTTCGTTTCAAAGACCATTTTTATCCTAAAACTTAATTATTTATTATCTTTATAACATCATTATAGGCTATTATTAAACTTAATGCAATTAATAGGACGAAAAATAATCAGTGGATAATTCATTCTATATTTGCGCTGATAGATTTCTTTCAGAAGAGCTTTACTATGAGTCAATTTATCATTATAAACAGAAACCTACCACCATCGAGAGCTGGTATCGGGAGGAGGTTAAAGACTCAGAGATTTATACTGATAATAGCAGATATGATAAATATCAGCATCATCCCTCCAGAGAGAGCCTGAGCAACAAAGTCTACCACTCCTATAGGTCAGCTTATCTGCTGTATAGCTTCTTGTCTCTCTACTGGAGTTTCTGGATTAAATATCTTCTTTATGAGTATTCATATGGCTTTAAATGTAAGCATAGTGTGTCCATATGTTTCGAGTGTTCCATGTTTTAGGGCATTTGGGAGGTTATACTTGTATTCAAAGTCTTGATTTATACTTATATTTTCAGAGAGGTAGCTTCCTATTTTTCATTCGTTTGATGGAATTATATTTATAGCTATATATTCTACTGATTCACAGTTTTTATTTATTTCACAGTTTGGTTCTATCTTTCTTTCTATATAGAGATTTATAGGTGTAGATCAGTTTTCTGAGATAGTTCGCTGTACATCCTGGATAGTCGATACAGTCTCTGAGTTTATCTTGAGTAATACGTCTCATTCTTGTATTCATGACTTTGCTGCAATAGATGATTCTACAGGATAGAGTAGTACTCATTTTCCTTGTTGTAATAGTCATGATTCTATCGATTGCTCAACCGTTGGAATGAGTTTAAGATTGAGATTAGTAGCTATTTTATCGTTGACTCAGATTGGCTTCACTCACACCATAAAAAGTATGGTAAATATCACTATTGCTAAGAGGAAGTTCATAATAACTCCACCAAGAATAATGATAGCTTGTTGCCAGTACGGTTTATTCATCAGATTATAATCCGCTCTATTTTCCTCTAGTTTTTTCAGAATAATCTTTCTCGATTCTTTATTTACTTCCAGTCATTTTTTGTCGTATACTTTTTTTCATTTTTTGAGAGTTTTTTCTAGTTTCTCATTATTATAGAGTTTTCATTTTTTGTTAAATATATAGAAAGTATTCGGAGATTCTCAGGTGATTTTCACAAAACCTCCCAGTGGTAGCCAATTGAGTGAATAGAGAGTTCACTCTGCATCTATCCAGAGTTTTTTAGCTCTTGGGGGCAATCATAAACCAAACTCTTCTATGCGTACTCAGAAGATTCTTGCTGACTTAAAATGACCATACTCATGTACGAGTACGATGATGGAAAACATAACTATAGCAACTATTATTCAGAGGAAAATCATATGTTTTTGTAAGTCTGGTAAATATGAACCTCATTTTATAAACTTGATGCTGTTTGTAAAGCAAAAAACTCGGGCCTAATTTTTGCTTTTTATCATATTTTCATGTATAATTTACTTATAATATTTTTTATAAGAACAAAATTCTTATGACGACTCCAAATACTACCGAATCTCATACCGAATCGCAAGAAGCAATAAATACTCAAAAATCATGAGAAAACGTCTATAGTAAACTCATAAAAAAGTTTACAAAAAATGAGCTCAAAAATAAGAAGAAAAGAGCTAGTTTTGTAAGCAGTGTGAATGCTGATGGAGAAATCACTCCTGATATATTGGAAAAAATTAGAGATTTTGCATGAACTGATACTGAGTTTGATGGTCTCAATATTGAAGCTTCAAATATAACCTATGCAGCTCTACAAAGAGAAATATCGGGTTATGCTGTAACTTTAAACAACACTAAAGAGCAATTAAAAACAAGATTTCTTCAAGAAAATGATATATCAGCAGATGAATACGAAAAAAAGATATTAAAAACAGTAAATGGACTCGAGGAGCCAGAGCTCAATGCTCTCCTCGTTAGAAGTACTCAGAGGACAAAACTCCTCCAAAAGATATATGGAAAAAAGAAGGCCCCAAGATCGATAGATACTATGACATTTTTATCAAACTTTAATCTATCAGAGAGGTACTCTAGACTCTCAGAGCATGAAAAACTACTGGTTCAGCATGTAGATAAAAAAATCAAAAATAATACAAAACTTGGAGCTGATGACTTTATCACACTTTTTGATACCAAGGTTTTCAGTGATAATGAAAAAAAACAAATACTCAGAACCATGGTTCCAAATATATCGCTTTCAAAGGCTGTAAGTCTCTGATTTTTATCACAAAAAGATGCACTCAAATACAAAGTCTCTATAGCTCAGCAATCTGCCTGAGTACAAAAATCAGATTGGGCAGCTATCGTATGAAAGATGAATGATAATGAAATCATGATTCCTACATATGATTTCCTGTGAAAGACAAAAAATGCTCAAAAAATCGTAGATGATGTAGAGTATCTCGAAAGTTTTGTACAAGATTTCAATACTATGTCTGACGAAGTCGCTGAGAGTATGAAAGGAATAAAAACGCTCGAAGATCTAAAATCTGAGCTCTGAAGACACCCAAAAGTAAATGGTGAGGATAACTTTAAAGAATGAGTTATTCTCGAAATGAAACATAAAAGAAAGACAGAATCATGATATGAGGATGTAATTTTGTATGGTAAGGTGCTAAAAGCAGGTGATAATGGAACCTATAAGCTTCTCAACAGATGAAGAGATGCATATACAAAACAAACTTCAGATGTGAGCACTGAAACCTACGATGATTTACTCTCTCTGATTGCAAATGGAAATCCTCAAATCAATCTCGAAACTACTGAGGTAAATATCATGACAGAACTTGAACTCGAATGAAAACTTGCATCATGAAAGATAGAAAATGGAGATAAAAATCCAGTTTTTCTCGATAAAACTGAGGCAAGCTCTAGAATAGAAGAGCTTGATGAGGAAAGAAAAGAAAGAGTAGAAAAGCTCAAAAAACAATGAAAAAAACCTCATCAAATCGAGCAAGATGATGAAATACAGAGGATAGATCAAGAAAAAAGTGAGTACAATGATAAGCTCTCTAACCTCGATGATATCAATGCAAAAAGCATGCAAACAAAGCTTGATGAAATCGATTCAGAAGGAAAGAAATATAAGTTTGAAGATGGACTTACATTTCAAGTATGAAAATGAAAAACCAAGGATAATTACTATACGATTCATACAATAAATCCTATCGAACAAAAAGTATATATCACTTCTCCTGCTTGAGACCAAGAAATGAGTTTTATTGATTTTTTTGAAAACTTTGAAAAGCTGCAATGTACGAGGGTATCTGACGCAAAAAACTTCCAAGGTATTTTTGATAACGCTTCAGCAGATGGCTCAGATACTATACAATCGAGCTGGGATGGATTTAAACTCGATGGAGGAAAGATAGTAAAAAAAGAGAGTACTCAAAAAATAGAATATAGGTTTTTAGGTTCTCATAAATGAGCAAAGTGAGATGCAGATAAACTTCTCGAAATACACTGAGAAAATGGATGACTATTTACTATCAGTTTTTGAAAACTCAAATCAGCAAAAAAAGAAAAAGAAGAATATGATTACGATAAAAACAAGGTAGTAAAAAAGAAAGCTGAATGAGAAAAATTTACACTCGAAGATAAAAAATATAGGGTAACAGCTGGGTGGCTCGATGCATATATAAGAGATAATGATCTTATTCCAAGAGGATTAGAGGACGCAAAAGAAGAGCAAGATCTAAAGTGAGAGCAAATACAGCAAAACTTCAATATTTGGTCATGGTTTTGAAAAGGGCTTAATATAGCAACCATAGCTGCTTCAGGTAAGGTTTTCTATGAATGACTTGAAAACTATTTCAAAGAATGAAGAGATGAAAGAGCTGCAAGGTTTGCATATGCATGGTGAAAACATCTCCTTCCAGGAGATATGAAATGAGATCTGAGATCGCGTATCGAGGAAGCTCAGAAAAAAAGAGCAGATGATTATCTAGAAAGACTCAAGAAACTGGCATCGTTTCATGCGACTGAGATGATACTTGGTTGGCTCAAAGATCCAAATACAAAGGAAGAAAAGAAGGAAGCTGCAGTAGAGTTTATGTTTTCAAAGTATGGTACACTCTGCGCGAAAGGACCTCTATATCCATATCAGTGAAAGTTTTTATGGTATCAATCTCTTGGTGGGAAGATAGGGGATAAGCTCTATTTGGAGGAAAAAGCAAAAGCTGAAGCGCTCAATGAGCAATTTAGTGAAGAAGGGCTCGTCTGGGTATTGATAAAAAAACAATGTCAACAATGATGATATAAAGGTGTATCTAGAAGGAGTAAATGGTATAAAACTCTTAAGAAAGATAGGTCCACTTGAAAAACATGAGAGATAGAAACAGGTGAAAATGATGCTAAAGACGAGAGAAACATAGAGTCTAGAATCTGATGAGGTATGTGAGAACTTTATTGATGAAATTATCCAACAGCTATATGATGGGCTAAACAGGTCGTAGATAAGTGATGATCAATGGATGAAATGAATAAAATACCATTTGTAATGGCATTTTCATGAGCTTGGTATAACTTTGATTCAAAAGTTATCAATGATCAGATAAAAAAATTTCCAGCAGAAGGAAGACTGCTTATGATGATGAGATTTATGTCATACACGAGTGATGTAGATCTGCTCAATGAAACCATACTTGAAATATGTAAAAGTCTTGAGAAGAAATGATACTCAGGTATACAAGAAAAAGCTCAAGGTATATTTAATCAGATAAAAACTCCTCATCCAGACTGAGAATATCAAAAGATAAAAATGGTTGAAAAGTTTTATAACCAATATGGAGAAGCTATTACCAATGCTCTCTACATGCTGAATCACTGAAAGAACGATAAAAAAGAACAGAGTCGTAATATTTCAAAAATGATAGTTTTTGAAAAAGATGAAAATGAAGTGTTTCAAAAGTATTATGATAAGATGAGAGCTTTTGTAGATAGTGATGATACAAATGTTACTGTTGAGTGATTTATGAATGACGCTTTTGATGGAGCGGGTACTTCAGGTCTCCATGAAAATAAATTTGCGAGAGAACTACTTGAGTTCTCAAGCGCAAATAGTTTTACCAAGAGAGAAATGGGTAAAAATATGTGGGAAGAGTTTAGAAATGAGATGCAGGCTATCATAAAAGATAAAAGTATATCTCAAACTCAACAAAACTTCCTTCTCAAGCGTGTACTCAGATGATTTATTTCTGGTTTGATGTATAGGTGAATACGTCCTGAAACATTTAAGTGACTTACAGAGTCTACTTCACCACTTTATATACTTGGTGATTGGGGTATGTATTTATATAGTGATACTCAAGAATATGGTCTCAATGCAGATGATTTCTTAGATGAAACGAATGCTCGCTCAAATTCTCTTCTTGATATGTATATTCAGGGTATTAGAAATTATGAGCTCAATGGAAATAGTAGTAGAAAGTGAAATATCATGGATACTGTTTGATTCCCAAGTAAACTTTCTGATATCACCTGAGATGTAGAGCAATCAACTATAAATGCTCTCAATAAAAAGAAACAAGAAAAAGCATCTGGATCTAAAGAATCAGGTCAGATAAATAGAATACTAGAAGATGCATAATAGCTAAAAAACCTCCGAAATTCGGAGGTTTTTAGTTGGCTTTATTTTTCCAATTGGTAAGAATGGTCTCTAGTTCTATGCTGTGAGGAGTAGATTTAGCACTATCGAGCCACTCTACTCTGCTTGTTATTCTCATTTTCTCATCATCCGAGGTTATTCATCATAGTCAGTTAGTATCTTCTATATACTCTATTTGTATTTCTCTCGTGAAGACCGGATTCATTGATTCGATCTCATTTACTGACCCAGATTGTGTATATAGTCAGGTGTATGGTGAATTATGATTATATTGAAATACTTGAAAATCATCTCTATATGTACTATCTGAATAATTTCACGTTGTTTCAGGGGCTAGAACCCATCTGTTATTCGAGTCTTGGTAGATGATATAGCTTCCATTATCAGCAATATCTGTAGAAGCAACATCTCATATACACGCATTATTATAATTCAGCGTATTCCAACAATTTTTATAATCCGCAGCAAAGAGTATCCAGTTTGTATTTCTGATATTGGTAAATGCTTCGATTCATTCTCTCGCTATCTGTATAGCCTCGATACGATTTCATGTAGTTTCTGAAAGTCTTTGAGACTGGGTAAATATACTATACATACCAGTGATTCCAGTCACGATAATGAGCATAACTATCATAGATTCTACTATGGATGTACCGGATATATTTATTTTCATATTTTTATTTTTTATATATATCTCATCTGTTCCCAATTTCGATTATATTAATTACAAGTTCTGAATCGTTTTTTGTAAATATGATTCTATAATCTCAAACTCTCAGTCTAAAAGATTCAGATGATTTAATGGGCTTTATATCCAAGTTTTTATGTTGCTCAATATTTTCTAACTTATCTATTTTGGATGCTATTCTGATTTGTTGTTGAAGTGTAAGCTTATATAAAAACTTTCTAGATTTTTTAGTTAAAAGTACTGAGTATCTCTTCATTTTCTAGATTATTTTTTATCTTTATAAGTGTATTTTCATCATCAACTTCTATACCATTCTTTCTCAGTATATTTTGTATGGTCATTATTTTTTTTACTTCTTTCCATGGCATGTTATCTGATGCTTTTTTGTCCATATATATATCATTATTTATAAATACCTCTTTATTATAAGAGGACTAAAAAAAAATACAATAAGTTTTTCATATTATTGTAGCCTATAAGCACAGATAAAACTCTTTACAAAACTTCTGTTTAAAGTACAATCACGCTCGATTTTAAGACCTTACAAACTTTTGTATATGCACTCAATTCATGATAGTCAGAAACTCAAAGAATTTTTAGAAGAAATTTGAGAGAAATCTTTTCGTTATGGGCAAATAGAAAATGCTATCTATAAAAACTTTATAACAGATTTTGATGAGATTCAGACGATTCCTCAAGCGCTTAGAGATAAACTCAAGGAAAACTTCCAATATACGAGCCTCACAGTAGATCACAAAGCTACTTCTAAAAACGACCAAACAACAAAGCTTCTCTTTAAAACAGAGGATGATCTCCTCATAGAAGCTGTAATCATGAGGCATAAAACAGGGAGAAATACTCTCTGTATTAGTTGTCAGGCTGGATGCCCTATGGCTTGTACTTTTTGCGCGACTGGTAAGCTCTGACTTCAGAAAAACCTCTCTCTATGAGAAATACTTGATCAGGTTATGTACGCTGCAAAACTTCTCAACGATGAATGAGGAAGACTCAGAAATATAGTGTTTATGGGAATGGGAGAACCAATGCTCAACTATGATGCTATGAAGCTCGCGATAGAGGCTATGTGCGCGCAGAAGAAGTTTGATCTTTCAAACAGAAGAGTGACGGTTTCTACTTGTGGTATCGTCCCATGAATCAATAAGTTTGCTGATGATTTTCCTCAAAATGGTCTCGCAGTCAGTCTCCATGCACCAAATGATGAAATCAGAAAATCCATCATGCCAGTAGATCACACGTATCCACTCGATACACTGATGTCATCTCTCGATAGATATACAGAAAAAAATAATAAGAGAATATTCTATGAATATATCATGATAAATGGGGTTAATGATCACATCAAGCTCGCATACGAACTCTGAGAGCTACTCAAATGAAGACTAGCTCATGTAAACTTCATTCCTTATAATGCTTGAGAGGGAACAGGAGGTACATACAGCGCAACTCCAAAGTTTATCATAGAAAAATTTCAAAAGATACTGCTCGAATACTGAATCGTATCAACAATCAGAGCAACCATGTGAGATGATATAGATGCTGCTTGTGGTCAGTTAGCAAGAAAAAAGAAAGATCAGGAGAAAAAAGATGAAAAATAAAAAAAAATCGTATAATCACTTAAACTAATTTTACAAAAAACAATATCAATATGAAAAACCTAATATTCAAACTCTTTTTAATCGTTATCTTCGGAGGAATGCTTTTTACCTACGCATTTCCTTGGTCAAACTATGATATAGAAGTGCCATTTACAGGTAAAGACTACAAGCTAGGACTTGATCTCCAATGAGGGATAGAGCTCGACTATAGAGTAGACCTCACAGAGGCTAAACTCGAAGAAGACTATGATAGTAATAGAGAGAAGTCTATTATCGAAGGACTCAAATCTATCATCGATAAGAGAGTTGAGTCTCTTAACATAAATGATTCTATTATCACATCAGCAAGCTATGCAGGAGAGCAACATATCATCGTGCAAATACCTCTCAAATGAAATAGTTCACTTGAAAATAGTGAAAATATAGAAAGAGCAAAAGCTGCGATATGAAAAGTAGTAAAGATAGAGTTTAAAGAAGAAAGATTAGTTATCACTGACCAAGACAGAGAAGAGAGAGCTGCAGTTGCAAGCCAAGCTCTTAGTCAGCTTCAAAATACAGAATATAACTTTTTTGTAACAGCTCAGCAAGTACAAGATAGCAATGAAAATGTCATCATAGGAACTGCTGATAATCTTTCAGATGTCTTTGAACTTGAAGACCTGCAAGAAAGTGAAGATGGTCTCATACCAAGAATATTTAACGTAAAAAGTAATGCTTGAAGAGATGGATCTCTCATCATCAGCTATAATGCATCTGATGATAATTATGATTATCTTTTTATAGATAGTGAGCCTTCAGCTTGGAAGGCTGCCAAAGATGCTGAGTGAAGAATCCTCAATGATAAATACTTTGTAAATTCTTCAGTTCAATATAATGAAGCATTCCAACCTATGGTTGAGCTTACTTTCAATAGTGACGGAGCTGATATATTTGGTGAACTCACTAGGAGACTCGTCGGGAAGCCTATTGCTATATTTGTATGAGGAGAGCTTCTTACTAATCCTACGGTAAATACTCCTATCCTCAACGGGAGGGCAGTTATAACTTGAGCCTATACTCCAGAGGAAGCGAATCAGCTCTCTCAGGATATAAATACATGAGTAGTACCAGCTCCTATCTATCTCACATCAGAGAGAACTATCGACTCACGTCTCGGACTCAACTCTCTTCAAAAACTCCTCGTAGCATGACTGACTGGTTTTGTCTTGATACTTGTTTTCCTTGTCTATACTTATAGACTCTCTGGACTCATAGCTGGTTTAGCACTCTTTATCTATATAGTGATTGTGCTTGCTATACTCAAGACCTTTGGGATAGTCCTCACGCTCGCTTCTATAGCAGGTCTCATACTCTCAGTGGGTATGGCTATCGATGCCAATATACTTATATTTGAAAGAGTAAGAGCAGAACTTAGAGAATGAAATGATTTAGAAAAAGCAGTAAAGACATGATTTAACAGGTCATGGAGCGCGATATGGGACTCAAATGTAACTGGTTTCATTGTCGCTACTATTCTCTTTATATTTGGTATAAACATGATAAAAGGATTTGGTCTGATACTTGCGATTTGAATCGTTGTCAGTCTCTTTTCAGTTATGTTTATCAGTAGAGTATTTATAGTACTCCTTTCAAAAAATGATATCTCACTGAGTAAATTTATCGGGATGAAGTCTGATAAGTAAAAAATATTATTATTAAAAAGCCTCCAAGTATTGGAGGCTTTTTTGTTCTCAGATTTCTATATTATTTTTTCCAGTTTTCAAATAGATTGATTCCTATTGCTATAGCAAATCAGAGTATGATAGGATAGAATCCATAAGTCATGAGATCAGCTTTTGCATATGTATCATATTCAAAGAATCCTCATTGGAAGTTGAGAAATAATAATACAGAGAGGAGTACTACTCAAATAATCCAACTCAGCACAAAATAACTACTTCCTAAGAATGTATATTTCCAGTCATTGTGCTGCTCGATAAATTTTAGTAGTGGTTTTCTGTATTTTAAAAATAGTAGAAGCTCAACCAGACCAATAGCAAGCATAGCAAACTGAGTGACATAGTGATCTACTATATCAAGTATATATAATCCATTTCATTGCATATAGATGATACTGACGAGACCTACGAGCATGATGATACCAGCTGTGATATTTTCTCATTTAAATCTAGAAAATTTATCTTTAATCGGTATAGCTATAGCTTCTACGAGACTCATCGCAGAATCAATAGCGAGCAGGAAGATAGTAAGAAAGAACATTACAGAGAAGAAAGCCGAAGCTGTACCAAAGAGTGCAAGAGTTTCAGGAATAACTGCAAAAGCGAGACTTGGTCATCCTTTTACTACTTCGGTTACATCGACTCCACTCTGATTTGCGAGATATCCAAGCGTTCCAAATACTACGATAGCAGATATAAATGAGATAAAAGTATTTCATAGAGCTACTAAGAATGTTGCTTTTACGATTTCACTTTTTTCTCTTTTGAGTGCTCCGTAGGCTATCATCACTCACATAGATACAGAGAGGGTGAAAAATATCTGTCCTCAAGCTGCTGTCCATGTAGCAAGCTCCCAGAGCTGTGATGATGGAGAAGTTATGAGATAGCTAAGACCATCCGACGCTCCTGGAAGTGTCACTGCTCTGATAGCAAGTATAATCAAGGTAACAAATGGAATCGTAGCTGTAAACCAAATCACTTTTCCTACTGACTTCGCTCACTTAAATGTAAATGCGTATACAAGTAACAGTGAGAAAATAGTTCAGATTGCTACTGGCATAGAGATCTTTCCAGGAGTTCAAACTCAATCAGTGATACCAAGAATATTCCCAAAAAAGAAATCACTTCCACTTCCAGCCCAAGGAAGTGCTCATCATCCAAACATAGATTTGAGTGAGTAGTAGAGATAATCCATCCCCCATCAAATCACAACTACATAGTAACTGAGTATAAAAAATACAAATATTACCATGGCCCAACCGAGCCATTTGAAATACTTACTTATATCTCAGAAACTTTCTACAGCACCCATTCTCGATTTTTGTCAGAGAGCAATTTCTCATACGAGGAGGGCAAATCATACAAATACTAGCATAACTAAGTACGCAATAATAAAAGAAGCTCCACCGTTATCATAAACGAGAAAAGGGAACTTCCATAGGTTTCCGAGTCCAGCTGCGGAACCGATTGCAGCAAGCACAAATACACTTTTGCTTGACCACAGATGTCTTTTTACTGTTTCCATAAACAAAATATTTAGAAAGTAAACATAAGTTACTATTTATTTATAATGATTTTACAGTATTTAGTCAATTTAAAATTCTATTCATGGTATGTTATGTGTACTTTTTTTCAACTCACCCCTAGCCCCTCTCTTTACAAGAGAGGGGAATTTAATCCTTCCATTGAAAAGGGAAGGTGGCTGAACGAAGTGAGGTCGGATGGGTTGAGATTTTATAAAAGATAACTATATTAGTGGCAATATTTATATAAAATATATTTCTATGAATCTAAATCTGGGTGCAAAATATGAAGCTGTAGCTCATAACTGAGAAGTAGGTGAATTTAGTCTCAAGGACTTACTAAGTTTTTCTGAAAAGACACTCCTGTTTTTCTATCCAAAGGATAATACTCCAGGATGCACGGTGGAAAATAAGGACTTTTCCTGCCTAGTCAATGACTTTGAGAAATTATGAATTACACTCATCTGAGTGTCAAAAGATTCAATAGATAGTCATAAAAAATTTATAGATAAACAAGATCTAAAAATAGATCTCATTTCTGATCCAGATCTTTCTCTTCATAAAGAGCTTATGGCTTATGGAGAAAAGAAAAACTATGGAAAAACTTATATGTGAGTAATTCGTTCTACATTTTTACTTGATAAAGAGGGGAATATTCTGAATGAATGGAGAAATGTCAGAGCAAAATGACATGCAGAGAGGATACTCAAGGAACTTAGCTAGTATTTGCATAAATTACTTATTTATAGTAATATAAAGGCATATTATTAATTTATAAATATTATGGCTGATAATAAATGAAGAGTTACTGGGGGAATGAGTGAATTAAATTCATGAAATTATCCAAATGCTACTTTAAAGTGAATATCTTTTTGAGAAGCTGAAGTTGATAAAGTAAAGACTTCTTCAGAAGAAGTATTAAGTAAAGTTGATTCTCTAGCGAGAGTAAAAGAGATATTGCATTCTGAAAATCCAACTCAGGAAGAAAAGGAAGATGCTCTTATGTATCTTGTTGATAGAGGAGGATGACTATTTCCAGAAGAGGTTGTTCCTTTTATATCTCGTGGGATGTGGCTCAGATTCTTTTGAATACCAATGTTTGGTTATGTTAATACTAAGGCACATGAAGAACTTGATGAAGAAGTTGGGAAAAGAAATATCCATGATGAACCTTTCGCTGACCAGATGTGAGAAGCTCGTAGATTGGCTATTTTTTTCGAGTCTCAATGAAAAGAAGAACTAGCAAAAAGAATAAGAGATTATAGAACAAAAAGATTATATGAAGTATCATATGTTGATAGACGACCTGAGGGATCTTAAATTAATTTAAATCTCAAATCATCTACATTTCCAGCTCAAAGTAATAATATAATACTTGAAGCTGGATTTTTTTTGTCGTAATCCTGAATTATCTCAAGTGTATTTTCAAAACCATTTCCGTTATGAATATCATCATGGTGAATCATATCTACGAGCTTCTGAGTATCTATTTTTGCTTTGTCTTCTTCACTATCTCTTGATTCATAGATATTTGGTATGATAACTGTGTCACAGTGAGAGAAACAATTTTTAAATCCATCAAGGAGTTCAAGGGTCCTACTGTATTGATGTGGCTGAAAGACTACAAATAGTTTTTTATCTGGATGTCACTGCTGGAGAGCCTTAGTAGTAACTTCTATCTCAGTTGGATGATGACCATAGTCACTCATGATAGTATTAGCATTTTCTGTAGTTCAGATGATTTCCATTCTCCTCCATACTCATCTATAGTTTCAGAGTGATGATATGATAGATTCTTCAGAGAGTCAGAGTACCTTCCCAGCTACAAACACAAGCTTGGCATCAAAGAGTATGTGCTCTCCAGGTATCTGCATGCTGATATCAGGAAAAGAAATTGTTTCTCAGTTGTCTGTATATCATTCTTGTGCTACTTCTATATAGGTGATATCATCTCTGAGTCATAGAAGTTTTTTGCAGTTTACATCATCAGAGTTGAGGATGAGATATCCTCCTGGAAGGATATTTTCTGCAAAACTCTTAAATGCATCGAGATAATCATCTTCTCACGAATAATAATCTAGATGATCTAGTTCTATATTGGTAATAATTCCTATGAATGGCTTGTATTCTAGAAAATGTCTTTTGTATTCACACGCTTCTATGGCAAAGTGATGATCTCAGGAACCAGTGTCTCTATGGTAGAAGTTTTTTCCTCCAAATTCTGTCAGTATAGTTCCAACTACAGCTGAGAAGTTCAAATCAGAGTCTTTGAGCATGATGCTTGTCAGGGAGGTAGTAGTAGATTTTCCATGCGTTCCTGCTATTGCTATGAGTTTGTTACCATTTGCGATTTCTCAGAGCGCTTTGTTGTAGGGAAGAGATTTGATTCAGAGTTCTCATACTCTCATGAGTTCGCTTTGAGTTTTCGGGATTGCTTCTGTATAGACTACGAGATTGATATCTGGAGTAATTCTCTCAGCATCTTCTCCGATAATGATATCACATCCCTCTGACTCTAGAGACTCTATAAGTACTGAGTTTGTTTTATCACTTCCAGAAACATCCCATCATTTTGATAGGTAGTATCTAGCGATAGCTGAAACTCATATTCAACCGATTCCTATTAGATATATTTTTTTATTCATATTTTATTTTAAAAATTCTTCCTCCATTTTATCTACTATTTTATCATAGACTTCATTATCTAAATCTATGAGTTCTTCTTCTGTAAATTTTGATAGCACCCAATCAGCTGTAGAGTATCTACTATCTGATCCTACTCATACTTTTATTCTTGGGAACTCATCTGAAAATAGCCTGATGATATCCTTGATCCCATTGTGTCCTCAAGCACTCCCAGAGCTTCTATATCTCACTTTTCCAAACTCCATGTCTTTATCATCGTAGATAATAACAAAATCATCAGAAGTGAGTTTATAGAAATCAGTTATCTTTCTCACTGATTCTCAGCTGAGATTCATAAATGTTTGAGGTTTTACGAGCAGAGTTTTTTCTCAGTTATATGTCCCAGTAGAGATATCTGCTTTGAGCTTAGATTCGTATTTAAATTCTCAGAAATCATGTCTTTCTTGAAACAGGTCTAAAAATATGAAACCGAGGTTATGCCTGGTTGTTTCATATTGTTTTCATGGATTTCAGAGTCCAACTAAGAGTTTCATTTTTATTATAAAAAAATACTTTTTCTCATTATATAGAAAAAGTATTTTTAGGGAAGAGAGATTGTCTAAGAATCAGTAGCAAATGTATTTAAAAAGTCTCTATGTATTTCTTTATTTGGATGAGTTGACTTTATAACTCTGTTAATACATCTAATAAATTTATGTAATGCTTTTCTCTTATCTCTGTCTGAAACTAAGAAATACTTATTTAAGATATTATTACTTCTATTTTCTCAGTTATTGCTTTCTATGGATATAATATATTTACCTTTATGTTCTTTTGTTTTGATATTATTTATATGAAATTTTTTCTCTTTTAATTTAATATTCAGTATCTTTTTTTCTTCATCAAATTCATATTCAATATCATCTATTTCTCATTTATTATCTTGTTCATTTGTTCAGCTTATATACTTTATTAATTCTTTTTTAGCTTCTTCTATATTTTTCTCTCATTTAGCTATTGATTCTATAAGAGAATCAAAGAAATCTCACCATAGTACTCTTATGCTTTTAAATGGTAATTTTGTGAAAAATATATGATTTCAGATTATTCATCTTGAAGTACTAAGAGACATTTTCTGTGTAGCCTCATCCATTCCTATGTGTGCATGACAAACAAATACTTTTTCTCAATTTTGCATTATATAAAAATCAGTACCAAATTTTCATGTACCTTCTTTCCAAAATTCTCATTCTTTTCTCTTTTCTACGATATGTTTTAATCTTCTTTTTTTTCTTTCTCATTTGTTCTCAACTTCGTTTTTTGGTTCAGATTTTACTTTTGTATTTTGAGTATGTAATCACTTATGACTTTTTTCAATATTTATTGGTTTGATTAAAATATGCATAAGATCTTCTTGTACTTCTTGAGATAACTTTTTATAAATCAATCTTTGAGAATCATCTATTAATAGTGTATCTTTTATGGTATTTATTTTTGGTGATTCTAATATATCTACATATGTATCTATTGACTCAAACATATCTTCTATTGCAGACATTTTAGAATCAGATTCTCATGAAAATATATTGTCTTTAGTTGATGCTGTGTATTTAATTCTTCAACCTTTTGCTTTTTTACTTTGAAAGCTAACTTCGAAACTATAAATATCTCATCCATCTCATTTAAATATAACTTTTTTCTTATTGTAATCTTGCTCATAGTCTATTACTTCAAACTCATCAGTGTCTATTTCTATTTCGCTTTCAATAATAGACTCATAAAGAAATTTTATTTCTTTACTTTCAAACGTCTCTATGTATTGGGTTAATTTTGGAATAAGATTTTCTGAAGCTCAAGCTTGAGTAACTCACTTTGCTCATAAATCTAATTTTTGTATATAAGCAATAAACTCACCAGAATCTAACGTAGAAAATATTAATCAGAAACTGTACTTATTTCAGATTTCAGAGATAAGTATTAATTCCTTAGTCTTTGTTATATTTGGTATATCATTTATATGATATTTATATCAAGTTCTTGGAACTTCATATGATGAAAATGCTTCATTTTTCATATTTTAAAATTCCTCCGGTTCTTCAAATAAGTCTAAGGTATCTTCATCAATAAAATCAGTTCAATCATCATCTAAATTCTCTATATCAAGAATATCTTGCACGACCTCTGACTCCATATCAATAAGATCACTCAAATCATCTTTCGGGTCTTCTTCACGTATACATCACTCAAGAAATTTTTTTATATCTTCAAGTACTCACTCATCTTCAAAAGCTCATATTATCGGGGATATATTTTCTCCTAAGTTTTGGAATGCATCTTCTAGAGATTCTCAAAATCAGTATGTGTGTTCTTCATCGAGTTGAGATTTTATGTCTTCATCCAAAACTAAATCAACTATGAAAGTATCTTCATCTTGATTATCGCTAAGACTAGCTTCTAATTCGTATGAGTTTTCATTTCATTGAAATATTATAAGATAGTTTTTACTTAGTTTTTCTATTGAAAAATCAAATCAATTAGTTTTTGAAATTAAAAGAGTTTCTCACATAATAAAAATAAATATAAAATAATATTTTTTATATTAATCTAAATATATAAAAAGTCAATGTTAAAAAAACCACTTTACAAAGATAAGTTGCCCTCTCTGTACAAAGTGAGAAAGATAGCGAAAAAAGGTGTTATCTGAAGTGCGCTCAAGGAGTCCAAAATCAAATACATAGATATCTTTTCCATCAGTCAGGAGATTGTGAATCGTCTGCGGATGTGCGACGATATCACTTCCGAGAAGATCGAGAAATACTCCCTCATTTCTCCACATAACTTCGTTGGCTATGATGAGTCTTTTAAACTTGGAGAGGAGTTTTGGATTGCTTTCTAGAGCCTTTTTTTGAAGTTTTTTTCAGTTTATAGATTTTTGCTTGATGATATAGTTTTTATCTCCATCTTTTTCTACTTCTGTTTCTGGTATTTTTGTTATTTTTCAGAAGTACTTCTGAATTATTCCATGAGAAGAGCATACTTTTTCGTATGAATCCACTTTTTTATAGATCGTGTTTTTTGCGAGTGCTGTAGGCATCTTATAATAATCTCATTCATGAAAAAATACGAAGTTCTCTCCGAAAATTCTCCAAGAAAACTTTCATTTTCTCATGGCTTTGATTTTATCTATTTCTATCATATTTATTTCATAAATTTATCATGTACGCTTTTGAGTTTTGGATTGGTTACATGAGTATACATCTGCGTGGTACTGATACTCGCATGTCCGAGCATTTCCTGGATACTTCTGAGGTCTGCACCAGCATTGAGCAGAGTAGTTGCAAATGAGTGCCTGAGCGTATGAGCTGAGATATCTTTTATGATATTAGCTTTGATTGCATATTTTTTTATCATTCCCGTGATGAAAAATCTTGAGAGCCTTACTTTTTCATCTTCGAGGACATCTATGTTGTTTGGATTTATATTGTGCCTGAGAAAGAGAGGAGACATATGATCTTTTCTCGCATTAAGATACTCTTTTATAAGTCCAGCTGCATGCTCTGTGAGGTAAACGACCCTTACTTTTCATCCTTTTCCACGTACAGCAAACTCTCTCGTTTCGAGGTTGATATCGTTTTTATTGAGCGCTGTGAGCTCACTGATACGAAGTCCAGTTGAGTAGATGCATTCCATGATAGCGAGATCTCTCTTTCCTATGATTTTGCTAGTATCTGGAGTTTTAAAGAGTCTTTCGAGCTCATCTATATCGAGAAACTCTACTTTTCTCTCTTCTGCTTTTATCAGATCTATCGTCGTAGGGGAGAGTGTTTTATGTCATTTTTTTTCTAGGTATTTCAGAAAACTTCTCAGGGTTATCATATAGGCATTCGCTGTCTTGATAGATATCTTTTTTTCTGATGATTTATAGAGGTAGGTGCGAAATCATTCTGCGAGGTCGAGAGTGATATCAAAAATCGTAAAAGCATATGAGTC
>CALLBL010000001.1 GCA_937999345.1 uncultured Candidatus Altimarinota bacterium | reverse complement strand
TGGAATAAAAAAGCAAAAAAAGCAGCAGGACTCGTAGCAAAGTGAAAATACAAAAAGAGAAAAAAAATACCTTTCTTAGATATTTTCTGGAATCCTATTGTAGCTATCATATCAGGACCAGATGGAATGGTATCATCAAACAACGCTCCTGGAGCGAGTGAATGAGATGCGTATAAGATATTTAATCAGGCAGAGACAGAAGCGCAAAAAATCATGTGAGAGGCAGCAGCGCAGCCAGCATATAAAACATCTGTCAGAATAATAGTCAGTAGTAAAACAGAGCATAGCGCAAAAAACTGAGCTCACGCTATTGTTGCAGCTGCATCTATATTTACCGATGAGTACAACAATGCTCTTGATAATCCTCAGATTTTTGAAGATTCTCTTCCATTTATATTTACTCCTTTGAGGCATTTTGCATTTAGACACAAACTGGTAGGTTTTTTCCAAAACATATCTATCCTCTCAGCTGATGAAGTTTCTACACTCTATCATCTCCCAGATATCAACTACAATAAAGCTCCGATTATCTCGTGGCTTGGCTATAAAAAACTCCCAGTTCCACACAACCTCAAGACTCCAAGTGACCCAACTATTCTCGAAGAAAAAGTAAAGGTTGGAACCAAAGATGGACAAGATATATTTGAAACCAAAAAAGTACATAGAACACTTGGATGATTCCCTGTCTATAAAGACTGAGTTCTCATGGGATGGAATGAATATAGAAACAAAAAAACACCTGTCTACTTCAATAGAAAAGATAGATGAAGACATCATTATGTTATCTGAAAATCATGAGGGTGAAAATCTGTATTTATATGATACCTCGCGAGACAAGATGTCCGGAATGGAGATGGTATATGTGTCGTAGATCCACATGGAGATCTGACCGAAGATGTACTGGCTTTTACACCAAAAGAGAGAGCAAAAGACGTAGTATTTTTCGACCCAGCTGACACTGATAGACCTATGGGTCTCAACATGCTCGACATCATAGCAACCGACCCTGAAATCAGAAAGAGAGAGATGGACAGAGCTGCGATGGATGCCACTGAAATCTTTATCAAGATATTTGGTGATGAAATCTTTGGTCCACGTATACAGCACTACTTCCGTAATGGGTGTCTCACCCTCATGGAAGACGAAGAAGAAGGAGGTACGCTCATCGATGTGCCAAGACTCTTTGTCGACGAAGCCTTTCTCAAATACAAAACAAGAAATATAAAAAATCCAGTAGTTAAATCATTCTGGGATCATGAATATGCCAATACATGAGATAGAGAAAAACAAGAAATGATACCGTATTTCTCTTCTAAGTTTGGTCCATTTATTACCAACACGACTATCAGAAATATTATCGGTCAGCCAAAATCAGCCTTTAATATCAGAGAGATAATGGATAATAAAAAGATACTCCTCGTAAATCTTTCAAAAGGTAAAATCGGTGCCCTAAACGCGCAGCTTCTTGGGCTGATATTTGTATCCAAGGTAAACATGGCAGCGATGAGTAGAGCTGACATACCAGAGGATCAAAGACAAGATTTCTTCATGTACGTGGATGAGTTCCAAAACTTTGCGACTGAAACATTTGGAGAGATTCTATCGGAAGCCAGAAAGTATCACCTCGCGCTTATCATGGCTCACCAGTTTATCGCGCAAATCGGATGAAGTGGTGCAAAACAGGGTGATAAACCATCGATTAAAGATGCAGTATTTGGTAATGCCGGAACGATCATGAGTTTCAAGGTTGGTGCTGACGATGCTGAATATATGGAAAAAGAATATGCTCCTGTGCTCTCACAACAAGATATCATCTGAGTAGCTAACTATACAACCTATTGTAAACTCAATGTAGACAATGCTAGTACGAGACCATTTGATATCAAAACAATATGGGACAATAACTATAAAAATGAAAAGATAGCTGCTGTCATCAAAGAATACAGTAGAAAAAAATATGGAAGAAAGAAGAAGTACGTAGATATGGAAATAGAGGCAAGATTATGAATAATGCCAGAGTAACAAAAGTCCAGCTCTATATATAGAAAAAAAACTGAAACTATGATACCATTAAAATATAAATAAAAATTTACAGATATTTATGAAAAAAATAACAAGATGACTTGTTCTCCTCCTCGCTTGTATGTGACTCTTTTTTGGTGCAGCCTCAGTAGCAGCTCCAGTTCATGCAGTAGATATAACTATAGGAGATACCAACTCAAATAATCTCAATATAGGGAATTATGGAAATGAAGGGAATCATGTAAAGAGAAACCTTAAGCTAAAAGTTTTCTGAAATGATCCTGAGTTTATTAAAGTAAGTACTTGAGGAGAAAGATGACTCTATTATACGCTCGTGAGATTTGCGAGAGATCTGAAAAATTTCTTTTTTGCTATCGCTACGATTTTCTACTTGATTATCGTTATCAGACTCATACTCAGCAGCAATACTGATGAAGAGTTAAACAACTTTAAAAAATGAATCATCTGGATTACTGTATGAATCATCATCATGCAGCTCGCATATTCTCTCACACTGATACTCTATGATAAAAGCATCGGAGAGCAACTTGCATTTAACCTCATAGATACGGTTATATATCCTCTTCTCAGTCTAATCGAGACGCTCGCTTCTATATTCTTCCTCGCGATGGCTATCTATACTTTCTACAGACTCATCACTGCCAACGGAGCCGAAGACAAAATCAAGAGTGCCAAGATGACAATCCTCTACTCAATTATATGATTTATAGTGATTAGATTTTCAAAACTCCTCGTCGAATCAGTATATGGTAGACTCAACTGTGAAAGTACTCTCTGAGGATTCGTAACGGTAGAGAGTGGGAGATGTCTCACTGAGGCTGACCTCAACGGATGAGTTGCAATTATTGTAAATATCATCAACTGGGCCAATAGCTTTATCGGAATCGTAGTGGTTATCATGATTATGTACGCTGGGTTCCAAGTACTGATATCATGAGGTGACGAAGAAAGACTCAAAAAAGGGAAACAAACTATGATTTATATTGCAATTGGTCTCATACTACTTGTGATGAACTTTCTCATACTGACCTTCTTCCTCGTACCTGAAAGTGTTATATAAAAATTAGATTATGTTAAAAAATACAAAAAAAATTCTTGTTATTCTCGCTATATTTGCAGGATTATTTTACGCTATGGAAGTATCTGCCGGTGCGGTAGAAATCCCATGAGCAAAAGAAATAGTAGATGTTTCTATTAGCTCCGTAGGATGAGCCTGAGAAGATCCAGTCTACGCTATAAACCAAATAGGGTTTAGCATACTGACAACAGCGAAGCTCATGCTCCAATGAATCCTGGTCATCTATATAGTATATATCGGTGCGATGATGATCATGTCTATGGGAAATAACGAAGAACAGCTCAGCAACTCAAAAAGACAACTTTGGTATACTTTAGTTGGACTTCTATTTATCAACATCCCTGGAACTATATACGAAGCTTTTCATAGAGACGTATGAGCTACAGTCGGATGAAGAGTTGGGCAAGATAGTTTTACCAGTGCCAATACAAACAGTAATCTCTTTGCAGACTTCTTTAGTTTTGGATATACGATGAATACTCAAATCATTTGATTCCTTGAGGTTATTATATTTATTGCTGCTGTATTTATGATTATGCTTGCTGGTATCAATATCCTCACTTCGAGATGAAGAGAAGAAAAAATCACCGAAGCAAAAAACAAAATACTTTATACGGTACTTGCACTCTTCTTTGTAGGAATTATAGAAGCATGGAAACACCTTGCATTTGGAGGAAATATCAGAGATGGAATCAATATAATAGAATCTATTTCTCAGCTTGCTCTCTTCTTCGCTGGGCCAGTTGCTCTCTTCTTCCTCACACTGGCTGGATACTACTATATCACTTCAGGTGGTGATGAGGAAAGAGTAAAAAAAGCAAAATCAATCGTGATCAACACAGTTCTCGCTACACTCATACTCCTAGCAACATATACATTCCTACTTGATTTAGCTACGCTGTAAAACAATTCCCCCTATTCGCTTTCGCTCATTTCCCCCTTTCTACTAAAAGGGGGATTAAGTTTTGTGATTATTCTTTCCTTTGAAGGCAAAGGAAAGAATACAAGATAGGAATTTGAAAATATATTGAAAAAAAACAATTATCATTACTATACTTACATACTCTTAAAATAAACTTATGAAAAAAATACTTAGCCTTCTGACCCTTTCACTCATACTTATATCTTTCTGATTAGTAGTAAATACTGCTTTTGCAAACAATACTCCAGCCTGAACTACTGCTGATTCATGAGCCATAAAAGTTGTCACAACTGCAGAAATACCATGAGCTAACTGTGGGCCAGCAACATATAGAAAAGATTCAAGTGGTAAAGATACCAAAGAAGTTGCAACTTGGAACTGTGAAGTAAAAAAAGGTTTTGGGCAAATCACACTCATGCTCGGAAATATGATTAAATACTTTACCTTTATTGCAGGTCTCTGAGGAGTTCTCTTTATCGTGATAAATGGTATCCTCTACTCTATGGGATGAATAAATGAAAGTTGAAAAGGTGAAGCAAAAACAAGAATAGTAAAAACCCTTACTGGTCTCGCTATCCTCTTGCTTTCATGAGTTATACTCAATGCTATAGCTCCTTGGATCTATACTATCTAGTAATTATTTCATTAAAAACCCTCAGCAGTTGCTGAGGGTTTTTATTTTAGCTTGTTAGTTCATCGGTATTTTCTTCTACTACTGGTTCTGGTATATCTGCTTCAAGTTCAGAAAGAGGTCTCTTGAGATTATTTCTGGCTCTATCGAGATTAAATCAACCTGCTTCAGATATTACCCCTGCCTCCATTATCATATTTCTGATTTCTTCTGGAGTATGAGGAGCATTTCCTATGAGATATACTTCTTCACTGAGTCATACGAGATTTCCATCACTATCTGTTCCATCAGGTTTCAGTCCAATAAGCTTATTCATAAATCTAACTAGATTTTTTACAAAATGATCATCAGAATTTTCAAGAGTCTTTGGTTCTCAGAAATCACCATTTGCTAAGTCTACATTTTTTGGATCAAAAGAAGTCCCAAGATCAAGAATCAATTGCCCTGATTCTATCTCTGCTATGAGTTGGTCTGTGATGCTTTGAGGAAGTAAATCAAACCCAGTATTTTTTAATACTTTTAATGTCTTTTTTGTTTGGATATCTTTTTGAGCCATCATATCTCTATAGCTATCTACTTGGTCTGCTAAGTCATTCTTGTACTCTCTTTCAGCTGCATCAAGATCATCTTGCCATTTTTGTTTAAGTTGCGCTATCACTCATGTCGTTGCTAAGTTAGATAAGCTCATCATAGAATCAGCTGATTCTATAGCGTTTACTATATCAGGATTTTGAGCCCTAAAACTATAGGTCAGTACTTTATTTATCAGAGTATTTTTAACATCCTCCAGTTTGAGAACTGTTGAGTTTCAGATAGTTTCCATGATTTTTATCAATTTCGAAACTGAGTTTATCTTTGGTCAGAGTTCGTTATGAGCTAGTTCATACTTAGTAGATATAGCTTGAATATCTTTTGTCATCGGAGTTTCTGTTTCAAGTCTGTAATCAGAACCACTCAGTGATATTTCTCTCTTTGGAGGAAATACTGAGGCATCTATCCCAGTCTTTGATCCGTCTGCTGATATGTAAGTACGGACATCGAGATTTCCATCGTTATGGTCTTCGATTCAGTCTCATGGACGAAGCCAATCATTACTAATAGGTGACTCGAATTCTTTAATCTTATCTTCAAAACTGCTATCAAATAATACAAGTGAAGCAGTTAAGGCATTATACTCTGGAGAATTTTTTTCTACAGATGCCAATAATTTCCAAAGATTAGAGCCATCTCAGCTTCAAAGATATTTTACTATCTTCTTGCCACTTGTTTTAAGTCCATAAATATTAGTTAAGTCTAGTCAACCTGCTACATTTAACATGTTAATTAATTCTTGAGCAACTTGATGATCAGAAATAACATTTAAACTTAATAAAAGACTAGTGTGCTTCTTTTGATATTCAGTCAAATTTTCTGCTCCTTTCTCAATTATATTTAATAATTCGAACTCTTCATTAAAAAAAGCTATTGTTTTTCTATCTGGCACTCATGCTTCCTCAAAATAATCAAGTATATCATCTGGATTATTATCTATTTCTTCCTGAAGCATAGATATATACTCTGGATTATTATTACCAGAATCTATAATAGCCCTTTCAAATAGTTGACGTTGCTCAAGAGGAATATTAGCAAATTTCTCATTTATACTGAGCACTAGTTGCCTATCAAGATTATTACTCTTAGCTTCTAATACAGATGCTTGTGTAGATTCTTTTTGGTCTTTTACTCATTGCACTGCTTCAGCTCTGGCTTCTTGTAAATCTGCTCTCGCAGACTCAGCCAAATCATCTGGAAATTTATTAAGGTCTTCAGCTGCCCTATCAGCAACAGCTTCTGTCCCAGATATTGATGGATCCAGTCAGTCTAGTTGTGCATCGTGCGAGTCATAATGAGCATTTTCAAAACTTTGCATAATAATATTTTATTTTTATTTTTGATTTCTAGTCTAGAATAGCATATATTTGCCGTAAATACAAAAAACACCTATTAATAATAAGTGTTTTTATTTATTAAAATTTTTTGAATTAATTATTAACTGCCTCACTTACAGAATTTACAATAGATAGTTTAATTTTAGTTCCTTCATATTTAATAGAGTTATGTATCTCAGTATAACTTTCAGGTAGCATATTAAGCAATTCTCAACCTCTTCACTCACCAAGTCAGATTATAATATAAAATTTACTCTTACGTGGAGTATCATTTGCAGCTATTTGCTCAATATATCATTTGCGTTCGTCTGTTCATAGATACTTATCCCATTGATCTTCGGGAATTTCAGTTTTTATAAGCTCCTCGAGTTCTGAAAAAATTGCTTCTTCGGATAGTTTTTCAACACTCCCTCCAGTTTCCCCAGAAGAAATAACCGTATCAATCACAGGGGTTTCAGCATTATTTGCAGCCACCTTAATTACTTGAGTTTTATCTTGAGGATTCTCAGCAGCTTGTGCTGGAGAACATGCTTGAAGTACAGCTAAGGCAACACCAGATAATGCTAATCTAGTTTTCTTTTGAAGACCTTTGAGTCATCCTATATTTTCAATTCATCAATTGATTTCAGGTCATGTTGTTATTTTTGGAGTCATAGTGTGCTTGTTTAAAGAATAAACTCACTATTTTACAGCTCTATTATATCCTTCTAACATGCCCTTGTCAACGGATTTTCAAAACCTGATTTTGCGTTTCAGATTTTCTGTATATTATTCGCTCATTTTTTTCATATTTATCAGCTATTTAGAGAGAAAAAGTCTGATAAAGTTTTGACTTCAAAAATACAAAATTTGTCAACAGATTTTTAAGTTCCCCTTCTCTTGAAAAGAGAGGGGGCTAGGGGGTGAGTTGAAAAAATTCGAGTTTTTAACGAGTGATTGTATACATTTTTGAAACAAAGATAGTTATAAAACGTAAAAAGTAACCATTTTGTAACCCTCCCTACATAAATTATCCATATTAATAAATAATTATTAGATATATGGATATTATCCCTCTTGCTTCTGAACAAGACAATATATGGACCCAAATCGAACATACTGAGAAAACTTTGAGAGGACTATGAGTCAGTGTACACCAAGACTATGCTCTATCAATAGACGAAATCAGACAAATACATGCCGTAGCCAACACACATGACTGTCTCACATCAAGCAATCACGAATCCTATCAAAAAGATGCTAAAAACGGTATGTTAAAATTAAAACGAGGATCAGAGCTGGTTTGATATATATTTGCCTACAGATGAGAGGTAGAAGATATCGGGTTTTTTGAGCGTGGAAGCCTCTGGGTAGATACAAGCCTCTCAGGGAATGAGCTATGAAAATATCTCATGTTAAAAATGACTGAAAAACTCTCAGGAAAAAATATACTTTCAGTTACATCAAATATAGTGGTACAAAACGTAAATGAGCTACTTATGGATTATGAAATAATAAATCCTGCATGAGTAGTCAAAGAAATGATAGAAAAAAGATGAGCTATGAAAGATGATTATAGATATTTTATAAATGAAAAACTAATGAAAATATTATAACTATCTCTCATATTTATTCTTCAAATCCTCTAGATTTATCTCATAGATAACTGGCCTCCCATGTGGACAAGTAGCTGAGTAATCAAGCGCAGCATCATGAAGAAGTTTATTCATCTCAAAGAGTGTTAGCTTGTGGCCAAACTTGATCGCAGCTCTACAAGAAGTATAGGCAAAGAGCGTATTTCTTACCTCCTGAAGAGTCTTGGATTTTACGTGAGGATTTTCTCATATATCTTCAAGTATTCAGAGAAATGTAGACTCTAAATCCTCTTTTTTTATAAAATCAGGAATTCCATTGAGCATAACTATTCCTCCTGACATCACTTCGATATCAAATCATATATCATCAAAAACTTCTTTATGTTCATCGAGAACCGCAAACTCTTTTGGTGTGAGCTGAAAACTCTGACCGATAAGCAGGTTTTGCACCTGAGGAGTATAGTCATTTGCTATGAGTTTTTCATAGATAATTCTCTCAGCCAGTGCATGCTGATCAAGTATCTGAATAGTATCTCTTGTTTGTACGATGATATAACTGTTAAACGTCTGCCCGATAATCCTCCCAAGTGGAGTATCATGTAAATCATTTGATGTTTCAAAGTCATGAGAAGTAGACTCATCTTCAAAACTACTTCACATCATAGCTTTTGAAAATAGCATAGCATCATCCATAGTTCTCTGCTGAGGATTTGCAGTAGTATTTTTGTATGGAGAATATGATTTAAACTTGGTTCCTGAACCAGTGTAATATTTTTCTTGCTCAGGAGTATTTGATGATACTTGAGAGGAATTCTCTGAAATGACATCTCCAGATATGAGACTCACATCATCGAGTTTTGATTCGATAGCATTGTAAAAAGCCCTAAATACATTCGATTCAGCTGCAAATCTCACTTCGAGCTTTCTCGGGTGCACATTTACATCTATCTGTGTTGGGTCTACTTGTATGTTGAGTACATATCCAGGATACATACCATGAGGAATAAATCTATTATACGCATTTGAAATAGCTTTATATATGAGTGGAGATTTTATGGCTCTTTTATTAACGAGCAGGCTCTGCCTATTTTTATTTGGAAAACTTATCTTTGGATCAGATACATACCCCGTGATATGAAGTCCAGAAAATTGAAAATCTATATCCAAAACATTCTCAAAAAACTGTTCTCCATAGATAGCATATATTCTTGTTTTGAGATCCTCTCCTGCATTATATTTATATACTGTTTTTCCATCGGAAATAAATTCAAATCCTATTTCTGGATAGGCAAGAGCTATCTTATTAAGAAACTCAAGTATATGAGCATACTCAGTTCTTGGTTTCTTGAGATAGTTTAGTCTCGCAGGAGTATTGTGAAAGAGATCTTTTACTATGATTTTTGTTCCAACTTCAGCTCAGACTTCAGATATTCACTGTAGTTCTCCAGAGAGCATTTCTAAACTATATCCTGAAACTGAACTATCTATACGAGATTCTATAGCAAAATCACTCACACTTGAGATAGAGGCAAGTGCTTCTCAGCGAAATCCAAATGTCATGACATTATACAAATCATCGAGATTTGATATCTTTGAAGTTGAGTATTTTTCAATAGTGAGAGGAAGATCATCTTTTTCTATACCTGTTCCATTATCAGAAACAATAATCATATCTATTCCTCCATTTTCTATTTCTATTTTTATTTGCGTTGCTCGAGCATCGATAGAGTTTTCGACCAGCTCTTTGATGACAGAAACTGGTCTCTCAACTACCTCCCCAGCAGCTATTTGATTGGCCAGATTTTTATCCAGCTGAATGATTTTTCACATGTGTGAAGATATTTTTATGATTTAGATTGACTCAAGTGACCTTATATTAATTTTTGAAAAATTAATTTGCCTTGTCCTTTTTTATTTCTTCCTGTACGATTCACATAAACTTTTTTCCCATTTCTTTTGGGACTGAGCTGTAGTTTTTTGCTACATTTTTTATACTAAAGTAACCTTTGGATACTTCGGTAAATACTTGTAAAATCTTATTCACTTTGATAAGTACTAGAGAAAGCAATGTTCCTATAATGACTCAAAACACCACAAGTACAATGTAGAGGAGTTGCAATACTGATATATCTTCCATGTAAAGCTAGTTAATGTATATTAAAATAATAATAGAGAGAGTTTCTATTATTACAAGTATTTGTATATTTTATGTAAGAATCATTTGATTTTTTATATCTTTTTCATATGATATGCTCGATTTTAAGTACTAATTACAAAAATATGTCAAATGTTGATATGATCAGAGAGGTCCAAAGTGACTTTATCCAAGACGGAAGACCTACTATTAAAACAGGTATGGAAATAGAAGTATACCAAAAAATTACTGAAAATGGAAAAACAAGAGTACAAAGATTTAAGGGGGTGGTTATCAAAACTGCTGGTAAATCTGCTCTAGAGAAAACAATCACAGTGAGAAGAAAAGTTGGAGCATTTGGTGTAGAGAGAGTTTTTGCTGTACACTCTCCTACTATTGAAAAAATAGAAATCCTCAGACAATTCAAAGTGAGAAGAAAATCTATCAAATTTATTAGAGGACTTACTGGTAAAGCTGCTAGACTCAAAGAAGTTCCAATGAAAGAAATCGAATACTCAAAAAAGAAAGTAAAGGAGGAACCTAAAAAAGTTGAAGAAAAGGTTGAGGCTCCAAAAGCTGAAACAGCTACTCCAGTAAAAGAAGAAGTAAAAACTGAAGCTCCTAAAACAGAAGAAAAATAGTAAATAGAGTTCAAATAAAAAACTCCCTGACTAGGGAGTTTTTTTAATTTTTTGAGATAACATAATTTGATTTTTCTTCAGCCAAACATATCTTCATGCATGCCTCATAAAAGTAATACTTTTTTCTATCCATGTTTGTGGATGTTTTTCTATAAAAACATTATCAACTAAAAAAACATTCGATTCAATATCTAACATAATATTAGAAGATTCAAATATATCTTGGTTAAATCTTTGTAGGCAATGATAAATATAATTAAATGTATTGATTATCACATAATATTTTCTTGTAAAAATATTATATTGAGCCAAAAAATCGTCGTCATATATTCTCCATCATTCTGGTGCATTTTTTTGCATTCACATGATATCAAAATTGAACCCATCCAAAAGAATATCCTCGTATATCTTTAAAATCTTCTGTAAAGATATAAGAGTATCTTCTGACAAAAGTGAAATATCAAAGTCTTGCAAGGTTTTCCCATCAATTCTTTTTTGTATAATTACATATGACTCTCCATTAGAAACTATTTTGGTTTTCGGACAAAATTCTCAAAATTTTTCTTTTACAAAATCTAAAACACTTTGAACTTCTTGTGGAGAATAATTATTAGATTTTCTCTGCTGTTTTCTCACAAATAAATCAGAGTTTCATTCATAAACTCTATGTTGCATTCATTTATCTAGGAGAAGAGACATATAAATATATTATTAATATAAGTATATAATAGTTGTCATAAATATATTGTCAAATATTTATAGGTTTCCTCCTTTATTTACATCACTTTTTTCGTATACTTTTTTGCATACTATTTATAACCTATAAAAGAGAATGGATTTCAAAAAATACAGCTTAGAAGAGCTTATACAAAAAGTAAAATCAGGAGAAACAAACAGCAGAGAAGTATTTGATTATTTTCTTTGAAGAATAGAAAAATACGAAGATAAAATACAAGCATTTAACTTTGTAAATACTGATGGATTTCATCAAAGTGAAGCTGAGCTTTTCTGACTTCCCCTCTGAATCAAAGATATATTTTGCGAAGCGTGAATTCCTACTACCTGAGCATCAAAAATGTTGGAAAACTTTATCCCACCATATGATGCAACTGTGATTAAAAAACTTAAACAGGCTGGAATGAGCTCTATCGGTAAGCTCAATATGGATGAGTTTGCTATGGGGTCAAGCACTGAAAACTCTGCGCTGAAAAACACTGTAAATCCTTGGGGAACAAACAGGATTCCAGGATGATCGAGTGGATGATCATCAGCAGCCGTAGCAGCAGGTCTCGTACCAGCAGCGCTTGGAACCGATACTGGATGAAGCCTCAGACAACCAGCAAGTATGTGCTGAGTAGTAGGATTTCGTCCAGGATATGGAAGAAATAGTCGTTATGGAGTGATGCCGATGGCTTCAAGTTTTGATTGTCCAGGAACTATTACCAAAACAGTAAAAGATGCTGGATTACTCTACGATATCATGAACGGAGAAGATCCTCTCGAAAACACAACTATACCAGGAAAAGACACTATAGATAAAAAGATTTGGTATACCAAAGATTTAAAAGGAAAACGAATCTGAATACCAAAAGAATATTTTGAGGAGGGTCTTGACGCGTGAGTGAGAGTAGTAATAGAAAAAGCCATAGATGATATGAAATCCCTCTGAGCTGAAATAGTAGAAGTTTCACTCCCTATGACCAAATATGCAATCGCAGCTTATTATATAATAGTTCCAGCTGAAGTAACTACCAATCTTGCAAGACTTGATGGGATCAGGTATGGCCACAACTCAACAGAGCCTCGTGAGAGCCTCGATGAACTCTATCTCAACAATAGATGAGAATGACTATGAGATGAGGCAACCAGAAGAACTATACTCTGAAGCTATGTACTCTCTGCATGATTTTATGACGCATACTACAAAAAAGCCTCTGAAGTGAGAACTCTGATTATAGAGGATTTTAATAAAGCTTTTAAAAAAGTAGACGTAATAGTATCACCTGTAAGTCCAAATGTAGCATGGAAAATCGGAGACAAAGTGAGTGATCCTCTTAAGATGTATCTCGAAGATGCCTATACCATACCAGCTTCACTTGCAGGACTCCCAGGTATGAGTGTCCCTGCTGGTTTCTCTATCAGTGAAGATGATGAAAAAGAAAAACTCCCAGTTTGAATACAAATCCTCGCTCCAAGAATGCATGAACAAGAACTGCTAGAAATAGCTCATATATACGAACAAAACACTCCTCACAAAGATGAGATGACTCCTCCAGGATTTGAGGACTAAACTCTCTTTTTCCTCCTCCTTGCTAAGGGGGAGGTTAGGAGGGGGTCTTTTTTTGACAGAAATAGCTTCTTTATGGTAATATCTATATAGAAGTTATTTTTTAATAAGAATATAATGGCTGCTATAATAAACCAAGGTGGAATTGCTGAAACTCCTGAAGCCTTAAGAGCAAAAAGAGATGCTGATAAGAGATTTGAAGAAAGTGGCAAAAAATATGATGATGATCCCTCTCTTGCAGGAAAAGAACAAGCAAGTATAAGAGAATCTTTAGGCTATTGAGAATTCTCTGTTGGGACAAATGAATCATGAGGTTTTGAGGCAGAAGAAGAAGGAAATCCAGACGATATACTAGGCGAGCTAGATGATATAGAGCTCGAGAACACCCATGATAATACTCAAACTGAAGTGGCAACTGAAGAAAAAGCTATAAAAGAAGAATGAGAAGTAGCAACTAGTAATCTAGAGGCATTTAGAGAACATCCAGCTACTCCAATCCTTGAGAGATTTAACAAAACTGAGTCTCAATATGATTTACCTCAAATCACAGAAAGCGATTGCCAAAAAATACTCTCAAATATATGAGAAGAATCTATTGATTTACAAACTCTTTATGCATCATGCGATATAGACTTTGAAGATTATAATGCTTGAGCAAATTTAAAGCGTTACCTAGCAGAAGGTATAAAGCTCAATCCAGAAAAAACAGCAGAATCATCTGAAGATTGAAGTATCAAACTTCCAGAAGACTTTACATCTCATGAGCTACTCTCAGATAATGAAGACCCCATCGTACAACTTCTAGCAGAGAATTATATCAAACTTCCAGAATGAGAACATGCTGAGGCGAGTTTTGAAGCTGATATGCAAACATGTTTTGAAACTACTGTAAATAAACTCATAGACTGAAAACAATTCGCTAGAAATGAGGCTTTTTCTACAGCTATGAGAGAGATACAAACAGGAGATTTAGAAACCAAACTGAAAGCTCTTACCTATATAGAATGACTCGTTCATGTAGAACAAGCAAAGTGAGGAAAGAAAAATAAAGAAGATCTAAAAGCTGCTACAAAAAAAGCTGCAGAAAATAATAATGCAGCAGAAGCATTTAGAACAAATCAAGAAGCAAGAGCTGCTTCGGAAGCTGAACTACTTGCAAATAACGTAGCGCTAGAAACTTCGGTTATCCTCAATCAAAAACCAGAAGAAATGGGTTGAGACATTTTTACTGCTGGAGAACTAGACACTGCTAATGCTTCGGTCTAAGTATCAACACTAAAAATATCAACATCATAAAATATATGGCTTCGAAGTAGACTCAAATCTCTCCGAGGTCTATTTTTATGAGTGAAAACTCAAAGTTTCAAAATACGTATACAATAAGCATATCATATCTGAGAAAGAGCCAATCAAAAAATCATATAAATACTCATATACTTGGATGTATCACATATCAAATTACAGACAGAAATCCAAGTAGCATCGCAAGAGGTATAGTCCAGGTTACGAGTACATTTGCTATCGGAGCGAGAAACGATACCTGTCCAAAGTTAAAAATCATAATAGGAAGTGTAAAGCTAAGCGCAGCAAAAGTCAGAACTACGGCTTCTTTGATAGCAAATGCCTCTGGTAAAAATCTAAATATCTTTTTAAAAAATCACTGTGTATAGAGAATTCAAACTACCGCAAGAAAGCTCAGATGAAAACTCACATCATAGTTGAGGCTGAGTGGCGACCAAAGTGTCATAACAAAACAGGTCAATAATATCACAGATAATGAGCTACTCGCTCTTCATGATATCAATACAAAGTATCAAACAATTCACATAATAGCAGCTCTCACAACCGGAGGAGTATCTCAAACCAAGAGCGTAAATAAAACTATAGCAACGGTAATAACTACAGCTCTAATATAAAGGGGGAAAAACTGAAGTATATATGCGAAAAATATAATCAGAATAGTCATATTGAATCAGCTCACAGCTATAAAATGAGTCAGTCATGAATTATTAAAATCCTCTTTCAAGTCTTCAGGGAGATTTTCTCTGGCTCATACGAGTATTCATCCGAGAAATATTGCTTCTCGTTTTGGATAGATTTCGTGGATAATTTTGAGGAACTCTTTTCTAAAATTATGAATAGTCTTTCACATAGTAGACAATCAGTCTCTATCCAAAACAGAGAGTCATACCACATATGATTTAAAATATATATCCTGAGATTGAAGATACTTTATATAGTTGAATCCATCGAAGTTGTCTACTTTATAGAGCTTAGATCTGAAGCCTATAGTATATCATTTCTCTACTTTGAAGTTCATCGGAATCGAAACGATAGCATATATATCTTTGTCTATATCTTTTTTATCAATACTTATTAGCTTCCCTTTATATTCAATAGAATAATCCTTTACTTTGTGTACATCTTTGATAAAAAATTGCATCTCATGCTGTCCATAATAGTACGGAGTGAGAAAGCTTTCATTGTTTTGAATCTTTTGCAAAAATACTGATGATAGACAGATTCATAAAACACATCAGACAATAATACTGACAATATATATACTATATCTTTGCGTATAAATATAAATATTTGATACCAAAAGTATAAAAAATCAAAGCACCAAAAAACTCAGTATATAAAAAGAAAGAGTATTTGTTATAAATACTCCTGATAAAAATCAAAATATACTCAAGTTAAAAATAAGGTTCTTAGAAACTCTCATAAAAACTAGAGCTGAGAAAAGTTATCTCTTTGGATAATCTTTGCTGTAGTTGTTTTCATGATTTTATAGAGTTGCATTCATGAGACAATTATGAGTAATAGTGCGCATATCTGAGTCAGATTTATCCCAATTCAAAGCTTGAATATATCAAATTTTCAACTGAAAAATTCAAATACGAGTAAAAATGAAGAAAAACAAATAATACCTATATATCCAATAAATCACTTAAGCTCTATAAACATAGAAAGAATATATAGTCCAGAGAAAAGCAAAAATGCTAATATGCTATAAATCACTCAAAGTGGGAATATAGCAACCTCATATGGAACCGGGGTAAATGCGTGTGTATAGAGTACCTCAATCCCAAAGCTCGTATCTCTCCCATATACCTGCCCTCAAAGGAAAGCTCCAGCATATCAGACTACCATAGCCAAGAGAGAAGATAAAACCACACCATCTATATATTTTCTTATATTGGTTTTTTCTAATTTGGTATTGATATAAAAAACGAGGAAAAATCAAAAGAGTGCTCACATAAGTGAAAAGTTATAATCACTCATAATGAAAAACTCAAACGGATTTTCTATAAATTTCATATCATTCCATCTGCTTATGACGTAGAAAAAACGTGAAAATAAAAACATCGATAAGAAATACCAAAGTATGTTTGAATGAAAAAATGAAAACTTATAGCCGAAACGTGATGAGAGTTTTTTTAGCATCCATAAAAAAACAAAAAAACAAATCGTGAGTGTGAGTCAAAAGGTGTATATACGTATACCTTCAAATATTTCAAAGAAAGGAAACAAAACACAAAACTTAAAATATAAACCTAGAGAAACCTTATGGAAAACATTCTACTCAAATATATGAAAATTTGAAATAAAAAGCCTTTACAAATTATGCTCTTGAGAGGTATTCTCTGGTACGTGTGTCTACCTTGAGCATATCTCATACATTTACAAATAATGGCACCTGTATAACGAGTCATGTAGAAAGAGTAGCTGGCTTTTTCCCTCAGGTTGCTGTATCTCATTTTTCTCCTGGTGGAGTTTCCATGACCTCTAGAATCACACTTGGATCCAAGTTTACATTGATAGGCTTCTCATCAAAGAGTTGCAGCATAACTTTTTGTCCATCAGTGAGAAATGCTTCAGCTCAATCAAGAGTTTTCTTCGCAAGCTCTACTTGCTCAAAAGTATCCTGACTCATGAAGTAATATGTCTCACCATCATTATAAAGATAGTCATAACTATGAGTAGATATATCAGCTGGAGCAAACTTATCAGTATCTGATATAGTTTTTGGAATGGTTCCTCCATTTACGAGATTTTTAGCCTTGATATTTATAATACTTCATCCTCTTCCCATAACTTTTTGAGCATAACTCATCACTTCAAAAGGCATTCCGTCCATGATAAATTTTTTTCCTACTTTTAGGTCATTTCCGTTGTACATAGTGTTACATTAAATTATATTCTTTCTCCCATATTTTTAAATCATGTCTCTGATATAGTTTCAGATAAATCATCTTTCAAATTAGAAATTTCTTGCTTTATATAGTCTATATTTCATTCTCATAGATTTGTTCATTTATCAAGAATCTCTTTCATCTCAGCTAATATTTCATATCAAACTCTCAAAAATTCTTGTCTTCATTCTTTATATGCATCATCATATAGATCAAAAGTTAGTCGTTCATCAAAAGTAGGAGCTGTGTCAGAATAATCCCAAGCTGAATCATATTTTATAGCTGTATTTGTCATATTTTTATTTTGCAAACTCAACTACCCTCATCTCTCTCATAACACTCACTTTTACCTCACCTGGATAGCTGAGTTTTGCTTGTATATTCTCTGCTATTTCCTTTGCCATGTTTTGAGCATCGAGATCTGAAACCGTAGTAGCATCTACAAATACCCTTACTTCACGACCAGCGCTCAGCGCGTAGGCTTTGCTTACTCAACTAAAACTTTGTACTAAAGCCTCCATCTCTTGTACTCTTTTTACGTATTGTTCTATAGCTTCTCTACGAGCACCTGGTCTCACAGAGCTGATAGCATCTGCCATCTGAACTATAGCAGCGTATATAGATATAGAGAACTGCTCTCAGTGATGATTTTCAATCATATCAACCACTTCTTCTGAGAGTCAGTATTTTCTCCCGACCTTTGCTCCGAGTTCTGGATGAGTTCATTCTAGATCGTGATCGAGAGCCTTCCCTATATCATGGAGGAGTCCTCATTTTCTTGCAAGTGCTTGGTCTACTCAGAGATCCCTTGCTATACTCTCTGCTATGAGAGCCACTTCTTTACTATGCTTGAGAATATTTTGACCATAACTGGTTCTAAATCTAAGCTTTCCTATAAGTGGAATTATTTCCTCTGGCATATCATTGATACCAAGTTCTTCAAGTATCTTATTTCCAAGATCTCTGAGAAGTACATCAGCTTCTTCTTCTGTATTTTTTATTACTTCCTCTATTCTTGCTGGCTGTATTCTCCCATCTTCTATAAGTTTTTCGAGAGATTTTTTTGCTATATATCTTCTATAGAGGTCAAACCCAGAGATAAATACCGTATCTGGAGTATCATCAATAATAAGAGAAACTCCTGCATTTTTTTCAAATGTCGTTATATTTCTCCCTTCTTTTCAGATAAGTTTTCATTTGATATCATCAGAAGGAATCTCGATAACCGTAGTTGTCACTTCAGAAGTTACATCAGATGCGTATTGTTGAATAGATTTGAGAATGATTTCTCTCGCTTCTTCTTCTTTTCTTTCTTCTATTCTCTTTTTATATTTTTCTATAACAGTTTTTCATTCTCATTCGTACTTTTCCTCTAATTGCTTGAGAAATAATTCTTTTGCTTCTGCTTCACTCAGTTTTGATATCTCAGAGAGTTTTCCATCAAGCTCTTGAGTCTTAATATTTAGATCATGTTCTTGAGCCTTGAGTGATTCTTCGTGCTTGAAAACTTCTTCTTGTTTTTTCCCTATTTGTTCTAGTTTTTCTTGTATTTTTTCTTCTCTCTCTGTAATTCTTTCTTCTGCTTTTTCTGCTTTTTGTCTGATTTCGCTTGCTTCTTGTTTTGTGGTTCTCAGTAAGGCTTCTGATTCTCTTTTACCTTCTGAAAATAATTTATCTTTTTGAGATTGAGCTTCTCTAAGAATAGTTTCTTTTTTATGCTCAGCTTCTTTTATCATTGAGTCAGATTTAGAAGTAGCGTTATGAATTTTTCTATTTTCCCATAGGAAAAATAGTACTACCATAAGAGCCATTCAAAAAATAGCTGACATGATCATACCTATGTATTCCATTTTTAATGTTGAATTAGTAAAATAAACTCGTTATCCACCGAATAAATTTTTATATTGAAAAGCCCTATATAGAGCGATATTTTAATCTATTATTCTTGTAAAAATTGATTATGAAATAAATTTGATTATTAATTTTTTGATAACATTTTGATTGCTTATTTTGTTTATAAGCACGTTGTATACTAAGAATTTTTGCTTAAAAGTAAAAATAAAAGCCATTACAAAATTTAAATCTTTATAAATTAGTATTGACAATATATTTAATTATATTAAAATAATTTATGCGAAATTCAGAATCAAACTCAAAAAGGGAGTAAAAATTATGGGATTAAGCAAAAGAAAAATTATCCGAGGCATCGTCATAGGAATAATCGGAGCCATATTTTTTGGTCCATTGTTCGGGTATTTTGCTAATACTGATTACCATATGATTAGATGGTCAATTATTGGATTTATAGCAGGCTTCTTATTTATTCAATTTACTGAATAATAAAGATGACTAATTAAGCAATAAACCCAGCCTAAAGGCTGGGTTTTATTTTTTCATCTATCTTTCTATTTATTAATCATCTTCAGGAAGTTTGAAACCTCTTTCTTCTCTAATCTTGAGTGCAACATTTGTAGGAACTTCGTTGTAGTGATCAAATTCCATAGCGTATGTAGCTCTCCCTTGAGAAGCTGATCTGAGCTCTGTTGAGTATCCGAACATTTCAGAAAGTGGTACGTAACATTGGATAATCTTAGATTGTCCTCTGTCTCCCATTTCTTCTATTCTCCCTCTCTTTGAGTTGATTTGTCCGATTACATCCCCCATGTATTCTTCTGGAGTATTTACTTCTACCTTCATCACTGGTTCAAGTAGGATAGGTCCTGCTTTTTTACATGCATCTTGGAATGCTTTTGAAGCAGCAATTTTAAATGCAAGCTCTGATGAATCAACTTCATGGAAAGAACCAAATGTAAGCGTAGCCTTGATATCAACCATAGGGTATCCCGCAAGGTAACCTCTACCATATGCTTCTTTTAGACCTTTTTGTACACCAGGTATATATTCTTTTGGTATCACTCAACCAGTAATCTTAGAAACAAACTTATTTGATGGTTTTTCTACTTCTGTATCGTCTTCTTCGAGCTCTTTGTATGGTTCAAATGTAATAACAACATGACCGTATTGACCTCTACCACCAGTTTGTTTTGAGTATTTGTGTTCTACGTCAGCAGCAGCTGATTTAATAGTTTCTCTGTACGCAACTTGTGGAGCACCTACATTACACTCTACACTAAATTCTCTTCTCATTCTATCAACAATGATATCAAGGTGAAGCTCACCCATACCAGATATAATTGTTTGAGCAGTTTCTTCGTCTGTTCTCACTCTGAAACTTGGATCTTCTTCAGCAAGCTTCTGAAGTGCAAGCCCCATTTTTTCTTGATCGGCTTTTGTCTTTGGTTCTACAGAAACAGATATAACTGGTTCTGGGAATTCCATAGATTCAACGAGGAATTTTTTATTTACATCACAGAGAGTATCACCTGTTTTTGTAGCTTTGAGACCTACAACAGCACCGATATGCCCAGCTGTAATTTCTGATATTTCTTCTCTCGTATTTGCGTGCATTTGAAGGAGTCTTCCAACTCTCTCTTTTTGACCACTGGTTGAGTTGTAGATATAACTTCCTGATTTGAGAGTACCAGCATACACTCTTACGAATGTAAGTCTTCATACAAATGGATCAGTAGCTACTTTAAATGCAAGAGCAGCAAGAGGAGAATTGTTAGCAACTGCTATTTCTTCTGTCTCTTCTTTATTATCTACATCCATAACCGTGAGCTTTCCTTCATTTACATCCATAGGAGATGGAAGGAATGCAACTGCAGCATCGATAACCATTTGTACACCGATGTTTTGTAGAGCTGATCCACAAGTTACTGCGTAAAGATCATTATTACATACACCGATTCTAAGTCCTTTTTTGATATCTTCAATTGATAAGTCTCCATCTGCAAAGTACTTGTCCATAAGAGCATCATCTTGTTCTGCTACTTTTTCAATAAGCTCTAATCTGAGAGCTTCAACTTTATCTTTTACATCAGCAGGTATTTCTACTTCTTTTATGTTTTCACCAGAATCTCCTTCGAAGTGGTATGCTTTCATTTCAATGATATCAATAATACCTTGAAATGTTTCAGCAGCACCCATTGGGTATTGAATAGCAACTACTTTATTACCAGCAAGTCTTTTTTTGATTGATTCAAGTGACATATCAAAGTCTCCACCCATTTTATCCATTTTATTAACGAATGCGATTCTTGGAACTTCGTATTTATCAGCTTGTTTCCAAACTGTTTCTGATTGAGGCTCAACTCATTGAGATGCGTCAAATACAGCAACTCAACCATCAAGTACTCTCAGTGATCTTTCTACTTCTATCGTAAAGTCCACGTGACCTGGAGTATCAATAATATTTATTTGATGACCATTCCAGAAACAAGTCGTAGCAGCAGAAGTAATAGTAATACCTCTCTCTTTTTCTTGTTCCATCCAGTCCATAGTTCCTTCACCATCGTGAGTTTCACCAATTTTGTGGATTTTACCAGTATAATACAGAATTCTTTCTGTTGCAGTCGTTTTCCCTGCATCGATATGGGCTATAATCCCAATATTTCTTACTTTGTCCAATGGGACAGCAGCCTTACTCATAATATAGAGTTAAAAATTAAATCGTTTATTTGTTTTATTTTTGGGGCGAAAGACTCTTTCTTTTGCCGAAAATTGCCCGAAGATTCTATACAAAAGATATCTTTAGTCAAATTTTTATAATAGAGGTCTTGAGCCTACTTAAAAGTTTAAATCTTTCAAGTCTATTTTCGACAGAGTTTTTTCCAGCTCTCACACGATAAATCTCGCATAGTTTTCAGCTTTATGACTTGATATAGTGATGTTGAGTTCGCTAAGGAAAAAAGAAAATATCTCTCTGGTAAAATCTATAATAGACTCATCTGTTTTGAGATTTTTCAGGGTTTGCTCCGAGGTCAAAAGTGAAGGATCGATAGAAATCACATCCTCTATATCCTCTATCCATGTATTTATCCTCATCTTGAGTTGATCATCGAGATGATTATCATGAAAAACTACTGATTCTTTTGATACATCATAGTGAAATTTTATAGCTGGCTTCTTTGCTATTTTACGTATTTCTTTGCTGATAGGCATATAAGCAAGAGAGAGTATTCCTAAGAGAAAGTTGGTTCCATATCATTTTTCTCTACAGACGAATAGATATTCTAAAAGTAGGTCATATTTTTTCTTGATAATCATTTCTACCAAAAACTTAGCCAAAAGCAGATCATACTTCTTTGCCTTTTTTTCATCTTTTTTTGTTTTTTTGATTCCTCATGAAGCCTTTTTAAAAGACTCCTTAAACTTCTCAGATACTTCAGCAGAGTTTGAGCCTCATTCGGATGATTCTATGGGAGCGAATTCTTCTAAAGACACCAGAAATAAAATTAAAAAATATTTATACTATAGAAATATAGTATAGGGATAGTTAGATTATTCAAATTTTTAGCGTATCTGCAACTCTACACACCTCTCGATTCATCAGTTATCTTTGTAAATCTGTAGGGAAATATTTCTTTCATTACAAAAATCCCTCACTATCTGCCCCTGATCAAAACCTATTTCTATAAAGAGTGTAATACTTTCAGCTTTCACGCTCTGCAGCTGATTTACTAACTTTTCGTAGAGTTCAAATCAAGTTTCCTGGCCACCAAATAATGCTAAATGGGGCTCATAATCAATAGTCTCTTTATCCATATTTTCAATATCATTATCAAGTATATATGGCAAGTTAGCAGTCACTACGAGATGATGAAACTTCTTATTTTCAAGTGGAGTAAAAAGATCTCACTGGAAAACTTCTATTTTGTCATCAAGTCAGTGAAGGGATACGTTTTGTTTTGTGATTGTAAGCGCTTCAGGAGAAATATCTACTGCGAAAGCATTAGATATATATTCTCAGGTTTCTTTCAAAATAGATATAGGGATGCATCCTGTTCCTGTTCATATATCGGCTAAAGATATTTTCTTTTGTTGTTTTATAAACTCGATTGCTTTTTCTACGAGTATCTCGGTATCATTTCTCGGTATCAGTGTATCTTTTGAGACAAAAAATCTATTCCCATAAAACTCAGTTTCTCATAGGATGTGTTCGAGTGGGATTCCTAATTTCCTCTGCTGAAATGCTGATTTTATATCATCTTTATACTTATCATCTATATCATTCAAAAGAAATAGGTTTTTTGAAGATATCTCCATAATTTTTTGCAAAATCAAAAGTGCATCATCTGCTGAAATTCAGAAAGATGCTCAGAGAGTTATGATGTCTTGTTTATTCATAGATTAGTCTTGAAAGCTTTTCTTGTTGAATATTAATACAGTGAAAAAGAGTATGATTGCGAGATATGCAAGAGCGTAAAAACTATTGAAAAGAAAATAATTCATATGAAAGTTTTGAAAACTTCCAATCACATCTTTTATATTGAGCGCTTCGAGTGGTGGCAAAAGCAGCTGAAAGACTTGGGCTCCTCAGAGCAAAAAGGCACTTTCTAATCTAGAAAACATATCAAGCAAGAGTGAAAATCCATGCCCAAGCACATATACTCAGAGTGAAACCAGTATAGTCAGCATGTTTGACATAAAAGAAGAGAAAAATAGCACCAAAGCTAACAATATCTCAAGTTTAAAAAACGTAAACAAGAGAGAGAAGCCAATGAGATTTGTGATATCTATTCACTTGATGAGCAGTACTCAAAGAAAGAGTATAGATTGGAGTAAAACTATAAGCGCTATGGTAAAAGAAAACCCAAAGAATTTACCAAGTACAAACTCATATCTCTGTATAGGCTTTGAAAGTATGAGGAAAATAGTTTTTCATTCTACTTCTTTAAACAGGAGCTGACTTCCGACAAATAGCACTCAAATGAGTCCAAATATCTCTATCATCGCAAGCCCAAAATCTACGATCACCTTTTCATCATCTCCTATCGTGAGGCTTCAAATAGAGAATGAGAATATAATAAACGCAAACGCAAAAAAGATAATCAAATATAAAAATTTATTTCTGACTATTTCACGAAAGGTGTTGATAGCTATGTTGAGCATATAGTTTTTTAATATATGTAATGAGAGTAGTGTAAAAATAATAAAAGATAATACAAGTCTTGGGTATTATGATTATTTGACAATATTTATAATTAATATTATGATATATATGTTCTCAAATAACTGAGGGCTTAAAAACAACTTTTTTTAATGCCTCGTTATTGAAGAACGAGGAAGGAGACAGAAAATGAAAAGTGGAAAAATGATCCTAGGGTTCTTAGGTATATCTGGAGCTTTCTTGTGTTGCTTTGTAGCAACCGTAAGTGAAGACACTGTTGTGAAAACAACGTTTTACCTAATTGGAGCATCCTTTTTCTTAAGGACATTATGGGTCCTTACAAGAAAAAAAAGGAGCGAGACTCCTTCCTAAATAAATCCCCTTTGGGCCCTCCGGGTCCTCTGGGATTATTTTTTATTCAAAAATAAAATCCAAAAACTCCCTATTCCCATTCACAAAACTCTGTATATCCATAGATTTCTTTCATTCAAGCTTTACCTGTTTCAAAACAAGTAATTTTTTATTCTTTCAGACTATTCCGATAGTCTTTTTATTTACCTTTATGACAACCCCTGGATTCCAGTCGCTTACATTTATATCATCAAAAGTTTCAAATAACTCACATCCTTCTATCGTAAACTTCTTTCCATTGTAGTCAGTATATATTCCAGGCCATGGAGTATAGGCTCTGTAGGTATTATATATTTCCTGTACAGACTGAGTTTGAAACGAGATCTTTCCATCTTCTTTAGATATCTTTCAACAATACGTAGCATCTTCATCTATTTGAGAAGTTCATTCTAATTCTCATGAAACAATCTCTTGAAGTGTCTTTATTATGAGACTTGGTCCTATTTCTCAAAACTTTTGAAATATATTCAGCGTGTTATCATCTGGTCAGATTTCTACTTCTTCTATCTTCAAAATATCTCCCTCATCCATACCTGCACTCATATACATAGTGGTGAGTCCTGTTTTTTTGTCTCCGTTTTTTATTGATGCCTGTATTGGACTCGCTCATCTGTAGAGTGGCAATATACTCCCATGGAGATTTATAGATCAGTGCTTTGGTGCTTCAAGAATTTCTATTGGCATAATTTTACCATAGGCAACGACTACTATAAAATCGAGATTTAGACTCTGCAGATTCTCGAGTAGTTTTTGACCTACTGAATCAGGTTTGATTTTGAGACTCTTTGGTTGAGCCACCCCTATATCATGATCCAGAGCAAACTGCTTGACAGGAGTTGGAAGCACTTCTTTTTTTCTTCCTACTGGCTTATCTCTCTGACTTACTACGAGAGCAATATCAAAAAGTCATGATTTGTACAATCACTCCAGTATAGATTTTGAAAAATCTCAGGTTCCAAAAAATGCTATTTTCATATCTTATCTATCAAAATCGTTAGCAGGAAACATGAAATCTCTCATATCACCAAAATAAAAATCTATTTTTCATTTTACTTCTTCTATATCATCTTTACCTACGTCTCGCCACACACCATCGTTTCATTTATCAAAATCGAGGATTATTGGATTTGGCTCTTCACTGCTAGGATGTATAGCTGATTGTATTCACATAAAGAAAATTTATTTTTTAAAAATTTCTACTAGTCTATTCATAAATACTACTACGACAACTATTATGATAAATACTATTATTTTTCATATCTTATCCAGAAAAAGAGCCGAAAGACCAAAAAGAAAAGAAAAACTATAAGTCATAATGAGTACTTGGTTCCTCGTGAGACCTATATCTAGTAGCCTGTGATGAAGATGAGTAAAATCTCACTTCATAGGACTCTTTCACTTCAGCATCCTACGGATAATGACATATATAGCATCGACACTATATATACCAAATACTACTAAGACTGTAGCGACTTTTCCTCCAGATATGATCGCGATACTCGCAAGCATAAACCCGAGAAACATGGTCCCACTATCTCACATAAGTATTTTTTCCTTGAAATCAAAATACCAAAATGGTATCAGTGTCCCAATCAAAATAGCAGTAATTCACATGATAAATCCTGCATTTTTTACTCCTCATTCATAGTCGTCTGAGTAAAAGAGCATAGCTCCAAGAAGGAAGATAATAACAAACGAAATAAGTGAAAGCCCACTCGCATTTCCCTGAAGTCCATCACTCCAGTTGAGCGCGTTGAATATAAACACATACCAAAATATAGTGAAAAAGAAAGGGACTAAATATATTTTTATATTCATGAGTTCGATGAAATACGTTTCCAGGTTAATAATTCATCCAAATATATTACTTACATATCCAATCTTAATAGACGTAAGTCATATCGTGGCTCAGATAAGTATCTGGATAATGAGTCTCACTTTGGGGCTCACCTGAATCAAATCATCCACAAAACTAATAGAAGTAATCAGGGCTCAAAATCACCAAAGAAGATAGAGTTTATAGGTGTGTTCTACAAATATATAACTCAAAATAAAGAATACTATAAAGAAAACTATTCCCATGCTATAGGGAATTGGACTTCTTTCTTTTCAATATTTCTTTGGATTGTCTAGTATGTCTAACTTATAAAAAAGCCTAGAGAAAAGGATAATTAAACTCAGAGATAGACAAATAGCGATAAATAATGATGTAATACTTGTCAACATGTCTTGCAGTAGGTTTTAATAAATATAATCCTATGGTAATCAATTATTGTTTTTTCAAAAATAAAAAGACTCTAAATTAGAGTCTTTTTATCTGTTATTTTTTTGTTTTTACATCATAGATGCTTTTTTTTCTAAAAGTACTTCTTTTAATACAGTAAGAATTTCTACATATTGTGATTTTTTTGTATCACTTATATTAAGTGTTGGAAGTCTTTGTTCTAAACTTTCTATTCTCTCTAAGATAATTTCTATTTTTCTTATAGAAAGATTAATTTTTGAAAGTCTATCTTGAACACTAGTTTTAAGAAGTTTTCTTTTTGGATTATCATCCTTCATCATTTTATCTTCTGATTTCATCATAGTATCACCTGCTTCTTTCTTCATCATATGAGTATCTTTTTTCATCATAGCATCTTTCATAAGAACTGTTCCTTCAAATATATGATCAGCAGGAGCTGGATCTCCATCATTTGGTTCAAGAGTAAGTACATAGAAGTCATAACTTCTGTAATCAATATTACTTGTAAAGTCATTTATATATTTCCCATTTGATTTTATGAGTTCTCCAGTAGAGATAAATTTAAATGGTGATCTTTGTACTAACCATCCTTCGTAGAAGTCATCTCCTTTTGGGTCAGTAAGGTCTTTAAATGCTGCATGAAGTTTGAAGTCTCCTTCAGTGTATCATACTGAAGCGTGCCCAACAGCGCTACTACTCGTAACGATTCCTCTCACAGTTTGACCATCGGTCACATTTTCCAAGTTATATTCTCCAGCAGCAAAAGCTGAAGCACCAAAACTAGCTACAAAAAGAGCTAACATGGTTAAAAAAATATTTCTCATAATATAATAATAAATAAATAAAAGTATGCACACTATAAAACTCTTCACTTAAAAAAACCTTAAGTAATAAAAAAATACCTGAGAAATTTCTCAGGTATTTGCGTGTTAACTATATATAGGGAATTTGAGACATAACTGCTTGACTTCTTCGCGAATTCTTTTTATGTTTTGATTGTCTTTGATAAATTTTCTGAATTTTTTGAGCTCTTCTCTTCTTTCTTCTTTGGTTTCTTTGTATGTAAATTCAGATATTTCATCAAAAACTTCTTTCATCCATCCAGCGACTATTTTCATTTCTGATTCTTTCATTCCTCTCATTGTCATGATAGGAGTTCACATCCTGATTCCACTTGGGTTAAACGGTGAACATGGTTCATTTGGAACCGTATTTTTATTGAGAGCCATACCAGCATGATCTAACGCTTCAGACATAAATCACCCCCTTCCTTTTCCGACTGAAGCCAATAGGAGATGAGTATCTGTTCATCCAGCTGCTAGTTCAAATCCGTGAGATTGCAGCTCATGAGCTAACATCTTTGCATTTTTTACTGTTTGGTGTCAGAGTTCTTTAAACTCTGGAGTCAAAGCCTCCCCGAGAGCGACTGCTATAGCAAGCGTTTGATGATTGTGTGGTCATCCTTGTATTCCTGGAAATACTGATTTATCAAGTTTTTTAGCGAGATCTGGATCTTTTTTAATTCATTTCTCAGTGGTCATAATCATAGCTCCTCTCGGTCCTTTAAGTGTTTTATGTGTCGTCGTCATAATCACATCAGCATACGGAGCTGGTGAAGTATGAGCTCCAGATACTACGAGCCCAGATATATGTGAGATATCAGCGAGGAGATACGCTCCTACTTTTTCAGCGATGCGGGCAAACTCTGCAAATGGAAATTCGCGGGCATAAGCCGTAAATCCAACCACAATAACTTTAGGTTTATGTTCTACAGCCAATGTCTCAACTTCTTCGAGATCTATATATCCATCTGGCTTCAGTCCAAACTGAACGGCATTAAAGTATTTTGCTGAAGTGGATACTTTATGTCAGTGAGTTAAGTGACCTCATTGAGACAAAGCAAGACCAAGCATAGTATCTCCAGGCTCCATCAACGCGTTAAATACAGCAAAGTTTGCAGGACTTCCAGAGTATGGTTGTACATTTGCATGCACGATTCATGGATAAGCCTTTTTAGCTCTTTCGATAGCCAGAAGTTCTACTTCATCTACGATTTCATTTCATGCATAGTATCTCTTTTTTGCATATCCTTCTGAGTATTTATTGGTAAATGGGCTTCAAAGCGCTTCGATAACTGAAAGGCTGGCGATACATTCACTCGGAATCATTTCGAGACACTCTTCTTGTCTCTTTGTTTCTCTCACTATAAAGTCATAACAAAGTGGGTCTGTTTGTTTTAAGTTGTCAAAATTCATGTTTGATATTTAGTTAGTTTGGTAAAATAAAAATATAGATTTTTACCCTCCAAAAACGATAAGTTTAGTAATAAAAGTATAATTCATAGTCATATAGATAAGGACTAAAATATGTATATAATTTAGAATAGTGATTTTTAGGAAAAGTTCAATATTTTACAAACAAAAAAGCCACCCGAAGTGGTACTTTCTTAAATGTTTTTATTCCGTGAATTTTTTAGAATTCAAAAAACAAAATACAAAATTTGTTGTCGTGAGTGAGCCCCCAGATAAAAAATTATCTGAGAGCTCACCACACTAAGCGATAGTCGATATCCAACAGTAAAGCGAATTTGACGACTTTCGTCTGGTTGGAATTACAAGAATTCCTCCGAACGATGCTAAAAATAATTTTTTGGACATAAGTCCTCCCATTTTCAAGTTAACACCATCACTTTATCCTCCCCCTTTATTTTGTGGGTTTCAGATAAAAACAATACTAACTAATAAGCAATAAAAAGTCAAGAAAGTTTATTTTTTGACTACTCTACAGGCTTATCAACTCACTCCATATACTTATCAACAGCCAATTGTAGCGCGTCAAGCTCTACAAATTTTTGAAGTATTTTCTTTGCTTCTTCTTTTTGTCTATCATACTGATTTTCATAATCTTCTTCTAAGAAATCGATTTCTATATCGGGTTCAATTCCTAGTTTATCTATTGTTTCTCATCCAGGTATATACCACTTTGCTATAGTAAGCTTTAAGAGGCTCCCATCATCAAGGTCAAATGGTTGTTGTACTGATCATTTTCCATATGTTTTTTTTCACACTATGATAGCCTTATCATATTTTCTGAGTGTTCCAGCTGTTATCTCGGAAGCTGATGCTGAGTTTTCATTTACGAGAACTACTATCTTTTTATCAAAAATATTCCCATTATTATTGCTGTAATACGTGCTATTGTATTGAGATTGTCTATATTTTGTTTCGACCAAAGGTTTTTTGGATTCTATAAATTCAGAGAGGATTTCTACTGAACTCTGGAGATATCATCCTCAGTTATCACGCAGGTCTATTATCAATCCTTCTGTAGAGCTTGGTATTTCAGAAAGAGCCTTTCTAAATTCTTTTGACGTCTCTTCTCCAAATAAATTCACAGCTATATATGCGATGTTTTCCTCTTCAAAATAATCCTCTTCTACTGAAGGAATTTTTATAGCGTCACGAATAACAGTTATTTCAAGCACCTCTGTTTCTCAGGCTCTAAGAATTTTGAGAATTACACTGGTTCCTGCTGGTCATTTTATTTTATCAACTGCATCATAGAGAGATAGATCTTCAAGCTTTATATTGTCAGCCTCAAGCACTATATCTCACGCGCGCACTCAGTATTTTTTTGCTGGTGATCATTTTAAAATTCTTTCGATTTCTACCCCTATTGGCACCTTTTCTACTACGGCTCATATTCACTCGAAATCACCAGAGAGCACTTCGTTAAATTGCTCTTTCTCCTCCGGATCTAAAAACTCACTATGCCTATCTCACATCGCTTCAACAAGACCTTTTTTCATTCATTGAATGAGCTCTGATTTTTCTATGGTTTCGATGTCATAATAGTTTTCTTTTAGAATATTATAGGTATCCTGTATAGAAGAAAAATCGAGCCCTCTCTCATCTGAAATTGAAGATTCTCACAATGTTTTTCACAAGATATTATCACTTGATTTTGCTATATATATGGTTGCAAGTACCCCCAATAAAAAACTTGTTAAAAATAAGAGAAATATTGGAAAAATTGAGTTTTGTTTTTTCACTTTTTATTTTTTTCAGTAAATAAATAATTACAGATTTTACACAAGATTAAATATACGTTTTTATATTTAAAAGCAAGTCAACCAATCTTTGAATTCTATGTAAAAAAAATGTTAACTACGAACTTTTTTTGCTTTTTATAGGCAAATACAAAAAGTTTTTAAATAAAATAGTCAAAAACATAAACTAGATGTTCTCTCTATAGAGCCATAGATGTTTTTAACATTCTCTACTATTACTACTACTATTTATTTATATTTACATATTTGATTAATAATAAAGCATATGATATTATTAACATATATAAAAATAATTCATATAATTATGATCTCTAAATTTTTGAAAAAACAAAAAGATATGCAGAAAAAGAAAAAGTTATTAAGAGTAATGATTTCTGCATTAAAAATACCAAGAGAACAAAAAGATTTGTATTTAGAATCACTGAGCGTACTTAGTCCTCAGGGTTTAAATGATCTATATTTAAATCTTGCAAAATTTGTTGAGTCAGTAGAGCTTCGTGAAATTTCTGAAATTAATAAAGAAAACTTTACAACTATCGTATGAATGAGAAGAAAAGAAGCTGAGGATAAGAAAAAAGAGCTCAATGCTTTTTCGTTTTTAATTCATAATATTTAAATCATGAAAAATATAAATATACCTGATTTTTCAGAAATAAATACACAATTAGAGCCTCAGATTGATTTTTCAGATAAGACTCCAGATTTGGAAAAAAGAGAAGCCATGCTTGCAAGCTTGATGTGATCTACTGAAAATACTGTTTATCAAAAAGAAGTTTTCTATAGAGAAGATGCAGAATTTAAGTATGGGGTTTGAAAATGCATGGCAACCTTTGAAAAACTTGAATGAAAAGATCTAACTATGTGTAGAGCATATTTAGATAATGGACTTTGATTAGCACAAGCTTAATAAAATAAAAGTATGAATAAGTTTAAAATATCAGCCTCAAAAGGACAAAAGAAATATTCTCTTGTCCTTACTGCAGCCTCTGAAAAGCAGGCAAAAGAAAGGGTTCACAGTGAATGATACTCTATTTTAAGTATAGCTGCTATTTCTGAGGCAGATATTTCATGAAATAAATTTATCTTCTCCTGAACAGTAAATGGGAAGAAAAAATCATGAACGATTATTTGAGATGATATATTTAAAATCTATGTAAAACTTAGAGATGACCTCTGATATCACCTCAGTGAGTTGTATCCAGAAGTAGATAAGGATATATCAGCTGAAGAAAAAAGAAAAATTCTTCAAAACCTAGATAGTTCATACAGTCATGAAAGTAGATGAAAAAAAGTAGAATCGAGAGACAAAAAAAAGCCAAACATGAATGACAAGAAGTCACTCGAAGGATTTCATATGAAAAAAGAGCTGGATGAAACCTATGCCATGATTGATGTTGTTATTGAAAAACTCCAATGACTCATAGTAAACCCTAGGCTTACTGATGAGTGAAAAAAACAAAAACTCACCGATGTTTATAACAGCATTATAAAAATCAAAAAATCTACCAACATAGAAAAACTAAAACAAGTTGGAGAAATGGCTCTATTAAAAATATGAGAAATAGAGCTCTCAACACTAGAAGAGACAAAAAATAAGGAATCAAAAAAACTTCTTTCTGAAACCAACAAGCTTTTAAAGCAAGTTTGATCAAATACTCAATTCAAAGAAAAAAATAAAGACATAAAGCATCTTTTCTGACTTTTTGTTTCAGATTGGACGCAAAAAATTGAAAATATAAAAAATGCAAAAAACAAAGCATTTGAAAAAAAAGAAAAAAATCTCATAGATAAAGAATCATATTCTTTTTTGAAAACACTTCTTCTTTTGGATAAGTACAAAAAGAGACTCAAGCATAATAACTCAGAAATACTTAAAAATATTATTGTTTTTATTATTCCCTTTGGGAAAGAAAGGTCCGATATAAAAGAAAAAATACTTCTAAAAAGAAAAGTAATAAAACAGAATATATCATTGCTTCAAGCAAAAAAATCATGAAAAATAATCTCATATACATGAGTGGTAAAATGATATAGAAAGTGAGTAGAAAAAATAATTTCTCTTATCAAGATATTTGATAGCTTTATTTTCTACGTTGTGGCTTCTTATTGTCTATTATTTATACTTTATATTAATCTCGTTCATCTCTGATATTCTTTCTCTGGATATAGTCTAAACTACACTTGAGTATTTTACTTCATATTTTTACTAAGCGCATTTATTCTGACCAGTATTTCTAGATGACTTTTCTTGCTAAGCTTAAATTTTGTAATTTTATTTTTTATCCTTATATTTTGAGTAGTAAACTTCTAAACTACCAAAACATATGGGGATTCTTCTTTTCTTAGTATCTGCATTATTTTCTTTTATTTTCTATAACTTCTATCTTATATCAAATGGAAGAAGTTTTTTTGGTTCTGGAAATGTAGAAGTATTTTTCCTCGATTCTTTTTTTGGAAACATAGCCATTGAAGCAAGCTTTTTTTTAATCTTGTGAGTATTTTTGCTTTATAGTTTTTCTCGATTTAGAGCTATCGGGATACAAAAAGCAAACATAAGTTGGTGAGATATAAGAAAAACTGGAAAAGTCTTTTTTAGAGATTATTTATACTATATAGGATTTTTGCTATTTTATACTTCTATTTATCTCATATTTAAAAATTACGATATTATCAATTTTGGTTTTTTCGTTCTTTTTATAAATATTATCATCTTAGCGCTTTTCCTTGTTACCAATAAATTCTTTATATTTAAAGATTTTATAAAAATAAATACGATTTTATTTTCACTGGCATATATATGATCGTATGTATATATATTTTTAACGGGAAATAATTTTTTTACATTTATAGACCTACTGAATTCATTTTTTATTTTAGTATTTTTTGTGTTGAGCCTCTCTGGAGACAGATATATACTCAAAAGCTCCGATAGCGATAAAGGACTTTTAGTATATTTATTTATGTACTGATTCTTGTTTGTATCTTTCTATTTGCATTATTTTATAGAAAGTGTGAGTTTTATATTTTCTCTTACCTCTTTTTTGTTTTTCCTTTGAGTTTTTCTATGAGCTATCAAAGTAAGATTTTTTCAAAATAACAGGAGACTTTTGAAGTATCTCTGACTTATTTTCCTCTATATATCCAGTATATTTTGAATTATATATACTCTTACCAGCTGAATAAATATATTTATTTTCCTTATTATTGGCTATGGTATAGCTTTTAATTTTGATGTTCATAATAAATACCAAAATTACATTTCCCTCTTTTTTGCATTTCTAGGTTGATTTTTCCTTATTTACTTTTTGTTTTTCAGGTATTTTTATGTCTGATCATATAGAGATTTTGTTTTGCTCTTTGTTTTTCTTTGAACAGCTTTTGGTATTATTTTTTATACCTATGCAAAAACACTATCAAATATTCCTGATTATTATTTTTACCATACATTTTCATACCTTATCAATATTTTTTGAGTAATATCTTTTTTGGTTCTCAGTGATTTTCATATACTTCATCTTTGAATAATCCTCCTCTTAGAGTCGATATTTATATTTATGAGTTACTACAAGCTTAATTCCCTAAAAACACACTCAGATGCTTAAAATCATAGAAAAAACTACATCTCTCAAGTCTGAACACCTTATTTTTTTTATTCAAAAGAAAAAAGACCTTGAAAAACTTTCTTTTCTGAAGCTTGATACAAAAATTACAAAAAAAATACACAAGCTTATTGCTGATAAAAAATCATCATCACAAACTTTTTTTCTTTGAAATACAAAGGCTGAATCACTTACGATAGTATTCTCTCTTGAAAATCATAATAGAAAACTGATAGAGTTTCTTTCTCAATCTTTTTCAGCTTTACCATCTGAAATAACTATCATTCCAAACAGTGAAAAAAATATATTAACTCTACTTGATGTATCTGTTTTGGCTCGTTATAAATTTGAAAAATATAAAACCAAGAAAAAAAATATCAAAACGAAGATGGTTATATCAGATAAAAAACTGAAATCAGAAATAAAATCTAGATATAAAACATTAGAAAACATTATTCTCGCACGTGAACTCTGAGAAACACCAGCTTGCGACCTCACACCTGAGGCTTTTGCAAATATTGTGAAACAAACGAAATTTAAAAATACAAAAATAAAAGTCTTTTCTGACAAAGATATCATCAAGAAAAAAATGTGACTTATCCATGCAGTTGGAAAAGGAAGTATAAATAAGCCAAGAATGGTTGTACTCGAAAGAATAGTAGACAAAAAACTTCCAACCATAGGGATAGTATGAAAATGAATAGTTTTTGATACAGGATGACTTGATATTAAAACTAAGATGATGTATGAGATGAAAGACGATATGTGTTGAGCAGGCACACTATTTGCTACTATGAAAGAGCTCGATGACAAGAAGTTGGGCGTAAATATAGTTGCTTGTCTCTGTCTGGCTGAAAACTCAGTCTCAGGAGAATCATACAGACCTTCAGATATAATAACTTCCTATAGTGGACAAACTGTCAACATAGTAAATACTGACGCTGAAGGGAGACTCGTCATGGCTGATGGTATATCGTATATATCAAAAAACTATAAGCTTGATAAGATCATGACGATTGCAACCCTTACATGAGTTGCGCTTTTTGCGATGGGATACAGATATGCAGCTATCATGTGAAATGATAAGAAGTTTATGAATAAATTCTTGAGTTATTCAGAGCAAAACTTTGAGATGTATAATAGGCTTCCATTTGATGAATACTATGTAGAAAAAACAAAATCATCTATAGCTGATATAGACAATCTTACATCGGGAATTTATGCTGGATCTACTATGTGAGGAGCATTTTTATATAATTTTGTCATGAATGGTGAGAAGTATACTCATCTCGATATAGCATGAGTTGCCAATAATGGATACGAACCTTATGGTCTCTATCCAAAAGGAACAACAGGTTTTGGTGTCGACAGCATTAGTTCTATATTACAAAGTATATAGATATGAAAGCTATAGACTATATAAAGGATATTATTGCTCCGAAAAAGTGTTACTTCTGTTCAGCAGAAGGACACTTTTTTTGTCCACAATGCTACAAGTCATTTCCTAGAATTTCCGAGCTTTGTTATGTCTGTAAGATGCCATCTGATAATTTTATCATACATGATCATTGTTGAAAATACCTCGATGTCCAAAGTTTGATAGTTTTATTCCCCTATCGTAAAATACAAAAACTTATCAAAGATTCGAAGTACTATGCAAAAAAGGATATCCTTCAGGATGTGTGAGCTTATGCTTGAAAATACCTAGTAGAAATTCTTGGTATAGATAATCCATCTGACTATATCATCCTCCCCATTCCTATGAACTTCTGGAGAAAATCAAAGAGATGATACAATCATGCAGATATACTCGCAAAATATATATCAAAATCTTCAGGAATAAACTATCATACCAAGGTAATAAAAAGAGTAAAAAACACGCTTCAGCAGAGTAAACTTACCCGTGCTGAAAGGCTCTCAAATCTAGATAGTGCTTTTAAAATCGATGAAAAATACACGGACTTTATAAAATGAAAGAAACTCATACTTGTCGATGATGTAGTGTCTACTTGAGTTACCTTTTTAGAAGTAGCAGCTGCTTTTGATTGACAGGATATTATGAGTATTGATTGTCTAGCGCTTGCTTCTGATACGCAGATTTTTGACGAGAAGTAATTAGTATGATAATATAAACCTATATCTTATAAAGTAGGTTTTATGTGACAAATAAAGAGAAGCCTCTGGTGATCATGCTCAGATTTAGAATCTGAGATTTTTAGAGGCAAACAACCCGATTTATTTACTTGATATGAAGCTGAGCAGTTAGTCTGAAATACTAAAGAAAGCGCACAATCAATTGTCACCCAAAACTATTGCGTGAAATGTAAAATGTATTTTTCATGAAACTGTTCTCAGTGCTGATATTATCCAGTTATGGCTCATCAGACTAATGGATGACCGAGGCTTGAAGAAGGCCATACTTTAGCGCCAATCGTAAAAAAAACAACTAAACCAAGTATTGATTCTTTCCAAAGAAGAACCAATATAGATTTGTCTAAAAATAATCTCACTGATTTTTCTTCTTTTTGACAAAATAGAGGTAGTTATCAAGTAGAGGAAAAATCAGGAATCGAAATAGATATAAATAATATTTTTATTGATCTCAATAAAAGAGAATTTACGTTTGCATTTAGACAAGATTGAGAAAAATTAGCAGTTAAATGAAGTTTTATTACTGACAAAATTAATATCCAAAAGTGAGACTCAGATTGGGTATCTATAAAAGAATCAACTCCTAAGCTTTTAAAATGATATGAGTGGAGCTCTCTATCGAAACAGTTTTTCACAAATAATAAATATTGATATAAATTAAATAAATATAAGAGAATTGGCAAAAAAAAGACAACAGAAAGAATTTTTGATAAAAATAGATTAGAGCTTTGTATAAAAAATATACTTGACCAACTCTTATTAGAACAATCACTTTAATTTCTTGCTTAAATTTATTTTTCCTTACAATTAAAGATTACAAAAACACTATTTCGTAATCTTTTTTATTTGTGTCAAAATTTCTAGAAGTATACGGTGCCAGAACTCATAATCTGAAAAATATAAATGTAAAAATACCAAAAAATAAAATGGTAATTATTACAGGTCTTTCAGGTTCTGGAAAATCATCTCTCGCATTTAATACTATATATTCTATAGGACAACAAAAATACTTAGAGAGTCTGAGTTCTTATGCAAGAATGTTTGTCTGATGAATGAAAGAAGAAGCTGAGGTGGATGAAATAGTCTGACTCTCTCCTACCATATCTATCGATCAAAAAACAACCAATAGAAATCCGAGAAGTACAGTTGGTACCATCACTGAAATCTATGATTACTATAAACTCCTCTATCTCAATATATGAGATAGAAAATGTGTTGAGTGTGATAGTATTATTAAAAAAGATTCCCTCACAGATATAATCAGATATATATCATCTTTTGATATAGATACAAAGTTTATACTCAAAGCTCCTCTATTCACTCAGAGAAAAGAGCTTGATTTTGAAACGATTAAAAAAGAAGTTCTAGATCTATGATTTATTCGTTTCTGAGTTACTGAGAAATGAAAGCAGTCAGTAGTGTATACTGTGAATGATGATGTGAAACTCAGCCCTGCCAAGATGTACGATGTGGATATCATTGTAGACAGATTAGTGGTAAAGGATTATTCTGATAGAGATTCAGCAGACACAAAGAGGCTTAAAGATAGTCTTGAACTTGCATTCAACAGCTGAAAATGAAAGATTTCTGTAGAAATGATGCAAGATACATGATCAAAACATCAAACATTTTCAAATATATTCGTATGTTCAGAATGTGGACATGTGCCAGAAGAATTAAATATATCTTCATTTTCATTTAATTCTCATTCTTGAGCATGTTCTGGGTGCCAATGACTTGGTGTAAAGATGGTATTCTTAGAAGAAAATATTGTAAATCCAAATCTTTCACTCGAAGAGTGAGCTATTCTGCCTCCTGGATTTTGAAACTATTTTCTGAGTCTTATTAAGCAAGTTGGACAAAAGTATAATATCAGAACAGATGTAGCCTACAAACATCTGACAGCTGATGAGAGAAAAAAAGTCATGCATGGGACAGGATGAGAGATGTTTAGAGTAAACTTTGTAAATGAGTCTGGAAGATCAAATACATACAATTCTCGTTTCGAAGGAGTTATCAATACTCTTACGAGAAGGTATTTTGAAGGATCATCTGATAAAGTGCATTACAATAACTATATCACCAGCATCAGCTGTCCTGATTGTAATTGACAAAGGCTCAAGAGTGAGAGCCTCAGTGTCTATCTCAATGAAACAAATATATGAACACTCAGTGATATGAGTGTAACGGATAGTATTGCATTTTTAAAAACACTTATACTCACTGAAAATCAGAAAAAAATAGCAGAAAAAGTACTGAAGAATATCATCGAAAGACTCGAATTTCTCGCGGGAGTTTGACTTGATTATATGACACTGTCACGTAAGGCTAATACTCTTTCAGGTTGAGAAGCTCAGAGAATCAGGCTTGCAACTCAAATAGGGGTAAAGCTCGAAGGAATTATATATGTTCTCGATGAGCCATCTATAGGTCTTCATCCGAGAGACAATGAGATGCTTATTAAAAATCTGAAAAAACTCAGAGATATATGAAATACGCTTATAGTCGTTGAGCATGATGAGGATATCATGAGACAATCTGATTACATAATAGACATATGACCATGAGCTGGAATACATGGTTGAGAGGTAGTAGCTGAGTGAACGCTAGAAGAAATAGTCAAAAATCCAAAATCAATCACAGCTCCATATCTGAGTTGAGAGATGAAAGTAGAAATAGAAAAAAAAGAAAGAAAAATAGAAAAATATCTCGAAATACATGGTGCCACGCAGCATAACCTAAAAAATATAGATGTAAAAATACCGGTTGGAAACCTCACGGTGGTCACATGAGTTTCTGGTTCTGGGAAATCAAGCCTTATCAACGATATACTCTCTAACTATCTAGCAAATACTCTCAATAGGGCATCGAGAGAGGTTGGTGCTCACAGAGAAATAAAGTGAGTAGAGGTATTTGATAAAGTGCTTACTATAGATCAATCTCCTATCTGAAAAACTCCTAGGAGTAATCCAGCTACTTATACCTGAGTATTTACTCATATTAGAGAAGTATTTGCGGAGAGCTATGATGCCAAGCTGAGATGATATGCTCCTGGTAGATTTAGTTTCAATACAAAATCAGGTAGATGTCAGGAATGTGAATGAGATGGAGTAAAAAAGATAGAAATGCATTTTCTCCCACCAGTATATACTCACTGTGAATCATGTGGAGGAAGAAGGTTTAACTCTGAAACACTAGAGATAAAGTATAAATGAAAAACTATCTCAGATGTACTCAACTTTACGGTAGAAGAAGCGCATAGTTTTTTCACAAATCACCCGAAAATATCTAAGATACTGAAGGTTCTTGAAGATGTCTGACTCAATTATATCAAACTTGGACAACCATCGACTACCCTGTCTGGTTGAGAAGCTCAGAGAATAAAGCTCGCAACTGAGCTCTCGAAGAGATCTACGAGTAAAACTATCTATATACTTGATGAGCCTACTACAGGTCTTCACTTTCAAGATGTAGAAAAACTCCTCAAAATACTTCATCACTTAGTAGACAAGTGAAATACAGTGGTAGTTATAGAGCACAACATGAATGTCATAATAAATGCTGATCATATAATAGATATAGGACCGACAGGATGAGATAAATGATGAACTGTAGTAGTAGAGTGAGATGTAGACACAGTCAGAAAACATAAAAAAAGCTTTACAGGGCAAGCTATAGAACAATATATAAATTGGTAGATGATGAAATATTTACAGGATAATGTAGACATAACCCATCTCTCAAATTTTAAAACTCCTGCAGTAGCGAGGTATTATTTTGAGATAAACACTATTGAGGATTTAGAAAAACTTCCGAGTATATATAGTTTTACAAAGGAAAATAATCTAAACTTTCTTTGTATTTGATGAGGAACCAATCTATTATTTGCCTTTGATGTTTATGAGGGAGTTATTATCAAAAACAACCTCAAGTGATGGAAATATGAACCTGGTTCACAGCAGCTAGAAGCATATAGTAGTGAGCCTATTCGGGAGATAGCTCAGGTGTTAGAAACAGATGATGGACAGGAGCTTTGGCATAGATTTATATGACTTCCTGGAAGTATATGAGGAGCTGTTTTTGGAAATGCTGGATGTTTTGGTTTAGAAATACAAAATAATTTCTTAGAAGCTGATGTCATAGATCTAAAAAAATGAAAGCTGAAGAAATTCGGAATAGATGATATGGACTTTTCATATAGGAGCTCTATTCTCAAAAAGAAGTTTCCTAGGTATTTTCTTGTCAGGGTGAGATTTGATCTCTCTGAAAAAAAAGAGAAGTATCATAGTGATGTAGACAACATATATTTTCGTGAACATAAACAACCAAAGTGAAATAGTTGCGGAAGCTTTTTTAAAAATCCCAAGATTGATTTAGATACATTTTTTGAAAAGAACCCAAATCTGGAAAGAGGATGACTGAAATCCATGAGTGCGTGATACTTGATTGAAAACTCTGGATTAAAATGACATCAAATTTGATGAGCATTTCTGAGTGACCAACATGCAAATTTTCTCATGAGTGATGGTGAGACTTGTACTCACAATGATCTTGTAAATCTCATCGAATTAGCTCAAGATACAGTAAAGAAAAGATTTGATATAGATTTAGAAAATGAAGTAAGAATAATAACTAACCAGTAAATATGGCAGAAAAAATGCGTTTACAAAAGTATATGTCGAGAGCATGAATTTGCTCGAGAAGAAAAGCAGAAGAATACATATCTGCCTGACAAGTAACGGTTAATGGCAAGGTAGCAACTATAGGGCAGAGTATAGACCCATCTACCGATGAAGTAAAGCTTTGAGATAAAGCTGTCCTAGAACAAGAAAACTTTGTCTACTATAAAATTCATAAACCAAGGGGGATAGAAACTACGTGTGCTCAGCATTGAACTGATAGTATTCTGGATATTGTAGACATTCCCGAGAGAGTGTTTCCCGTATGAAGACTCGATAAAGAAAGTGATGGACTGATTATTCTTACCAACGATGGGAGGATGACTAACTATCTCACTCATCCGAGATATGGACATGAAAAAGAGTATCTAGTTGAAGTTTTTGGTCCTATAGATGATGATCAGCTCAGGCAAATGAGAAACTGAGTTTTTATTCTCGGATCAAAGACAAAAAAAGCAAAGGTAGAAAGAGTGGCCAGCTGAAAATTTACTATAGTCTTAACTGAATGAAAAAACAGACAGATCAGAAGAATGGCAGAAAAAGTCTGAGCTGAAGTAAAAAAACTCAAAAGAATACGTATAGAAAATATACAGCTATGAAATATGAAGCCATGAGACTATAAAGAGCTCACAATTAAGGAGAAAAAGCAGTTATTTACTACGATAGGTTTAGAGTAATCCTTTTATGTTTTGTAATTCTTTTCTTACACTTATGAGAATATCTTTCAGATAACTTTTTACCTCTCATGTAGTATCAAAACTTCTGTTTCAAAATGTATTTAATTTTTTACTTTCCTCTTCCAGTTGTATGAGGTGTTTGAGTATTTGTTTTTGATTGAGTGTGAGTCTATTTTGAGACTTCATAGGAGTTGCTATACGTTTGATAAGTGTATTTATTTGGCTTGAAATCTTTTTTGCTGGACCTGTGTACTTGATTCTCAGTGTATCTATTTTGTTATCGTATTCTCTTTGTTTTACTTTTAAGTAAGGTTTGAGATTGTTGTTAACTATTTTTAACCCATCTACTACGCTTTTGATTATTTCGGTTGCATCTTTTTTTTCTACAGATTCCGTTTGTATATTTCTCAGTCCTCGTATCATCAGATTGAGTTCTGATACGTTTTCCCTGATGATAGCAGAATCTTTTATATCATATTTCTCTTCTAAGTTTTTAATTTTACTTTTGTAGTTTATTAAATACTTTTCTATCAGCTCTGATTGTTTGATATTATTTTGAGAGTTGGTTTCAACAGGGTTTCAACTGCTTATATTGTCTTTATAATCTATTCAATATACTGAATTTACACCTATGAGAGTGCAAAAAATCGATATATAAATAAGGAATAATCTCATAAAAAACAGTCTGATAATTAATAAAATTTATTATATAATTATAACATCCATATGCAAAAACTTTTTCTTTTTCTCATCTCTGGTTGCATGGTTTATGGTATAAATATATGATGTACGTATTTTCAAGTGCAAGTTTTATGATTTTCAGAATCTTTTTCTTATTTTACATCTTTAGTACTCTCAATGCTATTCGGTTTATTTTTTTCATTTCGTTATACATTTAAGACAAAGATATCAAAATCTGTATTAAAAAAGTATCTTTTAGCCCTGATTTCTTTAACGATTTTCAATTATATATCAGTAACTATTCTTACCACACTTATCTCACCAGATTTATTTTACGCGTTTATACTTATCATGACCACGATTATTTTCTTTTTAAAGTTTTTCGTTTATGATAGATTTGTTTTTACTTCATCTAAATAATATATCCTATGATTATCGCTCTTGATCTAGAAACTACATGACTTGATAGAACACAGAGTGATATTCTAGAAGTGGCATTAGTAAAAATAGATGAAAAAACCTTCAAAGTAATTGATTCATATCAATCACTTGTAAGACCTGAGGCACCTATTCCAGAAATGGTCTCAAACATCACTCATATCTTTGATGAGGATGTAAAAGACGCCCCAAGTTTCTCAGAAATACAAAAGGATATTATAGACTTTATATGAGATACTCCTATCCTCGGTCACAACGTACAGTTTGATAAGGATTTCCTCACGTATAACTGAGTCTCAATTGAAAACAATATAGCTCTTGATACTTTTTTGCTTGGTAATTTTATGCTGACATGAGAAAGATCTTTGAGCTTAGAATATCTCTCTGCTTCTCTTTGAATAAAGTTGGAATGATCTCATAGAGCTATGAATGATACACTTGCTACCGTTGAATTATTTATTCATATTATTAAGAAAATTCAGAAACTTTCAAAAGCAAAAAAAGACATTTTTAGATACATAGCATCAAAATCTACAGATGCTTCTCTGAGATATATTTTAGACACCTATCTAGACACATCAGGTCAGAGCGTAGTAAGGGATAAAAAAACATATATTGATGTACTTCTTAAACAGATTAAACAAGCATCAAACAAGCAGGAGATTATTCATAATCCAGAGAGAAAATCTGAATCCTTCTCTGAAACTGTTATTTGAATACAGGATTTAGAAGTGAGAACAAATCAGTCACAGATGTCGGATATAGTAAAAAAAAGTCTATATGAATCCCAAAAAGTAGTGATCGAGGCCCCAACAGGTATAGGGAAGACTTTTGCCTACCTCATTCCTGCGATAGATTTTTCTCTCAACCTATGAGAGCAAGTGTATGTGTCTACTACCACAAAAGCTCTTCAGGATCAGATATTTTATAAGGATTTACAGTTTTTAGAAGAGAAATTAGACTATGATTTTTCCTACACCAAGCTCAAATGAAAAGTAAATTACTTCTGAGTACAAGCATTTTTTGATTTCTTTTTTTCACATACTGAGCTGGATAGAAACCTGTCTACTTTCTTTATCAAAATGAGCTTTTGGCTCTTTGAGACTCATGATTGAGAGCTTGATAATCTGAACTATTACTGAGAAGAGTATTATTATTTGTCTAAAATCAATGCAAATAATCCTTATATTTTTAGTAGTGGGAATACCTTTCATTCATACGAATTTTTAATAAAAGCAAGGTATAAAGCAAAAAACTCTAATATTGTTATTGTAAATAATAATATTCTTTTTGAAGATGTACTATCGGAAAATAACATCCTATGAGAAGTAAAAAACCTCATTCTAGACGAAGCTCATAATCTAGAGGATGTGCTGACGAGCTCACTGAAAAAAAACTTTGGCTGGGATGATTTAGAGAGAGTCTTTGTTACGATAGAAAAAACTCTCGATGAACAAGGAGCTTCAGAAGTCAGCATCAAACAAAAAAGAGAGCAATTACTTTTTGATATTGGAAATATACTGTGATTATTTCAAGACTATATATTTTCAAAAGTAGATCAAAACTCACGATATAAAAAAGTGTTATTGAAAAAAGATTTTTTCGAAACTAATGAGAATACGGCATCTCTTCTCTCTGCTATCAATGAAAGCTTTGCATATCTCTTTGAATCATTTGAAGATTTCTCTGATGAACTTTATTTATTACTCGGTAAGGAGATACAATTCCTTGAAAATATACAAAATATTCTCTCTACTGTACTCAGTCCAGTATCTACAGATACTTATATACCAATACTTTCTTTTTATGAGAAAAAATGAGTGATCGTAGAATATACAATACTCAACCCTGGAAGCTTTTTACAAGAAAATCTGTGGAATAAACTATCTTCAATCGTTTTAACGAGTGCGACCCTCAAGACAAAGTGAAATTTCGACTACGTAAACAATATGTATAGTCTCAGTGATTTTGATTTTCATGAGCTTGAAACTGATTTTGATTATTCTAAACAGGCACTACTATTTGTTCCTAATGATATAGGAAACATAAAAAATAATCTCAGTGAAGTATGTGAATTTCTTAAAGACTTTATATTGGTAGTCAAGGGAAATACGCTCGTTTTATTCACTTCCTTTTTTTCTATTGAGACATTTTACAAGCATGTAAATATACTCTTTAAAAATAATGGTATTCAGCTCCTAGCTCAATGAGTATGAGGGTGAAAACATAAGCAAATAGAAACTTTCAAAAAAAATGCTGACACTTCGGTCCTCGTATGAACTGATACTTTCTGGCAAGGAATAGATATATCATGAGATGATTTAAAATACCTTATAATTCATAAGATCCCATTTAGCGCTCCTACTGACCCGGTTTTCCAAGCGAGAAGTAGACTTTTTTCTGACTCTTTCCGTGATTATGCTATTCCAAAATCTATTCTCAAGCTCAAGCAAGGATTTGGGAGACTTATCCGCACGAAATCTGACACATGAATAGTAATATTTCTAGATAATAGGATATATTCTACCTGATGGTGACAGGATTTTCTCTCAGCTTTTCCTGAAAATATAAATATGAAAATATCAGCAAAAGACAAACTTACCGAGTTGCTCTCTAAATAGGCATCTTTATAATAAAAATATTGTCAACATAACTCATAAATATACATCTTTTATTGTAAAGGTATTTTTTTTGGTATTCGCGTCTTATTATGCTATTCTTAGACATAATCATATGTTTTATTTTTAATAATTTTCTATGCCCGATAATAAGACAAGCTCTAATACTCAGATAGATTCGACGAATATATTTGAAGATTTCAAAACTGATACCAAGCTTTGAAAAGAAGTAAAAGCGCAAGAAAAGAAAGCTGAGAGAGATATATTTTATTATCTAAAGCTATCTACTGTAGGACTCAAGATAATAAATCTCATAGCAGTTTTACTCGTTTGTGTATTTTTGCTCTATAGCTTTTTTCAAAACAGACAAACACTAGAAAATTATAGCTTTCTCTCACCGATTTGCAGCTTATTCCTTTGAGATATATCTTCAGAAGTATCTGGCTGCTATTCACTCGAGTCTTTTACCGACAAGGTAAATCAAGATATAAATACTGAAAAAACAAATCAATTTAAAAGAATATCTCCTCTTTTTGAGCATGTATATGAGCTCGATAATTTTAGCAATTCAAATGAAGTAACCTTTCTGCTCAGCGCTTCTCAATCTCGACTCAGACCGATAGCTATACTATCAGAGTTTGATGAACTTAAAAATAAATTTGAACCAATTGATAAATCAAAAGTGCAGTGTTTTGATATTGTTATTAGAGATGATATGACACTCAGTGCACGCTGCGAAGCCTACTCCTCTGATTGGGATTCTGATATTACCGGAATCGACAACACGAATGCTTCAGGAACATCTATCTCAGTAGCAAGTAGTTTTATACAGTTTTTAGAAAATGCTGAATGAGCTAAGTTTAATGTCATTTGAAAACAAAAAGTATTTGATTTCGAAACGATTTCTGGAAATGGTATATATACGAGAAAGACAAAGTTTGATCTCAATCTTAGATATATAGATACTAATAATTTAACACTATAAAATTACTATGAAGCTTAATAAAAGAATTAAAAGTTCATTAATACAAACATTTATTTTCAATGTAATACTCTTGGTTGTATTAATAGCTCTTTGAGTACTGGTTTTTTGGCCTTCTTTTAATGAAATACAAGAAAAAAAGAATACACTCAGTACTGAATATAGTCGTCTTAACGATATGAAATCATCAGGGATTGAGTTCCAGGACTTCAAAGAGCTTTCATCTGCTTCTGATATGTCGGGATATCTCAAAGAAGTGATACAATCAACATGAGATGAATTTTATGTGAGAAATTTTAGAAATGATGATACAGATACGACTTTTGAATCCTTTATAGCTGATAAAGAGATATCAGTTTTAGAGGAAAAAAAGTCATCTCTACTAGAGAATAAAACAGAAATAGTAGATAAACTATTGCCAGTATATGTTACCAATGATTTGGAGGAATGAATAAATGACTTTGATTTTATTAATTATGTTGAATCTCTTTTGTATAGCTTTAACCTCATTTCAACAGATGGTATATGAATTGATGAATTAAAAAGAGCAGAAGACATGACATGAATGAAAAGTAATCTTGATTCAAATATTTTTTATATTCCTCTTAGATTAGAGGTTACATGACAAAAAGCAGATATTATTGATTTTATTCATTATTTTGAAAATGTAGGTTCGATAAATATAGATGAGTGAGACACAAAAGTATATACCGATAGTGTCTTATCTCAAACTATTGGATGAAATGTATCTGAAGAAGCAGGCAACATATACAAAAATCAACTTTCTGATATCAAAAGTATTTCAATGGATAGATATCTAGATGCTTCATCTGAGGTATCAAGAGGGTCACTTACTGATTTCGTAAAAACAACACAAAGTAGACAGAGATTCACAGCGGAACTTGATCTCAGATTTTATGTTCAATGACTTCCTGACTACAAAATTGAAAATTATATCCAGTCAGTAGTAAAAGAGCACTCAGATTTACTGAGTGAATCTCAACAAGCCCTCAAGCTTACTTTCAATAATTCTCTGATAGAATCCTCATCAGTACTCAAGGCAAAAAATGCTATCAGGTCTGCTGCAAATGTCCTCACTCTCATGCAAGATGATATAAAGAAGCTTAGGGTCAGTTTATGAAGACAGGATAAAGACCTTACTCTTCTCTATACTGAAGCAGAATGATTTAAGTCTAAGTTAGATAAGATAAGTACTGTTATTCAGGAAAGTGCTATTATATTAAATACCAAAAAATAAAATGGAAACAAAAAAAGTATTAGAAGAACTCAAAGACCTTGTATATAAAGGGGACAATGTGCAAAAGATTTGTGACTATATTATCCTATGAGCTGTGCTTTCTGGATCTTCAGATATACATGTAGAGCCACTGAGTTCATATGTAAGACTGAGATATAGGGTAGATGGAGAACTCAGTGAGATCCTTGAGTATCAATCATTTCTTCATCAGTGAATCATAGCGAGATTTAAAATACTTTCAGATCTCAAAATAGACGAAACTCGTATCCCCCAAGATGGAAGACTCAGTAAAACTATAGACTGAAAATCACTCGACCTCAGAGTATCTACACTCCCGACAGTACATGGTGAAAAGATAGTGATGAGAATAGTAGACAAGAGTAAAAAAATCCCAGAACTTAAAAACCTTGGTATAGAGTGAAGAAATAATGATCTCGTACAAAAGGCTATAGCACTCCCAAATGGTGTTATTCTTACCAGTGGTCCAACCTGAAGTGGTAAATCAACCACTCTCTATTCTATGCTCACACTTCTCAATAAACCAGGAGTAAATATAATGACTCTCGAAGATCCAGTAGAAAATCAAGTTGATGGAGTAAGTCAATCACAAGTAAAACCAGATATATGATACAGTTTTGCATATGGACTGAGAACTGCCCTCAGACAGGATCCAGATATTATCATGGTATGAGAAATGAGAGACAAGGAAACGGTTGATATAGCTATAGAAGCATCTTTGACATGACATCTTGTACTGTCTACTATCCATACCAACAATGCTTCAGAGACGATAACAAGAGTACTCAACATGTGAGTACAACCATTTTTGATTCCTGCTTCTTTCAATATCGTTATTGCTCAGAGGCTGGTCAAAAAACTCTGTGATAACTGTAAAGAAAAGCTTCCACTCAGTGAAGTGTGAGAAGCAACGCTCAAAAACATAAAAAATGCTATTAAAATCACTTCACAAGAAGAATTAGCAAAAAGAATATGAGCAGACAAGCTGAAATCTCCAGTGTTTTACAGACCAAAAGGCTGTGATACCTGTGATGGAAATGGATACAAAGGAAGAGTTTGAGTCTATGAAGTCCTAGAGATAACTCCATGAGTAAAAGAAATGGTGCTTTCGGGTCAATCAGCATTCAACATAAACAGGCAAGCAGTAAAAGATGGAATGATATCACTTGAGCAAGATGGTATCATGAAAGCCCTTTGTGGATATACAAGCCTCGAAGAAGTCTACCGTGTAGCAAAAACACAAAATACTTAATCTATAAACAGTAATACATTATGTCAGATATAGTTATACTTGATGAACAACCAGAGGTATCATCCACTTCAGATAAGGCTACTCAACAAAAAGAGCAAGTGTCTTTTATGGACAAGCTCAACAATATGAGTATAGGATTTCAGAATATTAAACTGAAGGATAAGCTCGTGTTTTATCGTCTCCTTTCTACTATGCTGAACTCAGGTATGTGACTTGTGAAGAGTGTGTGAGTACTTGAGAGACAAGAAAAAAATCCAGTTTTTAAAAAAATGCTTAATACTTTCATAGTTGAGCTCAGAGAAGGTACAACTCTTTCAGAGTGTCTAGACAAATATCCAAACTCTTTCTCTCAAGCTGAAGTGTGAGTAGTAAAATCATGAGAAAAAACATGAAAGCTCAACAGTGTCCTTACAGGATTAGCAGATCAAACGGAAAAAGTAGCAAGTATTTCTGGGAAACTGAAATCAGCGATGATGTATCCACTCATGATTCTCTTAGTAGTTTCAGGTGTAGTTTTTGTTATGATGACGAGTATTGTCCCTAAATTATTAGAAATATTTGATGATAAGAGTGTGCTCCCAGCCTCAACTAAAGCCCTTATAGCTGTCTCAGACTTCTTTGTCTACTATTGGTATGTTATTATCATTATTGTTGTTGCAGCATATGTATTACTCTCGTACTGGAAAAAAACACCAAATGGAAAATATAACTTTGATAATTTCCTTCTTCACATACCAGTTTTCTGAGTAGTTATTAGAAAAGTGATACTTTCAAAATTTGCCAGGATATTTTCAGGGCTTATATCCTCATGAGTTTCTGTAGTAGAATCACTAAAAATAGTATCAGATGCGGTTTGAAATGAAGTGTATAGACAGAGAATTCTCCTGCTTATGGAAGATGTAAAAGGATGAATGAAAATATGGGAATCTCTTGATGGAGATAAACTCTTTCCAGATATCATGATACAGATGATTCAAGTATGAGAACAAACTGCTAAACTTGATCAAACTGTAGTAAAAGTAGCAGAGTTTTATGATGAACAAGTTGATAATACTATCGGCTCGATAAACAAGCTTTTAGAGCCATTTATTATAGTTTTCCTTGCTGTTGTTGTATGATTTATAGCCATGGCCATCATGCAACCAATAATGAATCTAGCTGATACTGTAGCTAATTCATAATAATTATATATATAAAATATAGATAATAGAGCATCATTATGATGCTCTATTTCTATTATGTGAAGAAAAAATGAAGATAAAAATTAAATGTGAAGAATGAGTGAAACGTGGCTTACTGTTCTTGACGTAAGGGTACAAAATAAGTATTATGCTCATCGTAATTTTGGTCCTTAAAATGACCCGAAACTTACTAAGGTTAATTGACCCTAGTTTTTTGTACTTCTGTGGGATAGAGTTTATTACTAAATATCAGTAGTAAATTGTATCCCACAGTTGTGCGCAATTTAACAACTATGGGTTAAGGCTTTAACCGTGTTCATTATTTTATTTTTTTAACTCGTTTTTTATGAGTTTATTGAAAAAAGTTACTTCAGCTGTTGCTGGATTAGCGATAGTTTTTTCTATCGTTAGCCCTATCGCTGGAGTGTCTGCTGCTTACACAAGTTTGGAAGCTGCAAACAAACTAGCTACTCTTGGAGTAATAGTTGACCAATCTTCAAACCCTGTTGATTACAGACTTGGAGACACTATTACTAGAAGAGAAATGCTAAAAGTTATGGCAAATCTTTCAGGTATCACTGTAACTGATACTTGTTCTGGAGATTTTGCTGATCTTTCATCTTCTGATTGGGGATGTAAATATGCCGAAGCTGCTTTAGCTAACGGTATGATTGCTGCTAATGCTACTTTTAGACCAGATGCTAACGTATCGAAGGCTGAAGGACTTAAAATGGTATTTACAGCTAGAGGATTAGAAAGAAATGCTAATTCTGACTGGAGAGCAGGTTATGTTGAAGCTGCTGTAGAAATGGGAGTTGCTGCTTCTGTTTTTACTAACTATGACGTAGCTGCTGATAGAGGACAAATCTTCGTTTGGGCTGTAAATGCTATAGACGCTGATGAAGTTTCTTCAGAAGAAGATGATCTTCTTGGTGATCTTCTTGGATCACTTGGTGATGATGATACAGATACTAGTACTACTACAGATACTAGTACTACTACAGATACTAGTACTACTACTACAGATACTAGTACTACTACTAACTTAGGAAATGGAGATCTTGAAGTTTCTCTTTCTCCTTCTACTCCTGCTTCAGCTACTATACCTGGTTTTGTTAACGGGGTAAGAGTTGCTGCATATGATTTAACTGCAGGATCTTCTGATGTTACAGTTTCTCAAATAGCTATAAGAAGAACTGGTCTTTCTGATGAAGACACACTTGATCAACTTGCTATCTTTACAGATGCTGGGAGAGTATCTAATGCTCAATCAGATAATCAAGATAACGATACTGTTGCTCAAATTAATCTTGATAATGGTGGTCTAGTAGTAACAGCTGGTTCTACTGAAACAATTTACGTTGTAGTAGATGTTGAATCTGCTGCTGAAGCAGATGGAGATAGCTTTGCTGTTGAAATCTCTGACATTAGATCAAACGCTGCTAATGTTGACTTTAACGGAAATCTTAGAGGAAATACTATGGAGGTTGGTTCTATTGATGCTCCTGTTCTTGTATTCTCTCCAAGTGGTTCAGTTTCTAATCCTAACCTCGGTGAAGTTGGAGCTGACATTTTCGAATTTGAAATCGAAGGTGCTGATGATGAAGATGTAATTCTTAGATCTCTTACTTTTGAAGCTAATGGAGATGCTGAAGACAATCTTGAAAACTTTGAACTTAGACTTCAAAATGATGTAGTAGCTACTACAGCTAGAATGCAAGGTGATTACCTTACATTTACATTTGGAAGCAATGGTCTTCTTATTGAAGAAGATAAAAATGAAGACTTTACTGTAAGAGCTGACGTTGTTGACGGAGCTGGTGAAACAGTAGAGTTTAGAATAGATGAAAGACTTGATATTCAAGCTGATTCTACTAAATTTGGTTTCGGAGCTTCAGCTGATATTGATGCTGTAGCTAACTTTGGTGATCTTGAAACAGTTACAATTGAAGCAGGGGAACTTACTCTTGTAGAAGTTGAAGCTGAACTTGATGAAATCAGAGAAGATAAAGATAATGTTGTTCTCGGAGGATTCGAAGTTGTTAATCTCTCAGGAGATAACTTAGAGCTCGAAGAATTTGGTGTACAAATTAGTCTTGTTAATGCTAATGGAAATGCTTTCGTTGATGTAAACGGAAATAGTGTTCAAGATGCTGATGATATTCTTTCTGCTTCTGCAGTATTTGAAGATGATTCAGTTGAACTTTATAACACAGTAACAGGATCATCTTATGATCTTGATCCAGATAGTGAAACTTCACTTGTTGCTTTATTTAGCGATAACAACATTGATGCTCCTATTGCTTCTGGAACTACTCTATGGCAAATTAGAGCTGATACTGCTGAAGATATCGTAAACTTTGAAGATGTAAGAATTAATATTGATGTAAATGTTGGTTCTGATATTAGAGTTATCGAAACAGATGACGATGAGAGAGTAACAGATATTACTCCAAGTACTCTTTCATTTAATACTATCGATGGATCTGAATCAGGTGCTACTGTTTCTCTTATTTCTCTTTCTGATCTTGATATAGTTAGAGGTGCTTCTGATGTAGTTGCTCTCGAATTTGAAGTTGAAGCTGATGAAAGTTCTGACATCGTAGTTGATGAAGTTACTGTTAGAATTGAAGATGGTTCTGGAGCTCCTGCTGAAAGAACTACAGTTTCTGCTATTAGACTTTTCCAAGGTAATACTGAACTTGATTTCGTATCAGGATCTGACATTGGTTCAGATGGTGATGTTACTTTTGATGATATGGAAGATTTCTTCATTGGAGCTAATGATGATGTTGACTTTACTGTTACTGTTACATTTGTAGATGCTGATGACACTGTTACAGCTTCTGGTGCTAATGGTTTCGTTGTAAGTCTTGCTGAAATTAGTATAGATGATGATGAAAATGATGATGTTGATGTACAAGGTATTAACGGTGATCTATTAGTTCTTTCTGACGAAGCCACACACTTTGTTTCTGGAAGAAGCCTCGTTGTTAACAACGCTGGTCAAATTGTTACTCTTTTCCTTGATGGAGCAAATTCAGATAATGAATTTGATAAACTTGCTCTTGCAGGTGACTCATCAGTTATCGCTTCTGTAGATATCAGAGCTGATAACGAAGAAGTAGATATTGAAGAAGCTGTATTTACACTTGTTCATAATGGTTCTACTTCAATTAATCCTAGAGATATATTTGAAGATGCTACTCTTCTTCTTGATGGAGTTGCTGTAGAAACTGGTTCAAACTCTGATATAGACTTCGGTAGCTTTGCTGCTGGTGCTCCATTCACTGTTTCATTTGAAGACATGGATAATCTTATTATCCCAGAAACTACTTCAGAACTTGCTCTCCAACTCAATACTGCTAATATCGGTGAAGACTTTACAGGTTCTACTGTTCTTGGTCTTACATTAACAAATGTTACATTCGATGAAGCTGAAGGTGTTGATTCTGGTGAAGATCTTTCTGCTACTGATATAGCACTCTTTGGTGGAGGTAATTCAAGAGTTCTTGATATTGTTCCTGCTGTTGTTACTCCTAGCATTGTTTCTACACTTGGAACTGATGATCAAACATCAGAACTTAGACTTATAGTTGATGGTGGAGACAATACTGATGCAGATGGTAATGCTGTTCAAGCAGAACTTACACAACTTATTATAGAAATTTCTTCATTTACTACAGCTGGTAATCTTACGGTATTTAATGGTAATGGTGTACAAGTTGGTACAGCTGCTGTTAATGGTGCTGGTGATGTAGTAGTTGCTATAGATGATGCTAGCGGTGCTGCTGGTGATTCAATCGGTAACGAAGATGAAACATATAGAGTAGAAGGTACTGCTGAAGCTATTTACAGAATTGCTAGAAATGGTGTATCATACACTGTTAATGGTGTTGCTGCTGATGAAGTTTCAACTAGACTTGAAAACACTATTCTTCTTGGACAATATGCTGATTCTAACTAGTTAGAATTGAAAGATTTTATAAATCTTTCTTAACAGTCTGATTGTTTATAAAACCCCCTCGATTTCGAGGGGGTTTTATTGTGTCTAAATTTTTGACAAAGCTTCTGAGCTTTATACTATAGATGCATATTTATTTTTTATATCATTATATTTATGAGAAAATATCTTACTATTATTGTGTCTCTTTTTATTCTGAGTTCGTGTGGAAATCCTGAGATATCTTCTGAGTATTTTATAGAAAGGTATGACAGAGAAACATATACTCTTGATCTTTCAAATCAAAATTTAGAAGCTTTACCAGTTTTTAGAAAATATATGACAGGATCATGGTTACAAGACATATATAGAATAGATCTATCTCAAAATGATATACAGATAATACCAGAAGGAAGCTTTGATATATTTCCAAATTTAAATACTATAAATTTAGCTTCTAACGACTTTAGATTCGGTTCGGATATAAATATACCAAAAACCGTAAAAACACTCTCTCTGAGCGATAATAACCTGAGTGATATCACTTGATTTAGTGAGTATGCTGAGTTATCGAGAGTTGATCTGACAAATAATGACTTAGAGGATATCGATTTAGCTGAACTCTGAGGGTTTAAAAAACTTGTAGAACTGAGAGTAGAGGGGAATAATATATCTCCAAAACTTCTTGAGAGTATCAATAAAATAAATAATGCTCCTCGTAAAAAAATAGTTCAATAATTTCTCCATTAAAAAACCTCTGGAACTTCCAGAGGTTTTTTTAAATATATTAAATATTATTTAATTTCGAGTAGCTCTACATCAAATATAAGCTTTTTCCCAGCAAGTGGATGATTGAGGTCGAGAGTTATATTTTCTCCATCTACTTCCTTGATAGCTATTTGCCCAAACTGTGTTGGTATAGTTTCTCCAGCCTCTAGTTTATACCCAGCAGCTTCAAAGCTGGCAAGAGTGCTTTTTTCTACGGTTTGCATTTTCGTTGCGTCGTATTCACCGTATCCATCAGCTGGTTCTATTTCTATAGTTTTCTTTTCTCCGACTTGCATACCCATGACACCAGCATCAAATCCTGCTATCATTTGTCCTGCTCCTGCCGTAAACTCGAGAGGAGTTCCTCTGTCGAGACTGCTATCAAACTTTTCTCCATCTTCGAGTGTACCAGTATAGTGGACTGATACGGTATTTCCTGTTTCTACTTTCACTGCTTCTTGGTTAGTTTCTAAATTGGTTCCTGTACTTGTTTGCTCTGGTGTCTGATTGAGAGCCGTGTTTCCACAACTAGCCAAGAGAGATAGAGTCGCTACAAGACTGAGCGATATATATGCTTTTTTCATACTTTTACTTTAAAAAATAGTATTATTTTTTTATTTTTATTTTTTTATTTATTACCTTATTATCAAGGATTTTCATAAGGTATTCTAAGAACTTTTTATCGTTTGCAAAATGTTTTCTCGGAGTTCTGAGTCTCTGTATATCCACAACAGTAAATATCACTTCTCTATCAAGTTTCAGGAACGCTTTGAGTTCATCAAGAGGAATGTCTTTTTTAAATTGGAGTTGATAGTTTTGTCCGAGACTTTTGATTGATACTATCGAGAATTTTTTTGCTTTGAGTTTGGCTTCTAGCATCAAAAACAGATTTTCGATCTCAGGAGTAAAGACACTGTTTATCTCTTTGAATTCTTGGATCATGGTTTGTAAATCATCTATGGTACTCAGGCTTTCTATCTCCCTGTAAAAATTGAGCTTATCTGTTTCAGAGTTGAAGTATGAGTTTGGTACAAATGCTGAAATCTGTAAATCTATTTTTGTGTCTATCTTGTCTACCTCTCTTTTATCTGGGTTTTTCCTCATCCACTCTATCTTTTCTTCGAGCATTTTTATAAATAGACTCACTCATATCTCTCTCGCTTGTCCACTCTGTCTCACTCCAAGTATATCTCATCCACCTCTGATTTCGAGATCCTTCATAGCGAGCTCAAATCCAGCTCCGAGATAGCTATACTTTACTATAGTTTTGAGTCTCTTGGCAGCTTCGGTACTTAGACTATCTTGTTTATAGAGGAGGTAGCAGTATCACTGCAAATCACTTCTCCCGACTCTTCATCTGAGCTGATGAATTTGAGATACTCAGAAGTTTTGACAATCATTAATAAAAATCGTATTAACATTTGGGAAATCAATTCCATTTTCTATCACAGTGGTGGAGAGGAGTATGTCATATTCTGCAAATTTGAACTTTAGGATTCTGTTTTCGAGTTCATTTCACGGAAGCTGCCCATGAGTCACTCAAACTTTTTTTCATGGAAATATTTTCTCAAGCTTCTTTTTGTACACATCTATATTTCCAACTCTATTATGTATGAAAAATATTTGTCCTCATCTCGCAAACTCTTTTTCACCAGCATCTTTGATGAGTTTTTCGTCATACTTTGATATATGAGTGGTAATATCTTTTCTCCCAAATGGGGGAGTCTTGAGTATTGATATACTCCTAATAGAGCTGAGTGCCATATTGAGACTTCTTGGTATCGGTGTAGCTGACATCGCAAGCACATCGATAGTTTTTTTCATACTTTTTATTTTTTCCTTGTCTTGGACCCCAAACTTATGTTCTTCATCTACTACCATCATTCATAGATCTTTGAACTTCATCTTGTCACTCAGGAGCTTATGTGTCCCGACTACGAGGTCTAGTTCTCATGATGCTAGTTTTTTTAAAGTTTTGGTAACTTCTGCTTGTTTTTCGAGCCTCGTGAGAATTCATATTTTCATGCCAGTATCTGCAAACCTCTGAAGAGCTTTATCATAATGCTCATAGGCAAGCACTACAAGTGGAGATATGAGGACTGATTGCTTTTTGTTTATATATGCGTTATAGATAGCATTAAATGCAACCTCTGTCTTTCCAAATCACACATCTCACACGAGCAGTCTATCCATAGGTTTTTTTGATGACATATCTTTCATGATGTCTTCAACTGCTTCTTGTTGCCCATCTGTATACTCATATGGAAATGAGTCTTGGAATTTTTGCATTTCTTCAGGGGAGTGTAGAAATGCATATCCTTTTGATATCTTTCTGTTAGCAAATGTATCGAGTAGCTCTTCTGCTATATGCTGTACATCAGCTTGTACTTTTTTCATTTTCTTTTCCCAGCTTTTTCATCCGAGTGAGTTGAGTTTTGGATTTTCTACTCATACGTATTTGCTGAGTCTGGCTACTTCAGTCGTTGGGACAAATATCTTTGCATTTTCCTTGTACCTGAGCTCTATATATTCTTTTTTAATTCAAAGAATTTCTTTTTCTATGATTCATACAAATTTTCAGATTCCATGATCTATATGTACTACAAAATCACCATTTCTTATCTTGAGTAGGAGATCTATGTCTTCACTGAGTTTTTTCTTAATTCTTGATTTTATAAATATTTGATTCAGTATATCATCACAAATAACCACTTTATTTATTTTGTATACAAAGCTCTTATAGACACTTTTACGCATTTCGTGGATGATTATCCCTGTTAACTCATGCTCGCTTGCAAAGTTTTCTATGAGTTTTTTATTTCTTGTGATGATGATTTTTTCTTTGGCTTCATTTTGGAGGAGCGACTTAAAGTTTTTGAGAGAATTACAGTGAAGTGACTCTATTCATAGATCCTGTATAGTAAAGTCTTTATTTCCTATGATATCTAAACTAGTAAATCTCTTGAGTGCTCTACACATAGATTGGTACTCAGAGTGAAACTCTATCCCATCCAGTACGGTAAATATATCTGATTCTTTTAGAAGAGAAAAAAGAGTTTCAGAAGTATCAGCATTTGAAAAGAGTGATAGCGTTCACCCAAGAGTAAGAATATCTATCTTATTCTGTTTTCTTCAGATTTCTTTATAGATTTCTTCTACTTGGTCTCACCAAAAACTTATCTTATAAGAAGTTCTTCCATCAAAATCATATATATGTATAGTGTCTCACTGCTTTTTATATGATCATGGTTTTTCATATTCGTGGAACTCGTATCCGATTCCACTAAGAGTTTTTATATATTCTTCTTGGCTCTTGGTTTCTCCCGGTTTTATACTGAGAGTATTTTCATCTCTTGTCTTTTTTTCTACTATATTTCTCAGTATAGTATCTATTTCTACTATATATATGTAGGGTGCTTTACCCTGAAGATGGACAAAATCTCATATAGTTTCTATAGTTTTATGCTCTACAGATAGATGAGAGAGTACTTTTTCATACATTTTCTTATCTGACTCTTTTTCAACTATCAGTAGCATCGTCTTTTGTTTTTCTAGATTTTCCTTGAATATAAGTGATTTCGAGAAAAAATTACCAGTGTTGGTATAGCTGGTACGATCTTTTAGCGATATGTCGAGTTTGAGCATGTATATGAGATATTGGTTTAGGTAATTGCTGAGCATTATAAAAGAAAAATTGGTAGAAACAATTTTTGCTTTATACTTTAATCACATTTTATTAATACTCTCAAATGAACTTATTTATAAACTCAGTCTCGACCCAGGGCACGCTAGTGCTTTTTGATGCCGAGAGAAATATAGTAGCTGAAAAACAGATATACGTGCTTATGAAAGAGAGCTCATCACTCCTGTCATTTATAGACACTTTTCTAGCTGAAAATGACATATGATACTTCGATATAGATAATATCGTTGTAGTTCATTGACCATGAAGCTTTACTGGGATACGCACTGTTACGCTGATTGTAAACTCTATAGCTTTTGCTGCTCCAAATATATCTATCACTCCTATCTCATTTTTTGATCTCATGTACACCTATCCTATAGTCAAATCAAGCTCTAAAAGGGATTTATTTGTAAAAAAGTCTAAAACAGATAAAATAGAGATAGTCAAAAATGATGACTTTTTAGACTATATTAGACAGCAAGAAATAGATAGAGTATATGGTGATGTAGCTACTGATTTCCTTGGAGACATTTCTCTTGTTTTCTCTCCAGACTATAAGGCTATTATTCAAAATATTACTTTTGAGAAACACAGAGAAATAGCACCACTCTACTTGAAAAAACCAAATATAACTTAAGCAATACTACGCTATGGTACATCTAGATAATATCAGATCAGGAGAAAAAGTAGAAATGGTAGTCAGAAGGCACTGGATAGTGTTTTGGCTGGTTGGTCTCTACGCATTGGTATGAGTGATCATATCTGTTTCTATTCTTATGTTTCTCAATACAGCTTGGGCTCATATACTCAACATAGTGTTTTGGATGTTTTTCTCTATATTTCTCTATATAGAGTGGCTCAATCATGAGCTCGATATGTTTGTGATTACCAATAATAGAATCGTATGAGTAGAGCAAAAATCATTTCTTAATAGATGAGTAACTGAGTGTAATCTCGGACAGGTACAAGAAGTAAATAGTATAACAAAAGGAATTTTTGCAAATATATTTAACTATGGGACTATTTCTATACAAACAGCTTGAAATATGACCAATTTAGAAATGACATTTGCTCCTATTCCTCTGACTCAATCAAGAAAAATACTCAATATAGTAGACCACTACAGAGATCAGCATAGCTTTAAGCAAAAAGAATGAGCTGGACTTACTTAATCCACATCGCATCTCAAAATGAGAAGAATCTGTATCCTTTGCCTATAGCATGTCTATAGGCTTTTTTTATGTTTTCTTGACCTGCAAGACTCGATACGAGCATGAGGAGAGTAGATTCTGGAAGATGAAAATTGGTAATCAGAGACTCTACAAATTTCCACTCATACCCAGGATAGATAAATATATCTGTCTCTTTTTGTCCACTATGAAGAAGTCCATCATCGTCTGAGAAGCTCTCAAGTACCCTGATAGACGTCGTTCAGACAGCTATGATACGTCTTCACTGAGTTTTGTAGGCATTGAGTCTATTGGCTACTATATCTTCCAACTCTATATACTCACTATGCATCTGGTGCTTTTCTATTTCTTCTGTTTCTCTCACATGCCCAAATGTACCAAGTCATACATGCAGAAGTACTTTTTCAATTTTAACTCATTTGTTTTTGAGGGTTCTTAATAATTCATCGGTAAAATGAAGTCCAGCTGTTGGAGCAGCTACACTTCCTATATTATCATTGTAGACAGTTTGGTATCTTTCGCTATCATCTATATCATTTTTGATATATGGAGGAAGAGGGATATTTCATATTTGTTCCAGCGTATCAAATAGATTATTATGAATTGGAGTAAACTTTATAATTCTTCAAATATGAGTAGTGCTTTGCACTTCTCATGTCATAACAACGATATCATTTTCATCATAGAAAGATATGATGGTGTTTTCAGAAAAACGTTTTCATGGATATACTATACAATCCCAGATATTTTCTCATACTTCTTTGTGTAAAAATACCTCGACTTCTCTCTCAGTTTTTCTTACTCTGAGAGTTACTTTTCACTTGAGTCTTGCTTTGAGTACACGAGTCTTATTGATAACCAGTACATCATATTCTCAGAGTTCTTCGGCTAGATCTGTAAATACTTTATCATCTAAGCTTCAGTTTTCTTTGTCCATTATCAAAAGTCTCGAGTTATCTCTCGTTTTGAGTGGCTCCTGTGCAATCAGATCCTCAGGCAGGTCATAGTTAAATTCTTTTAGTTCCATACATACATATTATTCATAATTTTGGGTATTATACAGAGACAGATAAATACACAAAAAAAACACCAAAAAATGGTGTTAGTTTTTATATTTTATACGATTTACGCGTCGAAGGCTCTGAGTCTACTGAGTCTTCTAACTTTTGCTTGTTCGGCAAGTTTTTTCGTATTTGTTTGCCTATAGTAATTATAAGTATTCTTTTTTAGCTTATCTATCATAATTTTATTTTTATTTTTATTGTAGAGTCATAATATCATACTTTTCTAGTTAGTTCTATAAATATTACTTTACACTTTACATATCTATTGTAAGAATATGGTAAGAAATAACCTTAATTTATTATGAAATAGATTTTATGTTTGACAAATTAATTATTTGTACTATATTACTTGTATTATATTTAGTTAATAAGTATTAATTATGCCTATACAATCTGTAAATCCTTTTGCTGATAAATGAATATGAGCTTCTAAGTGACCAAATGCTTCTCTGAATCCAGTTACACTTGCTCCTGAAGTCTGACAAAATCTCGTAGCATGATTTTTATGAACTACATCAGCATATGCTATGGATATCATAAACCCAGCATGGGATGGGACAAAAAGCGCACTCAATGTGTTTAACCCCAATGCTTACAAAGATAACTGAGTATTTAAAAATATACCAAAATCTTTACTTGGAGCAGTTACCAGATATGGGACAGCACTGAAAAATATTCCTCTTGGGATTGTTCCTGCTATAGGAAAAGGATATCAAAATGTTATTCAAGATAATGCAATAGATATAGCATCTGCTACTGTTGATAAGATTCCTTATGTTTGAGCCCCAGCTGGTAATCTAGTTAAATGAGTAGTGACTGCACCAGCATTTGTTTGAAAAGTACCAAACGTTGGTGTAAAATGGCTTGATAGACCTTTTAATTGGGCAAATACCAAAACTGCAAGAAAAGGTAAATCTATACCAACTCCAGAGCTGAGGGCTGCTAATGATAATTATTGATCAGGCACTATAGCTGCATAAATATAGATACAGACAGAAAAA